>NZ_CP082922.1:3773728-4088569 GCF_019931675.1 Nocardioides rotundus
CTCGCCTTCACACCGTTCCCCCTGGACCTGTCCGCCCACGCGGTCGGCCTGATCTTCTTCGGCTGGGGCATCCTGCTGGCCTTCACCTCCGTCGTGGTGGCGCCGTGGCTGCAGCGGCGGGTCGGCACCCGGCGCGGGATCCTCCTCGCGCTGCTCGGCTTCGCCGCGATCCTCGTCGTGATGGCCGTCTGGACCGACTCCAAGGCCGTGCTCGCCACCTCGGTCGTCGTCGCCGGAGCCTTCCTCGGCATCAACAACACCCTGATCACCGAGGCGGTGATGAAGGCGGCACCGGTCGAGCGGCCGGTCGCGTCGGCGGCGTACTCCTTCGTCCGCTTCTCCGGCGGAGCCGCCGCCCCCTGGATCGCGGGCACGCTCGGGGAGAGGGTCAGCGTGCACCTGCCGTTCTACGTCGGCGCCGCGACCGTCCTCGCCTCCGCGCTGCTCATCGCCGTCCAGCACCGCCGCCTGGCCCACGTCGACGACCACGTCGACGCGCACGGCTCGAGGGCCGAGGCGGAGGTGCTCACGGCAGCTGACGCCTGACGAAGCCGTCGACGGCGTCGACCAGCTGGTCCAGGCCCGGCTGCTCCAGCGGGTAGTGGCCGGCGTTCTCCAGCTCGACGGTCGAGACCGGCACCTGCCGGAGCCGCCGGAGGAACGGCTCGGAGAGCCGGGCCGGGGTCCAGCGATCCGCCGCCGGCTGGGTGTGCAAGACCGGGCAGACGTCGAACCGCTCCGGCTCGACCGCCGGCCGGTAGCCGAGGTAGGAGGCCAGGAAGGCCACGCTCACCCGGTTGCCGGCCGAGGTGGGATCCGCATACCAGGCGCGCAGAGCGTCCTTGTCGTTGACCAGGGCGCGCATCTTGCTGACCAGCCGCATCGGCACCCGCGCCCGGCGCGCGGGAGTGCGGGCGAGCACCCACATCACCACGCCCCCGGTCGCCCCGGAGACCGGGTCGAAGGCGGTCTCGGCGCGGACCCGGGTGCTCTGCTGGTCCAGGAAGCACATGCCCACGATGCCCGCGACCCGCGGTGCGAGGGCGGCGATGTGGACGGCCTCCATGCCACCGGCCGAGAGCCCGTAGAGCACGACCGGCCGGTCGTCGCGGGCCTGCTCGGCCTCCACGAGCGCGGCGCCGATCCGCACCCAGTCGTCGTAGGTGACCAGCGCGCCGGGCGCGACCCGGGTGACGCCGTACGTCGGCATGTCGACCGCGATCGTCTCCAGGCCCCGAGCCGCCAGCGGGCGCCCGAGGATCGTGGTCATCTGCCGGCCGTTGGTGCCGACTCCGTGCAGCAGGATCACCTTCGCGGGCGCCGCGGGGTCGCGGTAGGTGTCGAGGTGGATCCGGTGGCCGTCGTAGTCCCACCACTCCTCGGCCGGCTCGGTCTCGGGAGTCAGCCGGAAGCCGACCGGCAGGAACTCCTGGATCCGCCGCCACGCGGCCTGTCCGGCGTACCCGTTGGTGTCGTCCATACCTTCAGTATGGCGGACGGTGCGGCACCGGTCAGGCGCGGCGCTCGATCGTGGGGGTGCTGCCCAGCAGGCGGCGGGTGTAGTCCTCCTGCGGGTCCTCCATCACCGTGGCCACGGGACCGGCCTCGACCACGCGGCCGGCGCTGAGGATCTCGATCCGGGCGGCGATCGAGCGGACCAGCGCCAGGTTGTGGGTGACGAAGAGCAGGCTGATCCCGCGGGTCTGGCGCAGCTCGTCGAGCAGGTCGACGATCGACCCCTGCACGGAGACGTCGAGCGCCGAGGTGATCTCGTCGCAGACCATCAGGTCCGCCTCGGCGGCCAGCGCCCGCGCGATCGCGACCCGCTGCCGCTCGCCGCCCGACAGCCGGTTGGCCGGCAGCCGCATCACCCCCGCGCCGAGCGCGACCTGGTCGAGCAGCGCCTCCACCCGGTCGCGGGCCTCGCTGCCCGACGCGATGCCGAACAGCTCCATCGGCCGCCGGACGATCTGCTCCACGGTCAGGCGCGGGTTCAGCGAGAGGTAGGGGTTCTGGAAGATGTACTGGATCCGCTTGCGCTGCTCGCTGCTGCGGGAGCGGGCGCTCTTGGCGAGCTCCTCGCCGTCGAAGACGATCGAGCCCGACCACTGCTTGTGCAGCCCGCCGACGCAGCGGGAGATGGTGGTCTTGCCGCTGCCGGACTCGCCGACGAGCGCGACCACCTCGGCCCGCGCGACGTCGAAGCTGACGTCGAACACCACCTGGCTGCGGCCGTAGAAGACGTCGAGCCCCTCCACCCGCAGCAGTTGCTCGCGCGGCCGCTCGGGGTCGGCGTCGGGGACCACACCGGTGTTGATGTCCCAGGACGGCAGCTCGCGCGCCCGCAGGCAGCGACTCACGTGGACGGCCTCCCCGGGCGCGGTGTCGGAGATCGCGACCAGGTCCGGCTCGGTGGTGGCGCACTCCTCGATCGCGGCATCGCACCGGTCGTGGAAGCGACACCCGGACGGCCGGGCACCCGGCGCGGGCGTGCGGCCCGGGATGCCCTTGAGCGCCCGGGCGTGGCTCAGGTGCGGGATCGCGTCGAGCAGGGCGCGGGTGTAGGGGTGCCGCGGGTCGTTGAAGATCGACTCCCGCGGGCCGAGCTCGACGACCCGGCCGGCGTACATCACCGCGACCCGGTCGGCGATGTTCGCGACCACCGCGAGGTCGTGGGTGACGTAGAGCGCGGCGACGCCGTAGGTCTCGCACAGCGCCGACATGGTGTCCAGCACCATCTGCTGGGTGGTGACGTCCAGGCCCGTGGTCGGCTCGTCGAGCACCAGGATCTCCGGGTGCGGCATGAACGCCATCGCCAGCGCGACCCGCTGCACCTGCCCGCCGGAGAGCTGGTGGGGGTAGCGGCGCAGGAAGGCGTCGTCGCTCGGCAGCCCCACCTCCTCCAGGCCGCGGCGCGCGTCGTCGAGCCGCGACTCCTTGGTGCCCATGCCGCGCAGCTCCATCAGCTCGACCATCTGCCGGCCGATCCGGATGGCCGGGTTGAGGGCGGCCGCCGGGTCCTGCGGCATGTAGGCGATCCGGGTGCCGCGCAGCTCGCGGATCTCGCGCCAGGAGCGGGAGAGTACGTCGGTCCCGTCGAGCAGCACCTCGCCGCCGTCGATGAGCGCACCTGGCCGGGCGTAGGCCAGCAGGGCGGTGCCGACGGTGGTCTTGCCCGAGCCGGACTCGCCGACCAGGCCGACCACCTCGCCGGGCTCGAGAGTCAGGTCGACCTCGTCCACCACGTCGGTCGTGGTGCCGGCCAGGGCGACCCGCAGCCCGGCGACGACGATGCCGGACCCGGTCCGCTCGCCGTCGTGCGTCTCCGTGCTCATCGCAGCCCCCTCAGTCCCGCCGGCTCAGCGACGCGATCGCGTCGGCCACCAGGTTGGTGCCGATGGTGAAGACACCGATGACCAGCACCGGCGCGAGCACCGCCCACGGCTGGGTGGCCATGGCCAGCCGGTTCTCGTTGATCATCTGGCCCCAGTCGGCCGAGCCCGGGTTCGTGGCGAAGCCCAGGAAGCCCAGGGCCGCGACCAGCCCGATGGAGTAGGTCAGCCGCAGTCCCGCCTCGGCGAGCAGGGGGGCGTCCATGTTCGGCAGCACCTCGGCCATGATGACCCGGCTGCGGCGCTCGCCGAGCGCCTCGGCGGCGCGCACGAAGTCCCGGCTGACCAGCCCGAGGGCGACGCCGCGGGCCACCCGCGCGACGCGGGGCATGTGGGAGATGCCCACGAGCAGCACCACGATCCACCAGGACGGGTTGACCACGGTCAGGACGACCAGCGCGAGCAGGATCTGCGGGAAGGCCAGCGCCACGTCGTTGAGCCGCATGATCACCTCGTCCCACCAGCCGCCGGCATAGGCCGCCACGACGCCGATCAGCACGCCGCCGACCATGCCGACGACGGTGCCGAGGAAGGCGACGATCAGCACGCTGCGGCCGCCGTACAACAGCCGGCTGAGCACGTCCTGGCCGAGGTAGTCCGTGCCCAGGAACCCGACGCTCGAGAACGGCGGCCCGGTGATCTGGCGTTCGCCGTACGGCGCGACCCACGGACCGACGACGGCCAGCAGCACCACCAGCAGGGTCAGCACGGCGCCCACGACGAAACGGGGCCGGGTCATCAGCCGCCGCCAGGCGGACGGCTCCTCGCGGGGCGAGGTGGTCTCGACGGGCTCGGGGGCGCTCATCCGCTGATCTCCGTCCGGGCGCGGGGGGTGAGCAGGATGGAGACCAGGTCGGCCACCAGGTTCACCGTGACGTAGACGGCCGCGATGATCATGCTGAGCGCCTGCACCATCGGGACGTCGTGGTTGCGGACCGCGTCGACCAGCTGCGCGCCGATCCCGGGGTAGGAGAAGAGGTACTCCACCACGACGACGCCGCCGGCGAGCCAGGCCAGCTGGAGCGCGATCACCTGGATGCCCGGCACGATCGCGTTGCGCAGCGCGTGCCGCCGCATCACCACCGGCTCCGGCACGCCCTTGAGCCGGGCCAGCTCGACGTAGTCGCTGTCGAGGACCTCGAGCAGGGTGGCGCGCACGATGCGGGCGACGTACGGCGACACCGCGAGGACCAGCGTGAGCACCGGGAGCACCATCGTCTCCGGCGCCGACCAGGGCGGCGTCCCCGGCACCGAGATGGTCACCGCGGGCAGGATGGTGAAGACGGTGGTGGAGAACAGCGCCACCAGCAGGATGCCGATGACGAACTCGGGCAGCCCGGCCAGGGCGAGCAGCACGGTCTGGATGATCGTGTCCCCGCGCTTGCGGCGCATCGCCGAGGAGATCATCGCGATGCCGAAGGCGAGCGGGATCATCACCACCGCGGCGATGAGCACCAGCACCAGGCTGTTGGTGACCGTGTCGCCGATCATCTCGGTCACCGGGCGCTGGGAGGCGATCGAGGTGCCGAGATCGCCCTGCAGCAGCGCACCGAGCCAGCTGAGGTAGCGCTGCGGCAGCGGCTGGTCCAGGTTGAGCAGGCCCTCGAGCTGACGGACCCGCTCCGGGCTGACCTCGTAGTCGCGGCCGAGGATCGCCCGCACCGGGTTGCCCAGCGCGGAGGTCGCGACGAAGACCAGCACCGAGACCAGCCACAGCGTGAGAACGGCCAGCCCGAGCCGGCGCAGCAGCCACAGCAGCCAGCTGACCGCGGCGGGCCGCCCCCGCGGGGACGGCGCGGGTCGGTCCTCCTCGATCGGCGACGCCGGGGCGTCGGTGACGCTCATCGCGCGCTCACGCCGACACGGAGGCGAACTGGAACTTGTAGGACCCCAGGGGGAGGTACTTGCTCGGCTCGATCCCCTGCACGCCCGCGCCGTAGCCGTCGATCTGCTCGCGGAAGCCCCAGATGATGTAGCCGCCCTCGTCGTACTCGATCTGCTGGGCGTCGACCAGCATCTGGTTGCGCTTGGCCTCGTCGGTCTCCTTGGTGGCGTCGTTGACCAGCTTGGTGAACTTCGGGTTGTCGAAGTGGGTCTCGTTGTACGTCGCCCCCGGCACCGCGCACACGGCCGCCTGGGGGATGTAGAGCCGGGTGTTCCAGAAGTCCTGGGCGAAGGGGTAGGAGAGGTAGTCGTCGCCGTAGAACGGGGTCTTCTTGGTGACGCGTACGTCGACCCCGGCGGCCTTGGCCTGCTCGGCGAACAGGTTGGCGGAGGCGACCGCCACGGCGCTGATGTCGTCGCCGGTGAACAGCTCGACCTGCAGCCCCTCCTGGCCGGCCTGCTTGAGCAGCGACTTCGCCTGGTCGAGGTCCTGCTCGCGCTGGGGGAAGTCGTCGCCGGCGTAGGCGTCGTCGAAGGGGGCGTAGAGGTCGTTGCCGAGCGAGCCGTAGCCGTTGAGCGCCTGGTCGACCATCTGCTGCCGGTCCACGATCAGTCGCAGCGCCTGCCGCACCCGGTTGTCGGAGAACGGCGCGGTGTCGACCCGCATGGTGAACGGCACCCAGGCACCGGTCTTGGAGACCAGCGCGGCTCCGCCCTGGCCCTTCACCGAGTCGATCAGGTTGGTCGGCAGGTTGTCCAGGGTCTGGATCTGCCCGGCGAGCAGCGCGTTGACCTTGGCGTTGTCGTCGGCGAAGTCCTGGATCACCAGCTGGTCGACGAAGGCCGGATCGCCCCAGTAGCCGGCGTACTTCTTGAAGGTGCTGGTCTTGCCCGGCGTGAAGGACTCATAGGAGAAGGCGCCGGTGCCGATCGGCTTGGCCGGGTCGTAGTCGACGGGCACGATGCCGAAGGTGTACTCCGCGACGATCGCGTCCAGGATCGAGTAGGGCTGCTTGAGCACCACCCGCACCGTGCGGTCGTCCATCGCCTTGGTCGCCTGCAGGTCGATCACCCGGGCCAGGTCGACGCCGGCCGACGTCGGGTTCTTCGGGTCGGCGACCCGGCCGATGGTGTAGAGAACGTCCTCGGCGGTGACGTCCTTGCCGTTGTGGAAGGTCAGCCCGTCGCGCAGCCGGATGGTCCACTCGTCCGCGGTCTTGTTCGGCTCCACGCTCTCGGCCAGGGCGGGCTGCAGCTCGTAGTTGTTGTCCCAGAACAGCAGCGGCTCGAAGAGGTTGCTCACCCGCGCGATGTCGGGGTTGGTCACCGGGGCGTGCGCGTCCAGGGTGTCCTTGCCGCTGCCGCCCGTGGCGCCGTGGGTGAGCACTCCGCCCCGCTGTTGAGGGCCGCTGCCGGATCCACCGCCGTCGTCACCGCCGCAGGCCGAGAGCCCGGCGACCGCCGCCCCGGCCAGGCCGGCGTACTGGAACAGCCGGCGACGGGAGAGCTGCGATGAGGACGAAGGCTGGTTCATGGGAGTGCCCCTCTGCTGAGTTGCCCATACCTTCGTGTGTTCCGGGTAACAGGTCAAGGAGCGAGGGTGGGTTTCGTGAAGCAGTTGCCGCTACCGAGTCTGGAGGACACGCTGCCGCGCTACCTGGCCGCGGTCGAGCCGTTGCTCGACCCGGCCGAGCTGGCGAGGACGCGGGCCGCCGTGGCGGAGTTCGCCGAGGGGGTCGGGCCGGCCTGCCAGGAGGAGTTGGTGCGGTACGGCGAGCAGGAGGCGGCCGACGGGCACAGCTGGCTCTCCCGGGCCTGGCTGGACTCCTACCTGACGGTGCGGACCCCGCTCCCGCTGAGCAGCAGCGTCGCCTTCGACCTGGCCTGGCCGGCCTCCGGCGGCGACCGGCCGGGCGGGGTCGCGCGCGCAGCCGAGGTCGTGCATGCCTTCGCCGAGGCGCACCTGGCGCACCTGCGCGGCGAGGTGCCCGCCGACGAGACACCGCGCGGAGACCCGATCGACATGCAGCAGTGGGTCGTCGCCGCCGGAGGGATCCGGCACCCGCGGCCCGAGCGCGACGAGTGGCGCCCCGGGCCGACCGACCCCGCCGGCCGGGAGGTCGGCGTGCTGTGGCGCGGCCGCTGCCTGTTCGTCCCGGTCAGCGACGCCGAGGGGCGGGCGCTGCCCGCGGCCACGATCGCGGCCGCCCTCGAGGAGGTGGTCGCGCTCCCGGCGGCGGAGGAGGACGTGGCGGCCCTCTCCAGCCTGGGCAGTGAGCGGGTGGCGCCGTACCTCGACGACCTCCTGGCCGACCCGGACAACCGGGCGGCCTACGACCGGCTCACGGCCGCCCTGTTCATGGTCCGGCTCGACGACGAGCCGGCCGAGCCCGCGGCGTGGCTGCGCCGCTGCGTCTTCGAGCCGGGCAGCTCGTGGGCCTACAAGCCGCTGACCTACCAGGTGTCGCTGGTCGAGGACCACGTCGGCGTGCAGCTGGAGCACAGCGTCTCCGACGGCGCCACGGTCGCCAGCCTGATCGCCCCCGCCCAGGCGGCCGCGGGCGCCCCGACCGAGCCCGCCGGGGAGCCGCCCCGGGTCGACGAGCTGACCTGGATCATCGAGCCCGCCGTGCGCGAGGCGATCGCGGCGGATCTGGCGGCGCACCGCGAGGAGGTCGCCGCGCACCGGATCCGGATCGAGCGGGTGCCGAGCCCGGTGCCCGACGGCCTGCGATTCAGCGTGGACGCGGCGCAGCAGTGGCTGATGCTGCACGCCCAGCTGGCGACGTACGGCTGGGTGCGCAGCACCTATGAGGCCGTGGACATGCGGGAGTACGCCGCCGGGCGCACCGAGTGCCTGCGGCCGAACACGACCCCGGCCGTCGTGCTGGCGGCCGCGCTCGCGGACGGTACGGCGACGCCGGAGCAGGTCACGACCGCGGCGGAGGCGCACCGCGAGGCGGTGAAGGCGGCCAAGTCCGGGCGAGCCGTCGACCGGCACCTGCTGGCGCTGGGCCTGGCCGCCGAGCGCCTGGGCGTGACCTCCCCGCTGCACGAGGACGAGGGCTACCGCCGGCTGACCACCGACTTCCTCTCGACCACGTCATTGGGGGCCCGCGGGCAGATCCTGCGGTGCGGCTTCGCGCCGACCACCCCGGGCGGGATCGGGTTCTACTACGCCGCCGACGGTGACGCGCTGGAGTTCACCGTCTCCTGGCGGGAGGACCAGGCCGAGCGGGTCGACGAGGTGGTGGCGCAGCTACACCGCGGCGCCACCACCCTCGCCGTACCGCTCCGGGCTCTCGCCGGTTGATCAGAAGGGGAGCGCGTCGCGGCTGGTCTCGGCCGCCGAGGAGACCCGCTTCTTCGCGCGCTTTCCGGCCTTGCGCACGCCGCTGGTGAAGCCCTGCAGCGCCAGGGTGGCGCCGGCGCCGACCAGCCAGGAGTCCTTGGCGATCGGGGTGCCCTGCTGGGTCGGGCGCAGGCTCCCCTCCTCGTGCATGCCGGGGACGCGGAGGTAGAGCCCGATCAGGCCGCTGCCGAAGCCGAGCAGACCGAGGCCCGCGACGGTGGAGGGCACCATCGGCGCGAGGAGCGCGGCGCCGAGGGCGACCTCGCCGGCGCCGAGCAGCTGGGTGAAGGTCTGCGGCTTGAGGTCCTTGAACATCGGGTATGCGGTGGTGGCGAAGCCGTGCAGCCCCTGGGCGGTCTCCTCGTCGGCCTGGAGCTTGCTCAGGCCGGAGTTCAGGATGAAGGCGCCGGTGGTGGCGCGCAGCGGCAGTTGGGTCAGGTTCATGGGCACAGCCTAGGCACGGGACCCAGGTGCCCGGCTACCCCTGCACGGGGGTGGGCGCGGCTCAGTCCTCGGGGAGCTCGGCGAACTGCCGCTTCATGTCGCGGTACCAGCCCAGCGACTTCTTCGGGTGCTTCCACCGACCGCGCATCTCCTTGTTCGCCGGCTCGTGCGCGGTGTCGCCGGCCTTGACCGCGTCCTTGAGGTGCTGGTCCTGGGCGTTGATCACGTCGTCGGCGCTCTCGCCGCGGTGGGCCAGGTCGCAGGGCCCGCCGAGCTGGCGGCAGGTCATGGTCTTCATCGGGTTCCTTCCCTTCGGGCGTGCTGGGCGCCGCCCAGTGTTCCGTACGACGAGCAGGAGCGCTCAGGAGCGCCCGAGGTGCTCGGGGGTCACGACCTCCACGTCGTGCCCGTCGAGCTCGAGGCGGCGTACGCCCTCCTCGGCCATCCGCCCGCCGACGTCGTTGACGTCGGTGACCCGGCTCAGGTCCAGCAGGACGGGGCCGGAGCCGGGCTCGATCGTCTCCATCACCCGCAGCACGTGCTCGGCCGCGGCGTAGTGGATCGCGCCCTGCAGCTCCAGGATCGTGCGGCCGTCGACGACCTCGTGCCGGCGGATCACGGTGGCGCTGGTCGCGGGGGCGGCCATCACGTGCATGCCCATGTCGCGGGACAGGCGCTGGCAGATGTCGACACCCCGGGCGCTGTTGCCGAAGCGGTCCAGCCGTGGGGAGAACACGCCGAGCCCGACCTGCCCCGGGAGCGCGCCGATGATGCCGCCGGCCACCCCGCTCTTGGCGGGGATGCCGACGGAGGTGAACCAGTCCCCCGCGGCGTCATACATCCCGCACGTCGCCATCACGCTCAGCGTCTGCCGCGCCACCCACGGCGCCACGACCTCCTCGCCGCTGACCGGGTTGACCCCGCCGTTGGCCAGGGTCGCGGCCATGACCGCGAGGTCGCGGACGTCGACCGCGAGCGAGCACTGCCGGGTGTAGCCCTCCACCAGCCGGACCGGGTCCTCCTGGACGATCCCGTTGCCGCGGACCAGGTGGCCGAGCGCGAGATTGCGGTGCGCGGTCTCCATCTCGGAGGCGAAGACCGCCTCGTCCACCTCCAGCGGGCGGGCGGCGAAGGCCGAGAGCCCCTCGAGCGTCGCGGCGTCCCGCTCGTCGGGGGTCAGGCCCGGGTCGCCGACCAGCGAGTGGGTGACGATCGCGCCCACGTTGATCATCGGGTTGCGCGGGCGGCCGGTGTCGGGCTCCAGGGAGATCTCGTTGAACGCGTCCCCGCTGGGCTCGACGCCGACCGACTCCAGCACCCGGTCCAGCCCCCGGTCGCGCAGCGCGAGGGCGTAGGCGAAGGGCTTGGAGATGGACTGGATGGTGAAGCGCACGTCGGCGTCGCCAGCGGAGTGGACCGGCCCCTCCAACGAGGCCACGGCCACCGCGAGCCGGTCCGGGTCGGCCGCCGCCAGCTCGGGGATGTAGTCGGCGACCGCGCCGTCGGTGCTGGCACCGCAGTCGTCGAGCACCTCTTGCAGATAGTCAGGCACCGGTGTCCGCATGGGCACAGGGTGGCACAGGTTGCCCGCCCTTCCGCACCGCTCCGCGGTCACCTAGGCTCGATCGGTGTCTGAGTCCCAGAACGAGCTGACGACCGGCTCCCGCCCGCACGGGCTGATCCCGATGCGGGGACGCGACCCGCACGACGCCGAGCGCAGCGCCAGTCCGCTGGAGCTGCTCTACGACCTCACCGTCGTGGTCGCCTTCAGCATCGCGGGTGGTGAGTTCGCGCACGCGATCGTCTCCGACCACCTGTGGAACGGCCTGGTCGCCTTCGCGATCACCATGTTCGCGGTCATCTGGGCCTGGCTGAGCTTCACCTGGTTCGCCTCGGCCTATGACACCGACGACTGGGCGATGCGACTCGCCGTACTCCTCCAGATGATCGGCGTCATCATCGTCGCCCTCGGCGTGCCCGCCCTGTTCGAGGGGATGAACGAGTGGCACGTCGACAACGGGGTCGTGGTCGCCGGCTACGTCGTCATGCGAGTCGCGATGATCACCTTGTGGCTGCGCGCGGCGCATGCCGATCCGAACAGGCGGCCAGCACTGGTGAAGTACGCCGGCCTGCTGTTCGCGGTGCAGGTCGCCTGGGTGGTCCTCGCGCTCAACCCGTTCCCGATCGAGGTCGTCGTGCCCGCCATGGCCGTGCTCTTCTTCCTGGAGATGGCGGGGCCGCGGATGATCGAGGGCCGCCAGACCACCACGCCCTGGCACCCGCACCACATCGCCGAGCGCTACGGCCTGATCATGATCATCAGCTTCGGCGAGGTCATCTTGGGCACGACGACCGCGGTCGAGGCGGTCGTGAGCGAGGTCGGATGGTCGGTGGATGCCGCGCTCATCGCGCTGGCCGGGGTCGCCGTCACCGTCGGCCTGTGGTGGAACTACTTCGCCATCCCGTATGCCCAGGTGCTGGAGGTGCGCTCGGACAAGGGGTGGGTCTTCGGGCTCGGGCACATCCCGGTGATCGCCTCGGTGGCAGGCGTCGGCACCGGCCTGCACGTGGCGGCGTACTACATCCAGGGCGAGGGCGACATCTCCGAGGGCGGCGCGGTGCTCTCGGCGGCCGTCTCGATGGCGGTGTTCATCGTGCTGTTCTTCGCCCTCGTGCACCGGATGCTGCCCGGCCGGGACCTGTTCCACGTCGTGCTGATCGCGCTGATGGGGCTCTCCCTGCTGGCGGCGGTGCTGATGGGCTACTCCAACCTGCCGCTCGGCTGGTCGCTGGTGGTGCTCTCGCTGACGCCGTGGATCTCGGTGGTCGGCTATGAGACCCGTGGGCACGGCCACGTCACCCGGATGCTCGAGCGCGTCCGCTCCGGCGCCCCCTCCTGACCTCTCTCCCCCGACCGGGCATTCCATGCACCCAAGACCCCGCGACCGGGCATTCCATGCAGCCAAATCCCCGCGACCGGGCACTGGATGTCACTAACGGACGCACGCCAGGGCACTTGATGCACCCCAACCCCGCGATGGCCCCTGCCGTGACGGCGCGGAGCCCCGCACGTTCGCCACGTGTCGGTAGCGGCCGGATCAGTCTTCGTGATCGTCCGGGAGGGGGGTGCGCGCGACCGCCTCGATGCTCGCCGACTCCCGCCGTCCGCGACGCCGCGCGTCCTCCACCAGCGCACGCGCCAAGCGGATGGTGGAGGCAGGAACGTGGGGGCGGGGCAGTGCGGATGCCGCGGTCATAGGGACTCCTCGTCGTCAGGTCCAGTGTCGTCCAGCCGGCCGACCCCGTCCACAGGTCGCCCCTACCGCCCGTAGCGCACCATCCGCACGTGCACGCCCTCGTCCTGCTCGTCCTCGGTGCCGTCGAGCCGGAAGCCCTGCCGCTCATAGAAGCGGATCGCCCGCTCGTTCCCGGCCAGCACCCACAGGTAGGCGCCCCGGTCCGCGACCGCTGTGTCGAAGAGCCCGTAGCCCACGCCGCGGTCCCAGTAGGACGCCCGCACGTAGAGGGAGTAGAGCTCGAGCAGGTCGTCCACGTCGTTGTCCCGCGCCGGCCCGGTCGCCGCGAAGCCGATCAGCCCGCCGTCGTCCTCAGCCACCCAGGTCCGCTCCTCCTCGCCGGGGAGCTCGCGGCGGGCCAGGATGTCCTCCCAACGGGCGACCCGCTCGGCGACGCGCTCGCGGCGGTCGTCCAGTATCCCCCGCGGCACCAGCCCGGTGTAGGCGTCGTCCCACACGTCCAGATGCAGGTGCGCCAGCGCCTCGGCGTCGGCGGGCACGGCGGGCCGGATGGTCACGTGGTCGGGCACGGGCATGGCGACACCCTAGGTCGCTCAGCCGAGCAGTCGCGCGCGGATTCCGGCCAGCCCGGAGTCGACGTACGACGCCCCGCCGCCGAGCTGGCCGTGCCGCACCTCCCACCACGGACCCAGGCGGTGCCGGCGCAGGCCGCGGTCGCGCTCCTCGCCCGTGAGGGAGTACGACGACGCGACAGCCTCGGCGAACTCGCGCGGAGCGCCGTGCACCGTCCAGGACAGGTCGATCGCGGGGTCGGCGACCCGGGCGTCGGTCCAGTCGATGATCCCGCTCAGCCCCTCGCCGGTCACCAGCAGGTGGTCGGGACCGAGGTCGTGGTGCACCAGCGTCGTCGGCGTCTCCTCCGCCGCGGCGTCGAGGAGACGGGCACCGGCCGACCGGAGGTCGGGGTCGAGCAGAGGCAGCACCTGCCGCCGCATCCCGTCCAGCTGCTCGAGCAGCTCGGCGCGGGCGGCGTCGGCGGAGGGAACGCCGGTGTCGCCGTACACCGTCTCCGGCAGGTCGTGCAGCGTCCGCAGCAACGCCCCCATCGCCTCGCCGTCGCGCGCGGTCAGGTCATCCGGCCGCGCGTCGCCGGGCACCAGGGCGTGCCGCACCCACAGCGGCTCGGCCGCCATCACCTGAGGCACCGGCACCGCCAGCGGGAGGAGGGGCGCCAAGCGCGGCAGCAGCCGGGTCTCGGCCAGCAGCGGCGCCTCGATCTCCGCACGCAGGGGCCGCCGGTCCACCCACCGGCCCTCGGCCACCTCGGCCGCGCTGTCCCATCCCGGCTCCGAGACCGGCGCCCGGTCCGCGGCACGCTCGCGGACCCAGGGGCCGAGCAGCGCGACCGTGTCCGGGATCCACGACCAGGCCGGGTCGTCCAGTCGCGCGGCGAGCGTCTCCAGCGGCCACCAGGCCAGCTCGGCGACCTCCTCCGGCTGACCGCGGACCGGCCCGTCCCACTCGGCCAGGTAGGAGTGCCCCCAGTAGCGGGTCCGGTCGTCGCCGAAGAACCCGCGCCCGAGAGGGGTGAGCGGCACCCCGGCGACGCCGACCTCCTCGGCGAGCTCGCGCCGGGCGGCCGCGTCCGGGGACTCGCCCGCAGCCATCACCCCGCCGGCCGCGAAGTCCCACCGGCCGGGGTAGACGTCCTTGGTGTCGGTCCGCCGGTGCACCAGCACCCGGCCCATCGGGTCGCGGACCAGCACGCCGGTGGCGGCGTGGATCAGGTTCTCCGCACGCACCCGCGACCGGGGGGCGACGTCCACCGGTGCGCCGTACTCGTCGTAGACCTGGACCTGCTCCTCGGTCATGCGGCGACCCGCCGCCGGGCCGTCACGGCAGCTTCTTGGCCTCGAAGTGCTGGTAGTCCTTCAGCGACTTCCACGAGCCGCCCCACTCGAAGCCCCGGCTCTTGAACGCCTTCACCACCACGTCGTTCTTCACGATCATCCCCGGACGGACGTCGGTGCGGTCCAGGAACTCCGAGCCGGCCGGCGGGAGCACGGTGTCGCCCTTGACGTAGGGGTTCTCCACGGTGTTGATGTCGATGGCCATGCCGTAGGAGTGGATGGAGAACCGGTCGGTGGTGCCGGTGATCGGGCGGCAGTTGAAGGCCGAGGTGTTGTCCGCGGCCATCGAGGCGTCGTCGGATCCGCCGTAGGTCTCGATCAGCTCCATCCGCCGGATCGGGAAGCGGGCGTCGTACATCTCCCCGAACGCCTCCACCACCTCGTCGGCGACGTCCTTGTGCACCATCAGCTCGCCGCCCTCGTGCGCCTGCCCGTCGAATCCCCAGTAGGTCATCGTCACCACGCGCAGGTCGTCGATCGGGACGGGGCAGCCGGGCTGCCAGGAGACGCCGATCATCTGGTCGCGATACTCCTCGGACACCGGCGCGACGGTGGCGCTGAACTCCGGGGCGGCGGCCGGGTCGGCGGCGGCCGCGGCGGTTGTGGGTACGGCGACCGCGGCGAGCGCGGTCACGGCGACGAGCGGTCGAGCGAACATGGCGAGCCTCCCGAGGCAGGGTGGTGGTCGGACCCGAACCTGCCACGAACCGCGGCCACCGGCAACGGTCAGCGGGGACGGGTCAGCCGCCGGGCCGTCCAGCCGACGAGGCCGAAGGCCACCAGCACCAACAGAGCGACCACCAGGCGGGCACCGTCGAGGTTGCCACGCAGCCGGTCGTCGGCCACGCTCATCACCACCGCCACCAGCACCGGGAAGACGATCAGGAGCCCGAGGATCCACAGCACGGCTTGCCAGGGACCGCGCATGCGACTCCCCCGACCCGGGGACGCCGCCGAGCCGCCCGGGTCGGTCGGGTCGGTCGGCGGGGCCGGCTCCACGACCAGGGTCTGGTCCGCCCAGCGCCTGAGCTCCCCGGCCAGATCGAGCCCCTCGACGATCCGGTCGGCCTCGGGCACGCCCAGGGCGCGCCCACCGAACAGGGTCAGCTCGTCGCCGAGGACCTCCAGGGAGTACCCTCGGTGAATCGCTCGAGCCGGTCGTGCAGACCCGGGGGGAGTTCCGTGGGCGGACCCGCTGCGGGGCCGGCCAGCCGGACCCGGAGGAACAGCTGCGGTCCGACCTGATGCCACCGTGACCGTGGAGTGGTCGAGGGCACTCGGTCGCCCACCTCGAGGAAGGCGGGCTCGGCGGTTCGGACGCTCTGCACCACCAGCGCCGACTCGGAGGCGAACGCCCGACCGGCGTAGTCCGGGACGAGGCGACCCCGGGTCAGGGTCAGCCCGTTGGCGGCGGCGAACGACGCGAAGGCGTCCGCCTTCCCGGCCTTCCGCCACAGGTCGACGACGACGCACACGCCACCGACGAACACCATCGCCAGCACCACCCAGCCGCCCCGGTCCTCGACGTTGCCGGTGAGCAGCAGGCCGACGGCCACGACGAGCGGGACCGCCACGAGCAGGAGCCCGAGCACCGCGCCCATCACCCACAGGTTGTTGGCGCCCAGAGCCTGCAGCCGCAGGCGCGCACCGGGGCGCCCCTCGAGCGGCCTGAGATCGAGCGTCCGGTCGGTCACGCGGGCAGTGTCTCAGGCGGGCAGCACCACGCAGAGCTCGTTGCCGTCGGGGTCGGCCATCGGCACCCGCCCGGAGGCCGCCGAGCCCAAGCGCGAGGCACCGAGCGCGACCAGTCGGTCGACGTCGTCCGCGCCGGTGGCGTACAGGTCCAGGTGCATCCGGTTGCGCCCCCACTTCGGCGCAACCGGAGGCCCGCCCCAGGTGACCTTGGTGCCGCCGCGCGGCGACTGGATCGCGGTCTCCTCGTCCTGGTCCCACACCAGCGGCCAGCCGAGCGCCTCGGCCCAGAAGTAGCCGACCGCCTGCGTGCCGTCGGAGGAGAGCGCGCCGATCGTGCCGGTGTCGGAGAGGAAGCCGTTGCCCGGCGGGATCACACAGAACTCGTTGCCCTCGGGGTCGGCCAGCACGGCGTGGCCCTCCTCCGGGCGCTGACCGACGTCGATGTGGGCGCCGCCGAGCTCAAGAGCCCGGGCGATCCGGGCGTCCATCTCCTGCTCCGAGGCGCTCGTGAGGTCGAAGTGCGCCTGGTTCGGCCCTCGCTTCTCCTCCAGCGTGGGGAGGAACCGGATCTGGAGCTCGGTGTCGTCCTCGGGGACGAGGGCGATCCCGTCGTGACCGTCGTCGACGACCTTGCGGCCAAGGACACCGCCCCAGAAGCGCGCGAGCCCGACCGGGTCATGGGCGGCGAAGCACAGGGTGACCTGATGGATGCTCACCTGAGCCATCATGCTCGCCCGCGCACCGTCCGGCCACCGCGTTTCCGTCCAGTGGGGTCCAGCCCTCACCGGAGCGTCGGCCTAGGCACGTGCTGGTCACCTGCCGTTCGCTCACGCGGGCCTACCCCCGGCGGCGCGTGCACGAACCACGGAGCAAGTCGGCCGATCAGTCGACGCCTCACGCTCAGCAGAGGGCGGTCACGGCCGGATACTGGGTGGTTCGTGCACGCTCTGGGCGGTCACTCGTCGGTGGCTTGCCCGATTGCCGGACTGCACCGAGCATGGGTGCGTGAGTGCGGACCGAGACACCCCGGCGTTCGACAGGGACTACTGGGAGGAGCAGTGGATCACCGGCGCGGGCGGCGCGATGGCGACCGCCCCGCCCAACCCGCACCTGGTCGCCGAGGTGGCGGCCCTCGACCCGGGTACGGCGCTGGAGGCCGGCGCCGGCGCGGGCGCGGAGGCGATCTGGCTGGCCGGCCGCGGCTGGCGGGTCACCGCCGCGGACATCTCCGCGGAGGCGCTCGGCCGCGCCCGCGACCGAGCCCGGTCAGCCGGCGGCGAGGACCGGATCACGTGGGTCGAGGCGGATCTGTCGGCCTGGGAGCCGGAGGAGAGGTTCGACCTGGTGACCACCCACTACGCGCATCCCTCGATCCCGCAGCTGGCGTTCTATGCCCGGCTGGCCGGCTGGGTCGCTCCGGGCGGGTCGCTGCTCGTGGTCGGACACCGGCAGGCTCCCGACGATGTCGTGGGCCACGGCCACGGTCACGGCGAGGGCGGTCGCCCGGCGCCGGAGGCCTCGGTCACCGCCGCGTCCGTGGCCGCGCTCGTGGGCTCTCCGGACTGGACGGTCGTGACCGCCGCGGAGTCCGAGCGGGTCGTCGAGACCGAGGCCGGCGAGGTGAGGCTGGCCGACGTCGTGGTGCGCGCCGTACGCCGTCCCCACTGACGGCTCACCAGCCACAGCGAGGCCAGCACGATCGCGTCCCCGACGACGGCATCGAGCAGGTAGTGGTTGCCGGTGATCACGACACTGGCCAGCATCAGCAGCGGCAGCGCCGTACCGACGATCCGGGTCCAGCGGCGGCCGCCCTCGCGGACCAGAGCGATCCCGACGAGCAGGTCCCAGCCGACGTGGAAGCTCGGCATCGCGGCATAGGGGTTGGTGAACACTGGCGGCTGCAGGACCCGGTAGGCCTGCGACTGCGCCGTCACCGTGTCCACGAACCCGAGGTCCATCAGCCGCGGCGGCGCGACGGGATAGACGGCCACGATGAGCATGCCGACCAGGCCGGAGAGCAGCAGCGCGTTGCGATAGACGACGTACGCCGCCGGTCGGCGCCGCGCGAGCCAGATCATCACCGCCGCGATCACCGGCCAGTGGCCGTAGATGTAGATGCCGTTGACCAGCCGGGTCATCCCGTCGACGTCGAGGGCCGCAGCCTGGATGGCGCGCTCGACGTAGATGCCGAGGGACCGTTCGAGGTCGACGATGCCCATCGCGTTCTGGGTGGCCGCCGCGCGCTCACCCGCGGTGATGCTCCGGACGGCGAAGTAGACGCCCGCAGCGACCGCCAGGAGGAGCCCCTGCCGCAGCGCGAACGGCAGCCCCCTCCCCCTTCGCTGGTCGAGCCTGTCGAGACCACCCCGCCCTCGCTGGTCGAGCCTGTCGAGACCACCCCGCCCTCGCTGGTCGAGCCTGTCGAGACCACCCCGCCCTCGCTGGTCGAGCCTGTCGAGACCACCCCGCCCTCGCTGGTCGAGCCTGTCGAGACCATCGGCAGGAGGCAACGGCGGCGGGGCGATCAGCGTCATGCCTCAAGCCGACCAGTCAGACCACCCTCAGGGCATCGGGGAGCGACACCCAGCGGACCCGGACTCGCAGCTCAGGGAAGGCTCCGGATCGCCCCCGAGTCGGATCAGGGCGTGGGTACGACGACCCGCACGCCGAAGCGCGCCAGGCCACGGTCGAAGGACGCGACCGCCCCGCCATGCTCGAGGGCCAGAGCGGCGAGGTGCGCGTCCGCGGTGAGATTCCCCGCGGTCCCCGTGGTCTCGAGCAGGCCGGCGAGGATGTCCAGGTGCCGGCGCGTCGGTTCCGGGACGGTGACACGTGGATGGGCCAGCCAGGAGCGCACGGCTCCCAGCGCCTCCTCCACGGGTAGCGGCCTCGAGAACACCCGTGGATTGGTGGTGATGCGGACGACCCCAGAGCCGACTGTCACGGGATCCCGACGATCTCCGACCCCGCGAGAGTCGGTGAGCCAGGCGCGCGCCGCGCCGTGCTGGGCCGACCGCTCGTGCACCGCATAGATCAGCACGTTGGTGTCGAGGACGAGCATCAGCGACCCTCGTTGAGCTTGCGCACGAGCTCCTCGTCCTCCAGTGCCGCCGCGAGCGCCGTCGCATGGTCCAACTCATAGGAGGTCTGGCCCAGGTCGGCCGAGGGGAACACGACGTCGACCTGTGCTGTCTCGGCACCCAGACCACGACGTATCGCCTCGTTGACTGCCCGCTTGAAGGGCACATCGCGCGTGCGCATGTCGCGCTCGAGCAAGGCGGCGACATCCGGGTCCAGCGTGATCGTGGTCCGCATCAGTGCATCATGGCATCGAGTGTGATGATGCTGTGATGCATCACGGACTGGCTGACATCCCCCCTCCTGGGAGGGAAGGGTCAGTCGACCTTGGTCAGCAGCTCCTTCAGGCCCCGCTCCAGGTCCTCGCCGAACCGGGAGACGACCGCCTCGGCGTCGACCAGCAGGCCGTCCTCGCCGTAGTCGTCGCCGCCGAGAGTGATCGCGACGTTGTCCTCGACCGCATCCGCGCGGGTGACGAGGAAGACGTTCTTCAGCGCGTCGGCGGCCATCTGTCCGCCGCGGCCGCCGTAGCTCACGACCAGCGTGGGCAGGTCGTTCCACTCGGTATAGACGGTGTCGATCGCGTTCTTCAACGGGGCCGGGATCCCGCCGTTGTACTGCGGGGTCAGGAGGACGACGCCGTCCAGCGCGTCGACCTTCTCCGCCCAGGCCTTGGTGTGGTCGTGCTGGTAGTCCCCCAGCGCGGGCATCCTCGGCTCGTTCATGAACGGCAGGTCGATCTCCCGCAGGTCGAGGACCTCGGGCTCGGCGCCGTCCGCAGCGATGCGCTCCGCGATCGCGTCCGCCAGCTGCGGGCCGATCCGGACCGGGCGGGTGCTGCCGATGATGACTCCGATGGTGCTCATGGCTTCCTTCTTCTCAGGGCGGGTGGATGACTGCCCTGTCGAACGCCGGCCCGGATGCCGCTATTCCTTCACTGAGTGAAGCGATTGGATCGCCTGGCACGCCCGCGCTGCGGTCGGCCTATCTGCGTCGGTGGAACGTCACGGTGTTGTCGGCATGGATCACGGTCTGGTAGGCCGGATCGTGTGCTCGTCGGTGGTGGTGGGGGCAGTAGAGGCGGCAGTCGTGGATGTTGGTGTGGCCGTGGTCGCGGGCCCATTGTCGGTCGTGGTGGGCGTGGCAGCCTGAGGGTGGGATGGTGCAGCCGCGGGCGGTGCAGCCGCGGTCGCGGATCCCGAGGGCGATCCTCTGGGCTTTGGAGTGGTAGCGGCGGGTCCGGCCGAGGTCGAGGACCTCGGACGGGCCGCCGAGGACGGCGGGGATGATGCCGGCTTCGCAGGCCAGTCGGCGGGCGGTGCCGGCGTCGATGCGGTCGCCGTTGTCCAGGGTCGCGACCCCGATACCGGTCAGGAGGGTGTCGAGGGTCATGGTGACCACGATCTGGGCGTTCACCCCGCCGGTGGCGGGCAGCCGGTCGACCGGGTAGCGCTCGATGAGCTCGCCGAAGGCTTGTCCGTGGCGTTCGGGCACGCTGCGCCAGTCCCCGGTGGCGGGGTCTTTGAGGTCGTTGTGGTCGTGGCGTTGCGGGTTGGCGATGGCGTGGATGGCTTGGCGGAGCATGGCGCCTTGGTGGGCGGGGATCACAAAGGTGCCGTGGGTGCGGCCGTGGCCGTCGTCGTACATCGTCAGCGACGCGCCCTGGGCGGCGGCCGCTGCTTCTTTGGCGAGGACCTTCTGTTCGTGGGACTCCCCGACCTCCGGCGCCACGACGTCCAGAATCCCTTTCCCGAGGCGACGCAGTCCGTCGGCGTCGAAATGGGCTGCGTCGGCGAGGAGCCGGTCCCGCGCCTGCTCCCGAACCTCGGTGTCGACGGTGTCGGGCAGGGTGTCGACCGCGCGGAGGATCAGCGCCGCCTGATCCGCCCGCACGGTCCCGGCGGCGAGCGCGGTCGCGACCGGCGCGTTCGCGTCGTAGCCCAACTCCCGTCCGAAGCGGACCAGTCGCCGGGCCTCCCGCGCGGTGACCCGAGCAGTGTCGGCGTACCACGCCGCAGCGCTCCGGTGGCCCGTGTGGTGGTGCAGCGCGCGCCGGTCCGCGTCCGCGACCGTCCGGGCCAGCGCGTGGGTGAGCCGCCCGGTCGCGACGGTGAGCTGCTGCACCAGCCCCGCGACCTGATCGTCCGACAACCCCGTCAACGACAGCTCGCCCAGCCCGTCCAACACCCCCTCAAGCCCGCTGCTCAGTGCCTCCAACCGCGCCGACGCACCGGCACCGGGGGCATGCCACTCCCCAGACGGTGGATCGGGAACCAAAGAGACCATCAGCAGAACCAGCAGGCTTTCCGCGCCGAGAGGTGTCGGCGCTCAGGGATAGACAAGAGGGACGCGACGTCGAACCGGGTGTTGACGTAGCCGGGTGAAGTGGAATCGATCATACGCGCGATTGTGTTCCGGATCACTACGTCGATGGTCTACATCAAGAGACGGCAAACCATCCCAAAGACGCCGATCCAGCCTCTTCGGACCTTCCCTAAGACGCCCCCGTAGCCTTCGACCATGACCGAACCGGCGCGTGATCCTCCTGAACGGACCCTCAAGCTCCGGGAAGTCGAGCCTGGGCACAGCGATGCTGCCTCTGCTTGAGGACCCCTGGTTTCTCGTTCCCTTCGACGTCGTCAACGGGCTCCGATGGCCAGCTCCTCGTCGTCCACTGAACGACAAGGACCTTGAGGTAGTTCTACGCCGCACGCGTGCCGGATACCACCGCGTCGTTGCCGGCCTGGCCGCGGAGGGCAACAACGTGATCATGGACTATCCGCTCAGCGAACCCTGGAGGCTGGCGCACCTCCTTGAGGTGCTCGCCGGGTACGAGGTCACCTTGGTGCACGTCACCGTGTCGCCTGCCGCACTTGACGCACGGGAACAACAACGAGGCGACCGACCGCGCGGACTAGCGCGATCGCAGCGCACATTCACCCACCAAGATGCCGACCTTGAGGTCGACACCACCGAGAAGTCGCCGGCAGAGTGTGCGGGGTACATCGTCGATCGCCTGGACTCCCTCGATCATCCCCGAGCATTCGACCGCCTCCGACAGTCCTTGGCCGCGGAGGTCAGCCGTAACGCCGACTCGGCGTCAACAAGCGCCGACCCGGCGGGGTGGCGCGGCTCAGAGATAGACGCTCTGCAGCTGCTGGTAGGCAGCCAGTCCCTCCGGCCCGAGCTCGCGGCCGAGGCCGCTGCTCTTCACCCCGCCGAACGGCGCGGCCGGGTCGGGGATGTATCGGTTCACGCCGATGGTCCCGGTCTGCACCCGCCGGGCCACCTCTGCGCCGCGGGCGGGGTCGGAGGTCCACACGGTGCCGCCGAGGCCGAAGTCGGAGTCGTTGGCGATGCGTACGGCGTCGTCCAGACCGTCGTAGGCGATGACCGTGAGCACCGGCCCGAAGATCTCCTCCTGCGCCATGGTCGCGTTGTTGTCGAGTCCGGCGAAGACGGTGGGCTCGACGAAGAATCCCCGGTCGAGGTCGGGGCGGCCGCCGCCGGTGGTCACCCGGCCCTGCTCGGCGCGTCCCTTGGCGATGTAGGACTCCACCCGGTCCCGCTGCAGCCCGGTCGCCATCGGCCCGATCTGGGTCCCCGGGTCGGAGGCGGCCCCGACCTGCAGCCCTGCGGCGAAGGCGGTGAAGGCGTCCACCACCTCGTCGTACCTGCTCCGCGGTGCGAGGACGCGGGTGCCGAGGAAGCAGGTCTGCCCGTTGTTGAGCAGGGTGGAGGTGAACAGGCCCTCGCCGATCTGGGCGAGGTCGAGCTCGGCGTCCTCGAGCACGATCGCCGCCGACTTGCCACCGAGCTCGAGGGTCACGGGACGCAGCAGCCGGCCGCAGGTCTCCGCGATCGCCCGCCCCGCGGCGGTCGACCCCGTGAAGCCGATCTTGTCCACGTCCGGGTGAGCGACGAGGTAGGCGCCCACCTCGCGCCCGGCCGGCACCACGTTGACCACCCCGGGCGGCAGTCCGGCCGCCTCGACCGCCTCGGCGAGGAGGAACGCGTCGAGCACGGTCTCCGGCGACGGCTTGATCACCAGCGTGCACCCTGCGGCGAGCGCCGGCGCGAGCTTGAACATGGTGAGCGCCTGCGGGAAGTTCCACGGCACGACGGCTCCGACCACCCCCAGCGGCTTCCGGCTGACCTCGATCTCGCCGCCGAAGAAGCCGGGCCGCACCTCGGTGAATCCGCCTCTCGCGGCGAGCCCGGAGTAGTAGCGCAGCACCGCGCTGGGGTAACCGGCCTCGAGCTGGCGGGCGACGGCGACCGGCATCCCGTTCTGCGAGCTGACCCGCTGCACGAAGCCGTCGGCGCGCGCGTCGATCTCGTCGGCCAGCCTGTTCATCCCGACCGCCCGGCGCTCCGGCTCCCAGGCGGACCAGCCGGAGGGGTCGTCGAAGGCCCGGCGAGCCGCCGCAACGGCCGCGTCGATGTCGGCCTCCTGACCCTCGGGAACCGAGCCGACGACCTCCTCGGTGCTGGGATCGATCGGGCTGATCCGGCGACTGCTGCTGGGCGCGACCCACGTGCCGCCGATGAACAAGGTGTCGTAGTCGATAGCCATGGACGCTCCTCAGAGTGGATGCTTCCGGCTAGCCTGACTGCACCGCGCCGATCCGCGTTGACCGTGGGTGCCGCGGTTCTGGCCGATCCGTGCCAGTCCCTGGCCGCGAGGAGGCGAGGCCGATGACCGACGAGGTCGCGCCCTGGGCGGACGAGATGGCCGCGGTCTTCGGTCTGACCGTCGACGAGGCGTCCGCCCGAGGCCGAGTACGGCGGGCCCGGCTGGGCCAGGTGACCGCGTTCCGGATGACCGGGACGCCCCAATCGCTGCGGCGCGCCCCCGCCGCGATCCGAGAGGCGGAGGACACTCCGCTGAAGCTGTGCGCCGTCCGCTCCGGAGAGGTCACCCTGCGGCGCGACCGCGAGGGGGATCTGTCCCTGTCTGCCGGTCAGATGGGGCTCTACGACACCGGACTGACCTACGAGCTGCATGCGGACAGCCCGTGGGTCTGCACGGTGATGACGGTGCCGCGCGAGCTGCTGACCATGCCGCCCAGGACGCTCGCCGCTGCGCTGGCCCACCGCTTCCCCGAGGAGGGCACCGGCGCGGTGCTCACCCGGCTGCTGGACTCCGCGGTCGACGACGCCGGGGGCCGCCCGGACGCGGCGGTGCTGCTCGGACACGCCACAGTCAACCTGCTGGCCGGGCTGACGCTGGACCACGAGCGGCCGATCGCACCCGACGAGGCCCTGCGGGCCGGCGTACTCGGTCACATCCGGGCGGAGCTGGGCGACCCGGACCTGGGGGCGGCGTCGATCTGTGCGGCGCTGGGGCTGTCCCGGCGCACGCTCTACCGTCTGTTCGAGGGTCAGGAGTGGAGTCTCGCCGAGACCATCCGCAACCTGCGACTGGACGCGGTACGCGCGGACCTGCGCAGCCCGCACCTGGCCGGGCGCAGCATCATGGCGATCGCGGCCGGCCGCGGCTTCCGCGACCAGGCGCACCTGACCCGGTCGTTCAAGGCGCGGTACGGCGTCACGCCCGCCGCCGCGCGCCGGGAGGCGTTGGGAGCAGGGTGACCAGCGTCAGCCGCGGATCAACGCCGGGGTCACGTCGGTGTGGGTGAAGTCCTCGCCCACGAACAGCAGCGGCTCTCCGGTGGTGACCGCGAGCGCATAGGCGAAGCAGTCGCCGTAGTTCAGGCGCGCCGGCGAGCCCGACCCGCGTCCGAACCGCCGGTGTGCCATCCGGGCGACCTGACCCTGCTGCTCGGTGACCGGCGCGACCCGGATCTCCAGCGCGGCGATCAGCTCGTCCAGGCGGGCGCCGTGGGTCGCCGACCGGGAGTCCGCGACGATCGCCACCTCCAGGTGCGTGGCGACCGACATCTGGCAATCGGCAGCCGCCGCTGCTCGCAGCGCTTCGTCCGCTCCGGGCTCGTCCTCCAGGATCGCCATCAGCGCGGAGGAGTCGACGATCACCGCGGCAGACCCATGGCATCGTCGTAGAGATCCTCGACCCGCCGGATCTGCACGTCTCCGACCGTCGGCGTGGCCCGGTAGCGCAGCGCGATGTCATGGACCAGGTCCACCTTGGCGGCCGTCCGCTGGTCATCCGGGTCCTCGCCCAGCTCGGTCAGCAGGCGCTCGAGCGCCTCCTCGATGGCGCCTGTTTGGGTCCTCCCGGTCAGGGCAGCGGCTCGGCGGGCGAGGGCATGCACGCGCTCGTTCTTGATGTTGAGGCTCACGGTAGAAGTCTACCTTCGCGAGACTACAGACTTCTACCGTCATGGCCGCTCAGTGCGCGCCGCTCACGACGGCGGACGCCATCGCCCAGGTCCAGGGCGATCTGGTGGCCGGGCTCGGGCCGGCGATGTCACCCGACGCGCCGGCCTCGTGGGGGGTCTACCTCGCGGCCGACGACGTGGACGCCGCGGTCCAGCGGGCCAAGGACGCCGGCGGGCAGGTGTACGTCGAGCCGATGGACATCCCCGAGCAGGGCCGGATGGCGTGGGTGGGCGACCCGGGCGGGGCCGCGGTCGGGCTCTGGCAGGAGCAGGGCTTCGCCGGCTCGGCGCGCGCCAACGAGCCGGGCACCACCATCTGGAACGAGCTGACCGTGGCCGACCCGGCCGGGACGGCCGGCTTCTACGAGCAGGTGCTCGGCGTCGGGGTGGAGCAGCAGGACATGGGCCCCGACCTTCCGCCGTACACCATGCTCAGCGTGGACGGCCGGCCGGTCGCCGGCACGATGCAGCTCGACGGGGACATGCAGCCGCACTGGAACGTGTACTTCAACGTCGAGGACGTCGACGCGACGGTGGCGAAGGCCCAGGACCTCGGCGCCGAGGTGGTCGTCGAGGCGCACGACGTCCCCGGAATCGGCCGGTTCGGCTATCTGCGCGACCCGCAGGGGGCGACGTTCAACCTGATGCAGAACGAGAGCGCCTGACTGCTACCTCCGCGACGTCTCGGCCCTGGCGCAGGAGATGCACCAGGGCGTCGCGGGGCGCGCCTCCAGGCGACCCTCCTCGATCGGCTGCCCGCAGCGCAGACAGATGCCGTACTCCCCCGCCTCCAGCCGGGCCAGCGCGGCGTCGATCTCGACCAGCTGCTGCCGCCCGGCCGCGGCGAGGGAGGAAACCTGCGCCCGGTCGACCGCGATCGTGGTGCCCTCGATGTCGTGCTCGTCGTCGAGGTTGCTGTCCCGCGCCGCCTCCACGATGTCGGCGAAGCTGGCGTCCAGGCCGCGCAGCCGCTCGACCGCGGCGGCGCGCTTCTCCTCCAGCGCCGCGCGGGCCCTCTCGGGATCCATCCGGCCAGACTACGACCAACCGCCGACAGCGCCCGAGGACTCAGTCGGGCGGCCGTCGCGGGGCGTACTCCCGCTCGATCCACCGGCAGATCACGTCCACGACGTAGGTCCGCTCGGCCTCGTCCAGCTCGTGCCCGGCGGGGATGTCGTGCCACCGGGACAGGCAGGTGCGGCAGCAGGTGGCGGTCGCGTGCTGCGCGACGAAGACCGGGTGCCCGCGGTAGGGCGTCTGCCGCCCGTCGTTGCGCGGCTCCGCCGGGGCCAGCCGCTTCCCGATCAGGTCCTCGGCGTGCTGGCGCACCGTCGTCAGGCCGCGCAGATCCACCACCGCGCGATCCCGCCCGCGCAGGTGGAACCTGGCCCGGAAGTGGTGGCGGCCGATCCGGTCCAGCCGGGCGTCGAGATCGCCCCTCGGGCTGTCCACCTCGGCCATCCATCCAGGCTAGCCCGGCGCGGGCCGCGATACGCTCGCCGGATTCCCCCGCCGAGCCCGTGAGGTGATGTCTCGTGGCCACCGTTCCGACCGACCAGCACGACCACCCGCCCGCCGCGGTCGACCCGGCGGTGGTCGAGGAGCACGACAAGAAGTGGACGCTGCCGAAGATCCTGCTGTGGGGCGCGATCGCGCTGCTCGGCGGCGTCGGCTGGGTGATGATCGCGATCGTCCGCGGGGAGACGATCAACGCGATCTGGTTCGTGTTCGCGGCGGTCTGCAGCTACCTCATCGCCTACCGCTTCTACTCCCGCTACATCGAGCTCAAGGTCGCCCGGCCCGACGACACCCGAGCCACGCCCGCGGAGTACAAGGAGAACGGTCGCGACTACCTGCCCACCGACCGGCGGGTGCTCTTCGGCCATCACTTCGCCGCGATCGCGGGCGCGGGGCCGCTGGTGGGTCCGGTGCTCGCCGCGCAGATGGGCTACCTGCCCGGGACGCTGTGGATCATCGTCGGCGTCATCCTCGCCGGGGCGGTGCAGGACTACCTGGTGATGTTCTTCTCGATGCGCCGCGGCGGGCGCTCGCTGGGCCAGATGGCCCGTGAGGAGCTCGGCGTCATCGGCGGTACGGCGGCACTCATCGCCACGCTGACCATCATGGTGATCATCACCGCGATCCTCGCGCTGGTGGTCGTCAACGCCCTGGGCGAGTCCGCATGGGGTGTGTACTCGGTGAGCCTGACCCTGCCGATCGCCCTGTTCATGGGCGTCTACCTCCGCTTCCTCCGGCCGGGCAAGGTCATGGAGGTCTCGGTGATCGGCTTCGCGCTGCTGATGTTCGCGATCGTCTCCGGCAGCTGGGTCGCCGACTCCACCTGGGGCGCCGACGTCTTCACCCTGGAGCGGACGACGATCGCCTGGGGGATCATCGCCTACGGCTTCATCGCCGCCGTACTGCCCGTCTGGCTGCTGCTCGCGCCGCGCGACTACCTCTCCACGTTCATGAAGATCGGCGTGATCGGCCTGCTGGCGCTGGCGATCGTCTTCGTCCGGCCGACGATCAACGTGCCGGCGATCTCGGAGTTCGCCGGCCGCGCGGACGGCCCGGTGGTGCCGGGCTCGCTCTTCCCGTTCCTCTTCGTCACCATCGCGTGCGGCGCGCTGTCCGGCTTCCATGCGCTGATCAGCTCGGGCACCACGCCGAAACTGGTGGAGAAGGAGCGGCAGACCCGCTTCCTGGGGTACGGCGGCATGCTGATGGAGTCCTTCGTCGCGATCATGGCGCTGGTCGCCGCGATCAGCATCGACCGGGGCATCTACTTCGCGATGAACTCCTCCGCGGCGGTCACCGGCGGCACGGTCGACGGGGCGGTCGCCTTCGTCAACTCCCTCGGCCTGACGGGGGTGAACCTCGCGCCGAACGACCTGACCCAGCTGGCCAACGACGTGGGCGAGGAGTCGGTGGTCTCTCGCACCGGCGGCGCGCCGACCCTGGCGGTGGGCATCGCGACGATCCTGCACCAGTGGTTCGGCGGCCCCTCGATGATGGGCTTCTGGTACCACTTCGCGATCATGTTCGAGGCGCTGTTCATCCTCACCGCCGTGGACGCCGGCACCCGGGTGGCGCGGTTCATGCTGCAGGACGCGATCGGCAACTTCATCCCGAAGTTCCGCGACACCTCCTGGACGCTGGGCGCGTGGATCTGCACCGCGATCATGGTCGGCGGCTGGGGATACATCCTGGTCCTCGGCGTGACCGATCCACTCGGCGGGATCAACACGTTCTTCCCGCTGTTCGGCATCGCCAACCAGCTGCTCGCGGTGATCGCGCTGTCGGTGGTGATGGCGATCGTCGCGCGGCGCGGCAACTTCAAGCACCTGTGGGTGATCGTGGTGCCGCTCGCCTTCGCGGCCGTGGTCACGGTGACCGCGTCGATGTACAAGATCTTCTCCAGTGAGCCGGCCGTGGGCTACTGGGCGCAGAACGCCGCGTTCCGCGACGCGCTGGAGGCGGGCGAGACCAGCTTCGGGACCGCGGGTGACGTGGCGGCGATGGAGGCAGTCGTACGCAACACCACCGTCCAGGGCACGCTGTCGATCGTCTTCGTCGTGCTGACCCTCATCGTGCTGGTCACGTCGCTCATCGCGACCGTGAAGGCCTACCGCGGCCAGCGCGGGGAGAGCAAGGAGGACCCGCGCGTGGAGTCGCACATCTTCGCGCCCGCCGGGCTGTTCCCGACGCCGCCGGAGCGCGAGCTGATGGCGGAGTGGGCCGCGGTGGAGACGCCGGCGCGGCGCAGGGGGCACTGATGGCCTCCTCCGCTCCGGTCGACCCGGTCGCCGCACTGTGGCGCGGTGGCCGCGCGGCGGTGGCCTACCTGCGCGCGATCATGGGCGGGGACGCGTACGAGCGCTACTGCGAGCACCTGGCCCGTCGGCATCCCGACGTCACTCCTCCGACGGAGCGACAGTTCTGGCGGGAGCACCAGGACTGGCAGGACCGGAACCCGCAGGGGCGCTGCTGCTAGGTGGCACCCGCGATCACCGCCCGACCATCGCCAGGCCCACCACCTCCGCCAGGCGCTCGAAGTCGCGATCCATGGCGAGCACCTGTGCGTCGTTGCGCAACGCCACCGCGGCGATCATGCAGTCGATCAGTCCTCGTGGGGTGACCCCGGCCCGCCGACATCGGCGATAGACGGTCACCGCGCCGTCGAAGTCGGCCATGGGGTCGAAGCGGAGGAGTGCGAACCTGCCGAGCAGGCGGCGCAGGTCGCGCTCCCGGGCCGGCGAGCGGGCGCCCGCACACACCTCCATGACGATCGGCTCAGTGACGGCCACCGGCCCGTCCTCCGCGATCAGGGTGGTCAGGGTCTGGTCGACGTCACTGCCGGTGGCGCGGTCGAACTCGACCCAGGCCGAGGTGTCGACCAAGATCACGCGACGTCCGCGGGCGGGGTGTCGTCGGGAGGCTGGTCGATCGCCCGCGCGCCGCGCATCGCCAGCGCCTCGTCGCGATCCATCGGGTCGCCGGCGAGGTGACGGAGCGCGAGATCCACGGCCTCGGTCTTGGTGCGCACGCCGTACCTGTCCATGATCGCCACGACGTAGTCGTTCTCGATCTCGATGTTGGTACGGGTCCGGGCCATACACGTACTTTACACGTCCTGGCGGCACCCGCCTGAGCCGTGCACAAACCACCGGGTATCCGCGCCGCCAAGGCCCGGAACCCGCGTGGCCACGGGGGTCGGTCGACGCTCGGCGCCCACTTGCCCGGTGGATCGTGCACGCAGGGGTTCTCAGGTCGAGTGCGCGGCCCCGTGGCGGTCACGACGCTCGGCGCACTCGACCGACCCGGAGGCACGGCAGACTGAACCCGTGCCCGACGCCCATTTCTCGGAGCCCCGGTTGGCCCGGCTCTACGACACCTTCGACGCCGACCGCTCGGACCTGGAGCACTATGTCGAGCTGATCGACCGGCTGGGCGGCCGACGGGTACTGGACATCGGCTGTGGGACTGGGGTGCTCGCACTGATGCTCGCCGACCGCGGAATGGAGGTGACCGCGGTGGATCCGGCGCAAGCCTCGCTGGACGTGGCGCGAGCCAAGCCCGGCGCCGAGGGCGTCACCTGGGTCGAGGCGGACGCTGCCCACCTGCCGGTCATCGAGGACATCGACGTCGCCGTCATGACGGGCAACGTCGCGCAATGCGTAACCCGGGACGACGAGTGGGGAGCTGCCCTCCGTCGGATCGCGGCCGTGCTCCGTACCGGTGGGCACCTGATCTTCGAGACGCGCGACCCCGCCCGTCGGGCCTGGGACGAGTGGACCCCCGACGCCACGCGGCGCCGGGTCCGCGACGCGGTCGAGGGCGTGGTTGAGACGTGGCAACAGGTGACGCAGGTCGACCTACCGACTGTCTCCTTCGACACCTACTTCCGCTTTCCCGACACGACCATGACCAGCCGCTCGACCCTGCGCTTCCGAACCGGTGACGAGATCGAGCAGGACCTCGCCGACGCCTGGCTCGACCTGGTCGAGGTCCGCGGTGCTCCCGACCGTCCGGGGCATGAGTTGGTCATCGCCCGCAAGCCACCCGACGCGCGAGACTCCCAGGACCGTGGCTGGCGCGATCTCGCCCGCATCGACGCCGACCTGGAGGACGGGCGGATCGATGAGGCGCGGTGGCACGAGCGGGTCCTCGCCCTGATCGAGCCGGCGTACCTCGGCGCCGCGACCCCGCAGGCCCAGTCGGGGAAGGGCGGCGACGCTGGCGACTGGGAGTACTCCCGTCGGCTGCTGTGCGATGCCATCGACCGAGACGGCAGCTTCCTCGACATCGGGTGCGCCAACGGGCTGCTGATGGCCGACGTACGCCGCTGGGCCGCGCAGGACGGTCACGCCATCGAGCCACACGGGGTCGAGATCGGGCCGCGACTCGCCGACCTCGCCCGCTCGCGCTACCCGCAGTGGGCTGCCCGGATCCACGCCGCCAACGCGAACGGCTGGCGCCCGGAGCGGCGCTACGACTTCGTCCGCACTGGGCTGGAGTACGTCCCCGAGCGCTCGCGCCGGGAGTATGTGGACCACCTGATGACACACGTCGTAGCGCCGGGCGGGCGCCTGATCATCGGGGTCCATCACGCGCCGTCGGACGATCCGCTGATCGCTGACCTGGCGTCCTGGGGCTACCCGCTCGCCGGGATCAGTCGTCGCGCACATGCGCAGCCCGGGTTGTTCTACACCGCGCTCTGGCTGAACGGTCAGGGCGTTATCGGTGGCGCATCGACGGACCGATGAAATCGGGCAGGTACCCGGGTCGACCCGCTCCCTCAGCCGGCGGAGCCGTGCACAAACCACCGGGTATCCGCGCCGCCAAGGCCCGGAACCCGCGTGGCCACGGGGGTAGGCCGACGCTCGGCGCCCACTTGCCCGGTGGATCGTGCACGTCGTGCTGCTATGACCCGCCCTCGACCAGCTCCCGGAGGCGGTCGAGGTCGCGGGCGACGGTGGCACAGTCCCGATCGAACTCCTCCGCGGCGAGGTCGAGCCGGCGGACGGTGAAGACGACCTCGGAGCCGTGGGGGTGGGCGACCACGCGCAGCGGGTTGGTCACGACCGCGCCCGAGGGAAGGGTGACGTCGTGGTCGAGGACGCCGTACTCGTTGGGCGGCGCGAAACGCACCGTGACCCGCCCCATCGGGGACTCGACGACGAGCAGGTCGCCCTCGCGCGCGACCTCGGCCTCCGCGAGGCCGGAGGCCCACCGCGGAAGGTTCTCCGGCTCGGCCGCGAACGCGTAGACCGCGTCCGGCTCGGCGGCTATCACGGTGCTGACGTGGCGACTCTCCATCCGACCAGGGTGGCACGACCCGCGCCCTTGACCGCGCCTGAGAGGCTGAAGGGCACCGACTCGATGGAGGAGCCATGCCGAAGTTCCGGAAGTTCGCAGCCGTCAGCGCCGCCGCGGCGGCCGCCAAGCGCTACGCGCGCAACAACCCCGAGAAGACCGACCGCTACCTCGGCCAGGCGGCCGCGTTCGCGGACAAGCGGACCAAGGGGAAGTACTCCCGCCAGATCGACGGCCTCAGCCGCAAGGCGCGCGAGGCCGCGATGCGCGAGCCCCGCCGCCGCTGGTGACCCATGCCCTCGGTCAGCCGCACCTTCCAGACGAACACGCTCCCCGAGGCGGTCTTCGAGTACCTCGCCGACTTCACCAACACCATGGAGTGGGACCCGGGCACCCGCTCGTGTGAGCGGGTGAGCGGCGACGGCGGTGTCGGTACGACGTACCGCAACGTCAGCTCCTTCATGGGGCGCACCGTCGAGGTGACCTACACCGCGACCGAGCTCGAGCGGCCCGGCCGGGTGCACTTCGTCGGCCGGAACGCGCAGTTCGAGGGGCACGACATCTTCGACCTCCGGCCGCAGTCGGGCGGCGGCACCGAGGTGACCTACCGCGCCGACTTCGCCTTCAGCGGCCCCGCGCGCCTGGTCTCGCCGGTGGTCGGGCTCCTCGTCCTGCCGCTCCTGGCCACCAAGACCGTGGACCAGCTGAAGAGGAGCCTCGACCGGCTCTGAGTCAGGGGCGCCGCGCGGTCTCCGGGGTGCGCTCGCGCTCCTGCTTGCGCACCGCCAGCAGGCTGGTCACGGTGACCACCACCAGCACGCCCACGATCACCGCGAGGCTGAACAGGATCGGCACCTCCGGCACCACCGGCCAGATCCCGTGCGCCCAGTGCATCACCAGCTTCACGCCGATGAAGCCGAGGATGATGCTGAGGCCGTAGTTGAGGTGCACCAGCTTGCCCAGCGCTCCCTCCAGCACGAAGTAGAGCGCCCGCAGACCGAGCAGCGCGAACGCGTTGGTGACGAACACGAGGTAGGGGTCGCCGGTGATGCCGTAGACCGCCGGCACCGAGTCGACGGCGAAGACGACGTCGGTGAGGAGTACGACGACCGCGGTCAGGCCGAGCGGGGTGAGCGCGCGGCGCCCGCCGCCGGCCGGCTTGTCGGCGAGCAGCCGGGTGCCCTGATAGTCAGTGGAGACCGGCCAGAGGCGCCGTACCAGACGGACGGTGGGCATCTGGTCGACGTCGTTCTCGGCGTGGTCCTCGCCCTTGAGCGCGTCCTTGAGCAGCTTCGCGCCGGTGACCAGCAGGATGAGGCCGAAGAACAGGAAGGTGATGGCGAACATCGAGATCAGCTGCGCGCCGACCGCGATGAAGATCCCTCGCAGGACCAGGGCGCCGATGATGCCGATCATCAGCACCCGCTGCCGCAGCTCGCGCGGCACGGCGAAGGCGCCGAGGATCAGGATGAAGACGAAGAGGTTGTCGACCGAGAGCGACTTCTCCACCAGGTAGCCGGTGTAGTACTCCAGCCCCGACCGGCCGCCGTACTCCATCCACAGCCAGACGCCGAAGAGCATCGGGAGCGCGAGGTAGAAGACGGTCCAGGAGACCGCCTCCCGCATCGAGACCTCGTGCGGGCGGCGGGTGAGGTACAGGTCGAAGGCGAGCAGCGCGATGATCCCGGCGATCGTCACGCCCCACAGCATCGGGTCGGCGATCGAGGTGGTGCCGGCGGGCGCGGCGGCAGCGAGCAGTGTCATGGGGGTTCCTCAGTGCGGTTGGACTGAGGTCTCCTTCGCCCCGAGCGGGCCGCCTGCCCGGGACCGCCGTGGGGCGGTCGTAGTGACCGGGCAGGTGTTGGGAAGTACTCCCCTCGAGGTCATACCTTACGGAACGAACCTAAGAGGTCCCTAAGAGAGCCGGCCCAGGCCCGGAAGGAAGCGGCCGGTCGAGGCGGTGTACCGCCGGTAGTCCTCGCCATGCTGCCGGCCCAGATAGGGCTCCTCCACCACTCGGACCTGCAACTCGATCGCGGCCAGCAGCAGCACCCAGCCGAGGATCGCGACGAGGTTGGGGAAGACCAGGGCGATGCCCGCGCCGGTGAGAAGCATCGCGGTGAAGATCGGATTGCGAACGAACCGGAACGGGCCGTCGGTCACCAGCGCGGTGCGCTCGGCCGGGTCCACGCCGACCCGCCAGCTCTCCCCCATCGCCAGCTGAGTGAGGAAGGTCGCCGCGATCCCCGCACACGCGAGGACGACGCCCAGGGCGTGGATCCAGGGCCGGTCCAGCACGGGGATCTCGCCAAGGCCCATCAGCCCGGTCACCGGTCCGAGCAGGCCGACGAGCACCGCCACCGCGAACGCGATGCCCGCCCACCACTCGACGCTGCCCGGGCGGCCGCTCACTCCACGGAACCCGGCGTCGCCGGTACGGCGGCGCTGGAGCACGCTGCGGAGCCCGAAGCCGATGAGGGCGTACAGGCCGAACAGGGCGAGTGCCAGCACTGCCATGCCTCGACGGTATCGCTGTCGCGAGGCCCGCGCCCGGGACCGCCATCGTCGACGCACTGGCACAAGTCCGCGCGGGCGGCGACGCTGAGCGGGGCCGGTCGGCCGTCGGGAGACTTCTGCCAGCGTGGCTACGAGCAGCCAGGTCGCGACTGCCCAGCCCCTGGGCGACTCAGAGAAGCCCGGCAACCGCCTCGGCGGTCTCCTTGGCCGAGCCGGGGTTCTGGCCGGTGACCAGGTTGCGGTCGGTGACGGCGTAGGAGGCGAACGGCAGGCGCGCCTTCTCATAGTCCGCACCGCGCTCCTTCACCACCTGCTCGGCGTTGTAGGGGACGAGCTTGTCGACGCGGGCCAGGACCTCCTCCTGCCACGCGAAGCCGGTGAGCCGGCGGCCGGCCACGAGGTAGCTGCCGTCGCTCAGCCGAGTGTTCAGCAGGCCGCAGTATCCGTGACACACGGCGCCGACCACGGCACCCCGCTCGAAGAGCTCCCGGGTGATGCGCTGCAGCCCTTCGCTGTCGGGGAAGTCGAACATCACGCCGTGCCCGCCGGTGAAGTAGATCGCGTCGAAGTCGGCGGCGTCGATCTCGTCGGGGGACGCGGTCTGCTCCAGCAGCGCCATCCGCGCCGGATCGGCGTGCCATGCCTTGGCGGATCTGTCGTAGCTCGGGAACTTCAGCGATCTCGGCTCGATCGGCACCGCCCCACCGGCCGGGCTCACCAGGGTCTGCTCGAAGCCGCGGGCCTCGAAGACCTGCCAGGCGTGCGTGAGCTCGGAGAGCCACAGGCCGGTGGGGTGGTCGGTGCCGACGTACTGTCCGACGTTGGTGACGACGTTCAGGACGCGGGTCACAGCGATGGGCTCACTCGTTCAGCGCGTCGCGGAGGAAGCCGATGGTCAGCTCGCGCGCCACGTTCGCGGCCTTGGTGTCGCGCAGGCTGTCCAGCAGCAGGAAGTCGTGCACCATGCCGGCGACACGCACGGAGGTCACGTCGACGCCCGCCTCGCGGAGCTTGTTGGCGTACTGCTCCCCCTCGTCCCGGAGTACGTCGGCCTCGTCGGTGATCACCAGGGTGCGCGGCAGCCCCTCGAGCTGGCCGAGCGGTGCCTGCAGCGGGGACGCGTAGGGCTCGGCCCGCTGGGCGGGATCGGTGGTGTAGGCGTCCCAGAACCACTGCATGCCCTCGCGGGTGAGGTAGTAGCCCTCGGCGAACTGCAGGTAGGACGGGGTGTCGAAGTCCGCGTTCGTCACGGGGTAGAGCAGCGCCTGCGCCTTGAGATCGAGGCCGCCGCGGTCCTTGTTCATCAGCGCGAAGACCGCGGACATGCAGCCGCCGACGGACTCGCCGGTCACCACGACGCGGGAGGCGTCGAGGCCGTGGTCGGCACCGTGCTCGGCGACCCACTGGCCCACCGCGTAGTTCTGCTCCACCTGGGTGGGGTAGCCCTTCTCCGGCGCCCGGTCGTAGACGGGGAACACACCGGCCGCGCCGGCCCCCACGACCAGCTCGCGGAACAGGCGGTCGTGGGTGTGCTCGTCGCCGAAGACCCAGCCGGCGCCGTGGATGTAGAACACCACCGGCAGCGGCCCGGTCGCGCCGCGGGGCCGGATGATCCGGGTCCGGACCGTGCCCCACTCACCGGCGTCGACGTCGACCCACTCCTCGTCCACGTCCGGGCGGTCCACCCCCTCCCCGCTCTGCAGGTCGGAGAGGATCTGCCGACCCTGCTCGGGCGGGACCTCGTAGATCCTCGGGTGCGGGTCGGTGGCCTCGCACAGCTCCTTGGCCTCGGGCTCGAGGACGGGGGTGATCGGCGGCGGAAGGTCGTTCATGGCGAGCTCATCTCCGTTCATGGTGGGAGGGGGCTGCTGGTGTCGGGCGCGATGTGTGCGTCGCTCACATGACGCTAGACAGGCGATGTGAGCGCCGTCAACTCCCGCGTTGTCGTTACCGGTCGGTCACCGCGTCGATACGATGACGCGGATGTCCACGCGAGCCCGCTACCACCACGGCGACCTGCGCGCGGCGCTGCTGTCGACCGCGATGGAGATGCTGGAGCAGGGCGAGACGTTCTCACTGCGCGCGGTGGCGCGCCGTGCCGGCGTCTCCCCGACGGCGCCGTACCGGCACTTCGCGGACCGCGGCGCGCTGGAGTCCGCGCTGGCCAGCCAGGGGTTCCGCGATCTCAAGGACGACCTGATGGAGGGTCGCGACCTGCCGCGGTCGGTGGACGATTTGGCCGACTTCGGCGTCGCGTACGTCGACTTCGCGCTGCGCCGGCCGGCGCTGTTCCGGCTGATGTTCGGCAACGAGTGCGACGACTCCAGCGACGAGCGGGTGCGCGCGTCGGGCGACCTGCACAAGCTGCTGGCCCTCGCCCTGGGCAACGTCTTCCCCGGCGCCGACACCGACGCCCTCGCCACCGCGTCGTGGAGCCTGGTGCACGGCCTGGCGTTCCTGCACCTGGACGGGAAGCTCTCCGGTGACCAGGTGGAGGAGCGGGTCCGCGCGTCGTTCGCCGCGCTGTTCTCCGCCCGCTCCTGAGCGAGCGATGTTGACGGTGCTCACGGTGCCTGTACCGTGGATGTGAGCACTGTTAACACGGCGAGGAGAACCATGCAGACCATCCTGGGTGCGGGCGGGCAGATCGCCGAGGAGCTGGCCCGCGACCTCTACCGCACCTTCCCCCACGACATTCGTCTGGTCAGCCGGAACCCGCGGCGGATCCACGAGACCGACGAGCTCGTCGCGGCGGACCTGACCGACCCGGAGGCGACATCGGCGGCCGTCGCGGGCAGCGAGATCGCGTACCTCACGGTGGGCCTGCCGATCGACTCCGCCCTGTGGGAGCAGCGGTTCCCGGTGATGATGGCCAACGCGATCGCGGCGTGCCGGGAGCACGACTGCAAGCTGGTGTTCTTCGACAACACCTACATGTATCCACGCACCTCGACGACCCAGACCGAGGGGACGGCGTTCGAGCCGGTGGGCCGCAAGGCGACCGTGCGGGCTCGCATCGCGACCATGCTGCTGGAGGAGATGGAGGCCGGCACGATCGAGGCGGTAATCTGCCGGGCGCCCGAGTTCTACGGGCCCGGCAAGACCCAGAGCCTCACCAACTCCCTCGTCTTCGACCGGATCAAAGAGGGCAAGCGACCGATCGTCCCGCTCGACGCACACACCCTGCGCACGCTGATCTGGACGCCCGACGCGAGTCGCGGCATGGCGCTGGTCGGCAACACGCCCGATGCCTACGGCACGACCTGGCACCTGCCGGTCGACCCGGACCGGCTCAGCTACGCCGACATGGTCGAGGTGGCCTCCCAGGTCGAGGGGCGGCGGATCCGCTACCTCACCCTGCCGCGCTGGGCCTTCCGGCTCGGCGGCTTGGCCAATCCGGCGGTCAAGGAAGCCGAGGAGCTGCTCCCTCGCTACCGCGAGGACAACGTCTTCGACTCCGCGAAGTTCGCGGCCCGCTTCCCCGAGTTCGAGGTCACGACGTACCGCGAGGGGATCACCGAGATCCTGACCGGGTAACCCCCGAGCCGCCGACCCGTCGCGCAGACGCACTGGCACAACTCCGGGCGGACGACGGCGCGGAGCGGGGCCGGTTGGCCGTCGGGAGACTTCTGCCAGCGTGAGTACGAGCAGCCGGGTGGCGCCCGGGTGCACCAGACTGATGCAGATATGATGCAGATATGAGGACGACCATCGACCTGCCCCCGGCGGTGCACCGACGTGCCCGCGAGATCGCTCGGGCCCGGCAGCAGTCGCTGTCGTCCGTGGTCGCCGAGCTGGCCACGCGAGGCCTGAACGCCCTCGGCGATCCGGTGGAGGTGGGGACCGATCCGGTCAGCGGACTCCCGGCGGTCACGCTGGGTCAGCGGGTGACCAGCGACGACGTCGCGAACGCGCTGGACGAGGAGTGAGTGCGCCGTACCTGCTCGACGCGAACGCTCTCATCGCACTCGTCGTCGCGGAGCACGAGCACCACGGCCGGGTGGCCCAGTGGGCGGGAGACGTGGAGCGTCTCGCGCTGTGCCCCATCGTCGAGGGCGCACTGGTCCGCTTCCTACTCCGGCTCGGGGCGAGCGGTGCGACGGCCCAGGCCCTGCTCACGGCTCTGCACGCGTCGGGCCGTTGCGAGTTCTGGGAGGACTCGATCTCCTACCGCTCGGTCGACCTCGACCACGTGCTCGGCCACCGGCAGGTGACCGACGCCTACCTGGCCGACCTCGCCGAGAGTCGGGGAGCACGGCTCGCCACCCTCGACCGGGCGCTCGCCTCCGCCCGCCCGCAGGCCACGTACCTGATCGCCTGAGGGCTACGGCAGGCGGAGCAGCGCCTGGACCGGCGTGTGGTCGCTGGGCCAGCGATCGTCCTTGCTGGTCCAGGTGTTGATCGCCGCCTCGAGCACCTCGACCCCCGGGGTCACCAGGATCCAGTCGATCTTGACGCCCTCGGGGTCCGGCGTGCCGTAGTTGGGGAAGGTCCCTACCCGCGGGGTCAGCTGCTCTGCCGCGGCGAGCCACGTGTCCTGGAGGCCGCCGTCGGTGACCAGGACGTCGTACGGCGCCGAGTCCTCCGCCGCGGCATTGACGTCGGCGGTGAACACGACGGGTACGTCGAGCGCGGCGATCTGGTCGCGCACCGTCTCGGCGCTGCGGACCCGTGCGTTCTCCGACTGGTGGTCGAAGTGGGAGTTGATGTGCACGAACTCCTTGCCGGTCTCGCGGTCGTTGAAGCGGACCCAGGTGACGATCCGGGTGACCCGGTTGCCCCAGGTCGCGGAGCCGATGACGTCGGGGGTGTCGGAGAGCCAGTACTGGTCCCACCCGAGCGCCTCGAGCCGGCGGGCGTCGTAGAAGATGGAGGAGTACTCGCCCGCCGAACCGCCCGCGCGGCCGTAGCCGAGCATCCGGTACGAGTCGCCGAGCCCGGCCTCGACCGCGGGCAGCTGGTTCCACTCCGCCTCCTGCACGCCGAGGATCGTCGGCTTCTCCTTCTTCAGGAACTCGGTCACCAGCGGCGCGCGCTCGGGCCAGTAGTCGGGCTCGCCCGGGCTGGTCGAGCCCTCGCGGTCGTAGCGGATGTTGAAGCTCATCGCGTGCAGGTACGGCGGCCGCGCGCGGCCGATCAGCGCGGCACCTCGCCGCTCTCCCGGCCGCACCGGGGCGGCGCCGGCGGGAGCCGCGGCGGCCAGGGTCCCGGCGGCGGCGAGGCCCGCCGCTCCGCCCAGCATGCCGCGGCGAGTGATGCTCGAGTCGGTCGGTCGCATGGCTCTCCTCGAAGGGTGGGGGTGTCGACGCGGCCACCCTGTGCGGCGCGGGTGAACGCTGGTCCACCGCCCGGCGACCGTCGCGCGACGGCTCCGGAACGCGGCCGGGCTGGCGTACCTCGCCACACCCGCCGGTTCACGTCCCCGGGAAGTCGCGGGAGCGGGCGAGCGGGCTCGTCGCGGGCCGCCCCAGCGCGGGCTCACTAGGCTGATCCCATGACGTCGGACGTGCGCACGCGCCTGGGCGTCCTGATGAGCGGGGCGCTCCGACGGTGGCGTCCGCACCTGCCGTGGGTGCTGGTCCTCCTCCTCGTCCTCGCCCTGCTGCCGACCACGATCGGCGTGCTCAACGCCCACTACGCCCTCAGCGGCGGGACCGCCAGCGCGCTCGCGATCGTCCAGACCGTCCCGCTGCTGCTCGCCGTGCGCCGGCCGCTGGACGCGTGGTACCTCATCGCGCCGGCCACCCTCGCGGGCGGTCTGGTGCTGCTCGCCGTCGACCTGGAGGGCCTGATCTGGCCCTACCCGCCGATGGAGATCGTGGGGTACGTCGCCCTGTGTCTCGCGCTCGGCCTGCGCGAGACCCGCCGGACGCTGGTGTGGGTGTGGGCGGCGACCGCGGTGGCCAGCATCGGGCTGCGCTTCCTCGTGCCCGAGGGGTCCTCGGACTCCACCGTCATCACGATCGTGCTGAGCGGCGTCGCGCTGGTCCTGGGCGTGGCGCTGCGCGAGCGCTACGAGGCGCAGCGCCGGCTGGCCGAGCAGGAGACCATCAGCGAGGCCGAGCGGAGCCGCCGTACCCTCCTGGAGGAACGGGCCCGGATCGCTCGCGAGCTGCACGACGTGGTCGCGCACCACATGTCGGTGATCACCGTGCAGGCCGACACCGCGACCTACCGGATCGCCGGGCTGCAGCCGCAGGCCCAGGCGGAGTTCGCCTCGATCGCCTCGACGGCGCGGGAGTCGCTGGGCGAGATGCGGCGGCTGCTCGGAATCCTGCGCAGCGAGGACGCGATCGGCGAGCGGGCGCCGCAGCCGGGGCTGGGGGAGCTCGACCACCTGGTGGAGGCGACCGTGCGGGCCGGCGTACCGGTCGAGTTCACCGCCGCCGACGTCGTCGTACCCGAGACCGTCGGGCTCTCGGCCTACCGGATCGTGCAGGAGGCGCTGGCCAACGTGGTGCGGCACGCGCCCGGGGCGGCGACGCGGGTGACGGTGGCCGAGGAGGACGAGCGGCTCACCGTGGTCGTCGTCAACGGCCGCTCCCCCGAGCCGCCCGGCGCGCCGCTGGAGGCCGAGGGCACCGGGCACGGGCTGGTCGGGATGCGCGAGCGGGTGCGCCTGGTCGGCGGCACGCTCGAGGCCGGCCCGCTGACCGAGGGCGGCTTCCGGGTGGCCGCCTGCCTCCCCCTGACCGAGGGCGAGGACGCGTGAGCACGCGGGTGCTGATCGTCGACGACCAGGCGATGGTGCGGGCGGGCTTCGCCGCCCTGCTGGCGGCGCAGGACGACCTGGAGGTGGTCGGGGAGGCGACCGACGGCGTGGAGGGCGTCGAGCTGGTACGTCGTACCCGACCCGACGTCGTCTTGATGGACGTCCGGATGCCCCGGATGGACGGGCTGGAGGCGACCCGCCGGATCCTGGACTCCCCCGCGCTCGAGCAGCGGCCGCGGGTGCTGATGCTGACCACGTTCGACCTCGACGACTACGTCTACGAGGCACTCCGCGCCGGCGCCAGCGGGTTCCTGCTCAAGGACGCCCCGCCGGACGACCTGATCGCGGCCGTGCGCGTGGTGGCCGCCGGGGACGCGCTGCTCGCCCCCTCGGTGACCCGGCGGCTGATCGCGGACTTCGCCCAACAGCAGCCGCGCGGCAGGCCGGCGCTGCGGCTGAATGCGCTCACCGAGCGGGAGACCGAGGTGCTCGCCCTGGTCGCGCGCGGCTGCTCCAACGCCGAGATCGCCGAGACGCTGGTGCTCGCCGAGCAGACGGTGAAGACGCACGTCAGCCGGGTCTTCGGCAAGCTCGACCTGCGCGACCGGGCGCAGGCGGTGGTCTTCGCCTACGAGTCCGGCCTGGTGACCCCGGGCGGCTGACCGGTACCCCGGTAGGGGGTCGCAGTTGGCTCCCCGGTGTGACGCGCGCGGGCGCGCCTGGTTCCTACGTTCCACGGCATGAGCACATCAGCCCTCCTGCCGGAGCTGCACTACGAACCCATCGAGACCGACGGCCTGCGCCTGCTCGCCTGCGACCCGCCGGGCGGGCCGCGGATCGTCGAGGCGCTCGGGGACATCGCGATGGCCGACCACATCGCGGTCCTCGTCCCGGGCAACGGCCATCACCGCGGCAACTACCTCACCCATCGCGGACCGGTCGGGCCGCGGGGCCGCGGCCGGCTGCTGCTGCCCACGATGCAGGCCCTCGCGCCGGGAGCGCGGGTGGCCGTCGTGGTGTGGGTCGGCTATCGCGCGCCGTCGGGGATCGCCGCCGCGTTCTCCAACGGCCCGGCGTACGGCGGCGCCGGCGACCTCGCCCGCCTCACCCACTACCTCCCCCGCTCGGCGCACGTCACGCTGATCGGGCACAGCTACGGCGCCGCGGTCTGCGGGCTCGCGCTGGCCGACGGGCGGGCCGACGACTGCGTCGCGCTGGGCGCCCCGGGGATGGGCGTGTGGCGGCGCGCCGAGCTCGGCGAGCGCACCCGGCTCTGGGCGGGCGCCGCTGCGTCGGACTGGATCCGGCTCTTCCCGCACGGGCGGATCGGCCGCCTCGGCCTGGGCCGCTCGCCGCTGCACCCGGCGATCGGCGCGCGCCGCTTCGCCACCGGCGACGTCACCGGCCACTGCGGCTACTACGCCGAGGGCAGCGAGTCGCTGCGCAACATCGCCCTGATCGCGGTGGGGAGGTACGACGAGGCCTCGCCGGTCGAGCCCGTCGAGACCACCGCCTTGCCGGTCGAGCCGCCCCCATCGGTGGTCGAGCCTGTCGAGACCACGGGAGCAGCCGCATGAGCGCGCGGGCGATCCGGACCGAGGGCCTGCGGAGGAGCTTCCCGGGGAAGGGCGTCGCGCTCGACCGCCTCGACCTGGCGGTGGCACCCGGCACGGTGCACGGGCTGCTCGGCCCGAACGGGGCGGGCAAGACGACCGCCGTACGCATCCTGGCGACGCTGCAGCGCTTCGACTCCGGCCGCGCGTGGGTGGCCGGTTGCGACGTGGCGGCGGACCCGGCGGGCGTGCGGGCGCGGATCGGCCTGGCGGGGCAGTCCGCCGCGGTCGACGAGGTGCTCACCGGGCGACAGAACCTGGAGCTCTTCGCCCGGCTGCACCACCTGCGTCGCCGCGAGGCGCGGGTGCGCGCGGTCGAGCTGTTGGAGCGGTTCGGCCTGGGGGCCGCGGCGGACCGGCCGGTGCGGCACTACTCCGGCGGGATGCGGCGGCGTCTGGACCTGGCGGTGAGCCTGATCCGCGGCGCGTCCGTGCTCTTCCTCGACGAGCCGAGCAGTCAAACGGGAGGTATCCGATTGGTCGCTTACCAGCCTACCGACTTCGCGCTGGCAGCGTAAGGGTCGTTTCGCGCGCACTTAGCCACCTGTGGCGGCCCACAACACATCGAGCAGGGAGCGGGTAGCCGAATCCGGCCTACGCTGGCAGGTATGGATGGCTGGAAGCAGGAGCACGCCGAGGCTGCGAATGTGGCCGTCGAGCATCCTCTTGTGGCCGCAGCGATCGAGGAGTATCTGGGCAATCTCGGGATAGAGGATTCCGGCTTGCCCGCATCCGGCATCCGCAAGGTCGCCGTCTATGCCGCCCAGGTCGCCCGAGCGCAGGCCCTCGGTATAGATCCCGAACGGCTCCGACTCACTTCCGAGGAGGCGCGATCCGAACTGCTCCACTTCGCTGCCCACTCTGTCCTCGACGGCGTACCCACCTACTTCATCGAGCGTCCCGAGGAGGAGCAGGACTGACTGATTGCCTCGGTCGGCGAACCGCCATGCACCGAGTCACAGGCGGCGTCCCTGGTAGACGTGAGGACTGCTCAACGTGAGGGCAGCATTGGGGGCTGTCTCCCGGAACCGTCGGAGCCGAGCGAGGGCGGCCTGCGCTGCACGGTGCTCGGCGGCTTGCTCGGATGTGCGGATGCTCTTGGCGTCTCCCAGCGGTGACGGGCTGCTGATCTCGTGGCGGTGTCGGTAGAGCGCGATGGTGGCCGCGTGCGCTTGCCACTGTTCTCTCGCCCTCGGTTGCGCTGGAGGCGTGCCGAGTCGTGAGATCCACGCGGCTTCGGCATCCTGTGCTTCGTTCACGAGTCGCCCGGCGGCAGCCTCGATGAGTGCCTGCCGCTCGTCGAGCGCCGTCTGCATGTCGCCAGGGATGGGCTGAGCGGGGGTGGCGATGAGCCCCGCGACACGTAGCCTGCGGTTCTTGCCCGGTGCCAGTTGGCCTGTCGCCTGGTCGAGCATGGCCGCGAGCTGCGCGGCGGAGTCGGTCTGCTCATCGCCGGGCGTCAGACGCGGCGCGAGCATGTTCAGTGCGACGGTGGCGAGATGCCCGGCGGCTTCGTGGCGGGCGAGTGCTGCTTCGAGGCGTTCGTAGTAGGGGGTGGTGAACACGTCGTCGGCCACGTCGTCGGGGAACGGTGCGACGTCGAGCAGCGTGGCCCAGCGGTCGATCTGCGCTTCGCGGGCGAGCACGTCGTACTCGTCCATGAGCGTGGACAGCGAGGCGTGGCGGTCGACCTCGAGTTTCAGAGTCTCGGTGGCCGACAGGTCGGCATCGCTACGCTTCAAGACCTCGGCCAAGCGGTCGATGAGCGTCAACGGCTTCGGCTGGTCGAGGTGGGGCTCGACCTCGTGCGGGTCGGGCACGATGACGTAGGCGTGGTTGCGGTGCTTGCCTCGGGTCATGGCGACGTAGAACAACTCCCGGCCTGCCTTATCCGGGTCAACGAGCGCGTGCGCGGTGTCGACGCTGGCTCCTTGGGCGCGATGGACGGTGCTGGCGTAGCCGAGTTCGAGTTCTTCGTGGACATACTTCGCGGGCAACACGAGCGCCTTGCCGCGCGGCTGGTCGCCCTTGCCGAGGCGACGTAGCGCGAGGGAGCCGTCTTCGTAGCGATGGGTGACCTGCCAGCGGTCACCGTTCTTGACCCATGTCCTGCCGGTGGTCAGGCGGCGGTCGTTGAGCCGGGTGACGACCAGATCCCCGACCCCGGCGGTGGTGCCGTCGTGCAGCTCGACGCCCTCGGCTTCGACGCGCCCGGCTTCGATGAGGTCGGCGCGGGCACGGCCGTTGAGTTCGGCGACCATCTCGCCGGTGCCCGCGATCATGAGCGTGCGCAGGCCCTCATCACGGTCGGTGCGCCACGCCTCGTAGATCGTGTCGAGCATCGTCTCGGCGTCGCCCTCGACCAGCCGGGCCTGTTCGTTGTAGGCGTCGAGCGCCTTGACGTTGCCGTGCCGCAGGCCGAGGCTCGCGGTCTTCTCCCACTCGTTGACGAAGCGGCGCACGTCGGTGAGTTCGGGCACCCGGTGGCGGTGGCGCACGAGCATCCCGAAAGCCCCACCAGTCTCCACGGCACTCAACTGCGCCCAGTCACCGATGAGGACGACCTTGGCCCCGACCTCTGCCGCGTGCGCGGTGATCCGATCCAGCGCGAGCGTGCCCGCGAGGGAGGACTCGTCCACGAGCACGAGCTGCCCTGCTTGCAGGCTCCAGCGTCCTTTGGCGTGTTCGTAGAGGAACTTCGCGGTGTTCTCGGCCCGGATGCCGAGGGAGTCTCCGAGCACTTCGGCTGCCGCCGCTGAGGGTGCGAGACCGATCACGGAGTCGCGGCCGTGCGCTGCCGTCCACGCCCGGTGCAAGGCTCGCAGAGCCGTGGTCTTGCCGGCACCTGCCGGGCCGACGAGTAGATCGAGCGTGAGCCCGGAGCGGGCGATGCGGGTGATCGCGGTGGCCTGATCCGGGTCGAGCCTGACGCCTCTGATCTTGCGTGAGACATGCCGGGCGACCAGCCGTGCTTTGAGCGCCGGCCCGGTGTCGTCCTGGCTGTATTCAAGGAGGCGCTGTTCGGCGTCGAGGATGTCTTGGCTGGAGTAGGCGATCTGATCGACGGGCTGGAACCTGTTGCCCTCGTCCTCGATGTAATGCGCGGGCACGGCACGGTCGTAGGCCGGGGTGAGGTTCCCCCCGGACCGTAGAGGCATCGACAATGAGGATCGAGATGCCACAGAAGCGGAAGAAGTACGACCGGGAGTTCCGTGAGGGAGCTGTCCGGATCGTCGAAGAGACCGGGAAGCCGATCGCTCAGGTCGCGCGCAACCTCGGCGTGGTCGAGGGCACGTTGGGCAACTGGGTCAAGCAGGCCCGGGAAGCACGCGAGGGCCGCGACGGAATGTCGAAGGACGACCACGAGGAGCTCAAGCGGCTGCGTGCTGAGAACGCCGAGCTCCGGATGGAGCGTGATGTCCTCAAGCGATCCGTGGTCCTGTGGGTGAAGGAGGCGACGAAGTGAGCGTGGCACGCTTCATCGCCGACCAGAGGACGATCTACCGGGTGCCGCACACGATGACCTGCCTGCTGCTGGGGGTGTCCCTGGCGTGGTTCTACAAGTGGCGCGACCGGTCGCTCGGCCCGGGCGCCTCGAGCGGCCTGTTCACCGCTATGGACCGTCGCCGCTACACCATCGACCGGGCCGTGAAGGTGATGTTCACCAAGAAGCGGGGCCTGCACGGCTCCCCGCGGTTGCACGCTGACCTGCTCGATGATGGGTGGGAGGTCAGCGAGAAGACCGTCGCGGACTCGATGCGCCGCCAGGGGCTGGTCGCCCGGCGGATCAAGCGGAGGAACGGTCTGACACGCCAGGACAAGACCGCACCGAAGTTCGCCGACCTGCTGCGCCGTGACTTCACCGCGCAGCGGCCTAACGCCCGCTGGGTTGGCGACATGACTGAGATCCCCACGGCCAGCGGGAAGCTGTACCTGGCCACCGTGATCGACCTGTACTCGCGTCGTCTGCTCGGCGCCGCGACCAGCCTGCACCCCGACGCCGAGCTGGCGTGCGCGGCGATCAAGATGGCCGTGGCGGCTCGCGGTGGCGTCGATGCGGTCAACCAGCCGGGTTGGCGCACCGAGGAGACCAAGCGGGTCATCTTCCACACCGACCGGGGCTCGACCTACACCGCGACCTCGTTCACCAAGCTGTGCCGCGACATGGGCATCCGGCAGTCGATGGGCCGGGTCGGGTCGTGCTTCGACTGTGAGAAGAATCAGGGGCTGCCTGGCCGGGGTCTGACCCTTGCTTACGACTGGCCGCGGTGCCTTGGCGTTGATCTGTCGGCGCCGGCCAGGTGGCGATCAACGCACACGCCGGCTGGCCGGGAGGGCGGTGACCGAATAGGGGCCTGATCGCCAAACCTGACCCATCACAGTCCTGTCCTACCCGCCCGACCAGCTGGCTCCGACCACCCAGCAGATCAGGAGGGCAGCCATGACCAGCATGACCGTCGAACCCGCCGAGCAGGTAGCCGCCGACGTCACGAGTCGGCAGATCATCATCGGTGTCGACACCCACAAGTACGCCCACGTCGCGGTCGCCTTGGACCACCTCGGCGCACGGCTCGCTGCGCAGCATGTCGCGGCGAACCGCGAGGGATACGCGCAACTCGAGGCTTGGGCCGCCTCGTTGGCCGGCAACGGTCGCGTGATCGCTTACGGCGTCGAGGGCACCGGCAGCTACGGAGTCGGCCTGGCCAGTTTCCTGCGCCGCACCGGCCACCGCGTCATCGAGGTCAACCGCGGTGACCGGCGCGGCCGTCGCAGCAACGGCAAGAGCGACACCCTCGACGCCGAGGCCGCCGCGCGTGCAGTACTCGGCGGCCAAGCGACGGCGATCCCGAAGTCCGCCGACGGCACCGCCGAGATGATCCGACAGATCAAGATCGCCCGGGACACCGCGCGGAAGGCCAGGACCAGCGCGATGATCACGCTCAAGGCGCTGATCGTCACCGCGCCCGCGGACCTGCGCGAGCACCTCGCCGGGACATCCGACAAGGTCCTCATCAACCGGTGCGCCTCGTTGCGTCCGGGAGCGGTGACCTCACCGACCGCGAGTGCGAAGCACGCGCTACGGACGCTCGCGAAGCGCTACCAAACGCTGGACGCCGAAATCCGCGAGCACGACACGATCCTCGACGACCTCACCCGCGCCCACGCACCCACCCTGCGTGAAGGACTGGGCATCGGCGCCGACACCGCCGCCGAGGTCCTCATCGTCTTCGGCGACAACCCAGAACGCGTTCACTCCGAAGCCGCGTTTGCCAAGCTTTGCGGCACCAGTCCGGTCCCTGCCTCATCAGGCATGACGAACCGGCACCGGCTCTCACGAGCCGGTCACCGCGAAGCGAACGCCGCCCTCTACCGAGCTGTGATCGTCCGGATGAGGTTCCATCAGCCGACCATCGATTACGTCGCCCGACGCACTGCCGAGGGGCTGTCTAAACGCGACATCATCCGGTGCCTCAAGCGTTACCTCGCCCGCGAGGTGTACCAAGCCGTGATGACCGACCACCGCGCCCGCCGGGGCGAGGCGCCACAATGAAGTCTTGACCTATAGGGGCGTCAACGCCGCCGCTGAGGCGTTCTTCAGCAGCCTGGAGTGGGAGGTTCTCTCACGCCACGAGTTCGAGCACACCCGCCAGGCCCAGGCTGTCGTGCTGGACTGGTGCTACGGGTTCTACAACCACGAACGCCGGCACAGCTCGGCAGGCATGATGAGCCCGGTCAGCTACGAGAACACCGCGGCCCCCGACCGGGAAGCCGCATAAGGAAGCCCTCCACGATTCGGGGGGAACCACAGGGGTGAGCCTGAGCGATTCCGTCTCGACGCGGGAAACGACCTGATCGAAGACAGCCAGCCGGTCGTCGGTGGTGGCGAACCTGACGCCCATGAGTTGCCGCGCTGTCTCGGCGTGCACGTTCCAGCGCCCCCAGGTTGCGCGCCGGTTAGCGACGGTCATCAGCACGACCGTGGCGAGGTCGTCGAGCTGCTCCAGGCCGAGGTCGTCCGCGCGCAGCAGGGCTTCGGTCGCGCCCTGGTCGAGCAAGTGTTGCGCCCAGGTGGTTGCGTCCTCGCCCAATGTGAGCGTCGCCCGTTCGCGCCATTCGGCGGTCAACTCCGCCAGCGAGTGCAGTTCCTTCTCGGGGCGGGTCTCCAAGGTCGCCTGCTGCCGCAGTTTCGCCACGACTCGTGCTGAGGGCTGCCTGCCGTGCTCGGCCACGTACTGCTCGATGAGCCGGTTCTTGACGGCCTCGATCCCCTCGGCTCCGTCGCGGGTGCCCGTGGTGCGGCGGGAGAACTCCGCCAGCAGCGTCGCGGGCACACCGTCGATCTCCCAGCCGGTGTTGCGGTCCTTGCCGCGATCCACCGGCACCCACGTCACCCCGAGCAGCCGTGCGGTGTGGTCGGTTAGGAAGGCGTTGTAGGTCTCTGATAGGGCGACGGCGGCTTTGTGCAGGCGGCGCGAATCCAGCGTGCGCCAACGACCGTCGATGCCCTGCACCTTGTTCGAGACGACGACGTGCGTGTGCAGTTGCGGGTCGGCGGCGCGGGAGTCGTAGTGGTCGAACGCCGTGGCGATGACCCCGACGATGGGCATCTGCGCGACCCCGCCCCGGCCCACTCTCGTTGCGGCGACGCGCTGTTCCAGCACGGCGATGGTGTCGCGCATCGCGGCGTGATGCGCCTTGGCGATCAGGGCTTGTGTGCCTGCGTCGGCTACGCCCCAGATCACGCTGACGGACTTCGGCGGGGAGAACGTCAGGTCGAACCCGGCGACGGCGGTGCGCGGAGTCTTGGCGAGTTCTTCCTCGCGGATGTATTGCACCGCTTGCTCCCGTTGCTCGCCGCGCAACTTGGGGCTCAGCCGCGCAACCCGTGCTGCAATCCGCTCGCGCGGTGGCTGCAACTTCGGGAACCGGGTGCCGAGTCGTTCGCCGGTGACCGGGTGAAGGCCCTCGCCCAGCAGCCGAGCCAGGTGCTCCTCGGTCACTGTGTCGCCCTCCGCGAGCGCCGGGGAGCGACCGTTATCGAGGCTCGTCAGGCCGGTGCCGACCCAGGTACCGGGCGGGCAGCCCGACTCGGTGTAGTACCGGGTCAGCGGGCTGCTCATCTCCCGGTCGCCGTCACCGACGACGACCGAGTGCAGCAGGTACTCGTAGCCCTTGCCCGAGGACATGGGCCGGATCGTCATCACCACGACGGCCCCTCCCTGAGACGGGCTCAGAGGGGCCGTCTCAGGGAATCAGGTGGGCGCTCCGCGCCCGAGCGGGGCACCCTGGTGCCAGACGTGTGGGGGCTGATCGGGTGTCGCTGAGTGGCTCTCGCCTGGGCAGGCGCGGAAGACTAGAGGGGTGATGCGGACTGACGGGCTTCGGGCGCTGCTGCCGCGGAGTGTCTGCGTGGTGGAGGTATCCGGGGACCTGCCGGATGCTCTAGTGTGGCCCGGCGAAGAATCCGCGGTGCGAGGGGCGGATGCGGGTCGTGTGGCGGAGTTCACGACCACCCGGCAGTGCGCGCGCCTGGCTCTCCGGCCGCTAGGATGCCCTGATCACGGAATTCCAGCCGGGCCTGACCGTGAGCCACTGTGGCCCTCTGGTGTGGTCGGCAGTCTCACGCATTGCGATGGAGTGCGCGCGGCCGCGGTGGCATGCTCGGTCGACGTTCGTGCTGTGGGCATCGATGCTGAACCTCATGCGGTGACGGAGGTGGGGGTGCTCGACGTTGCCGCGAGCGTGAGCGAGATCGAGATGCTTGACACGCTGACGGCGTCGATGAGCGATGTTGCGTGGGATCGGGTGCTATTCAGCGCGAAGGAGGCGATCTTCAAGGCATGGTTCCCGCTGACACGGCAGTGGCTGGGCTACACAGATTGCGAACTCCGCATCCACGCCGGAACCGGTACCTTCACCGGACAGTTACCATCGACTCCCGAGTGTGAAGGGCTCTACGACGGTAGTGTCGTCCACGGTCGCTGGACAATCCACGGCGGTCACGTTCTCACGGCGGTATGCATCGATACCTGAAGTTCAGCTGCCCGGAACACTCTCGTCCAGCGTCTCATGGAGTGCGGACTCGACGGCTTCCGCCGATAGTCGCCGTCTCCCAGAGACCTGCTCGCGCGCCCAGCGGTCAAGATCGAGGATCCATACCTCGGCAATGTCGAGTTGGTAGAGGCGTAGCGGGGCGTCGCCGCTCAATTGATCGGCAGTCAGTCCAGAACTCTCTTCGTCCGGGGTGCCGGGAAGCATCTGCTGGTAAAAACTAGAGACCTTCTCACGAAGTTCGGCGCAATCAAGCACGCGGCAGGAGCCTGCGACCTGGATGCCGTCGAGGCTTTGCCCGCTCGCGGGCAGGAGTGAGATCGTTGCCGCGGCCCTGCTTGTTTCGACAATGTCGCGCGAATGTCGCGCGGCCACATGTGAGCCCACGACAACGCTCAGTGGTGAAAGGAACCATGCGTACTGCAGCTGGGCCGCCCAAGGCCGGGCCTCGGTGTTCGCCGTCGCGAGGCTCAAGTACCTGCCCGTGCGAATGATCGTCGCGGCGCGTTGCGCGGAGGAGAGGCCGGTGGTCATGTGTCTGCGTGTGCCACTGAACGCTCCGCGCTGTCGTCGGTGAACATGCTGGTGCGCCCCGAGGGCCAGCCACGGAAGATCACCGAGAACATGGGAGACGTCGCGGACCAGGCGGCGAGACCGGCAGGCCGGGCCACGGGAGCTGGGGGCCGCGTGCGCGGAGTTCTTCGGCCTTGGCGTACGCACGCCGTCGGAACGATTGGGCATCGCGGTTTGGGTGCGGTGTGGAATGGGATAGGCATCGGTTTCTCCTCAGGAGGCGGTCGTCGGGGTGCACAGAGCGACCATGCGTGTCCAGAAGAGGTCTTCGAAGGTCGCGAGATGTCCGGCCAGCCTGAGGGCCCAGGTGCGGGCATCGATGGAGATGTCGGTCAACTGGGCTTCGAGGGCGATTATCTCGTCTCCATCGACATGCCCGAAGTAGGAGAAATGTTCGAGCTGGTCGTTAGTGAACCTGCCGGTCGAACTCAGGGCACGGTGAAGCTGGCGATAGCTGGCCGTGGAGGCGCGGCACAGGTGGAGGAAGCTGACGGGAAAATCCCACGGCGCGCCGACGACGGCGATACGCGCGATCTGGGCTGGGTAGGCCAACGCTAGGGCGTCCAGCCGGCACCCATCGCTAGGCGGGGCGCCGCACGCCTGAACGAAGGGTTGCAGGTTGTCGTATGCCTCCTTTTCCGACTGATAGCTCAGTGCGTGGAAGCCGGCCAGTGGCGTATCGGCATGGCGGTCGGCCATGAGCTTGGTCGAGGCGATGTTGGAGGCGACGAGTTCATCGAGGTGCCAGGCCAGGGGAGCAAGGTTGTCCGGGTGGATGCGCCCGACGTTGAGGGCGGCGGCCAGAGGGTTCTTGTCCAGAGTCGCGGCGGGGGTGGTCATCCGGGTACCCCCAGGTCCGTGAGTGTGCGGGTGAAGGGCGGGGCAAGCCTCTGGGCGTCCTCGGTGGCGGTCAGCTCAGCTGATAGTCGGGCGGTGAGCGCGAGGCGGTCGGGGGTGTGCATGGTGTCGAGCCCGGCCTCGACCCTCTGGTGGAGTTCGCCGGCCAGGACGTCCCAGGCGGTGGTGGTCGGGTGATGGTCCTCACCGAGTTCGTGCTGGTAGCGACACAGGCAGTAGAGCGTGAAGAGGTCGAGTGCGACGTCGACGGCGGCAGCCCGTACAGCGGGGTCTTCTCCATGTTTACTGAGGTACTGATGAAGCTGGGCAGCCGGGTCGGCCAGCGCCGCCAGAGGTGTGCTGGAAGGTGCGCCCGAGGCTGGGCCGGGTGGCGGGTCAAAGGGCTGTGCCATGAGGTCTTTAAGCATCTCGGTGGAGCTGTCGAAAATGCGGGTGACGCGGGTGTCACGCCAGAGGCGTTCTGCTTGCCAGCCTGTTTCGTGGCGTCGCCGGGCGGATTCGGCGGTCTCGTAGCCGCGGCCACCGATGAGCTGGACGAGGGTGTCGGTGGCTTCGGTCGCGGTCTCGTTGAGGATGAGCTTCGCGGTCTCGGCGTCCGTGGCGGCGCAGTCGGGGTCGATGGTGTAGCGGGTCACGGCGTTGGCGATGAGGGCGAGGGTCATGAGCCGGGCGAGGTGGCGCTGGGTTTGAGGGTTGTGATGCAGGCCGCGCCGCGTTTGGCGATCCTCGCGCGCCCAGGCGGCGGCGTCGATCAGGCAGGCTGTCGTGGTGGTCAGGCACGTCACCGGCAGCGCAGCGCGGCACTGGGCCAGACAGGTCAGTGCGACGTCGAGCCCGCCGCCTTCGGTGCCGATGAGACGATCGGCCGGTATCCGCGCATTCGTGAAGCGCAGGCGCCCGTTCGGCAGTCCGCGCAAACCGGCGAAGCTGCTGCGGGGCCCGCGGGAGACACCCGCATCGTCGGCCGAGACGAGCAAGGCGGTGATGCCGCCAGACGAGCCCTGGGTGGGTACGAGGTCGACCAGGATGACAGCGTGGGAGGCGATCGTCGCGTTCGTGATCCAGGTCTTCGTCCCGCTTACGCGGTAGCAGTCCTCGTCGGGGTCGTAGTGGGCGGTCGTGGTCAGCGGTCCCAGGCCATAGCCGAGGTCGGGTTCGTTGAGTGCGAAGGCAGAGGGCTGGTCGAGGAGTGCGGGGAGATATCGGGACTGTTGGGTATCAGTGCCGAAGGCCATCAGGGGGCGCACGGCGCCGATGACTTGATGGGCGGCGACGATCTCGCATAAGGTCGCGTGCGCGGTGGTGAGGACGGCGAGTACGGCAAGCAGACAAGTGTCCGAGTAGCCGAGCCCGCCGTAGCGCGTGGGGATAGTGATACGGAAGGCGCCAAGGGTGCGGAGTTCGTCGAGGACATCGGCGGGGACCTGCTCAGAGGACTCTAGGGACCATGCTGGGTCACGGCGGTCGCACCAGGTGCGGATGGTCGTGACGAAGGCAGACTCCTCCGATGTGAGTGCCGGCCCGTTCCCCGGCTCCGGCCAGGCCGGCGCACGGCCGGCGAGAAGCTGGTCGAGGACCGAGTCGGGATCGAAGGGGCGTGTGGGCGTCATAGCGCGCCGCTCAGCTCGACGGCGGTGAGTGGTCCGACCCGCGTGGCGCGTAGCGCGTGTGTGGGGAAGCCTGCGTGTTCTAGCAGACTGTTCAGGTCGTTGAGGGTGCGTTCGCGCCCGCCGCTGATCACGAGCATGCATAGATCGGTGAGGTAGCCCACCGCGGCGGCATCGTCGTGAATGTCGGGCAGGAAGTTCCCGAGGATGATCAGCCGCGCACCGGCAGGCATCTGGTCCTTGCACACGCGCAGGAGGTCGACGGCGCGGTCGTCGTCCCAGTCTTGGAGGACGCTCTTGATGATGTAGGTCGTGCCCGTTGTCGGGATGGCGGTGAAGAAGTCGCCGTCCCGGGCTTCGCATCGGCCGGCAACGCCGGCACACTCGATGATCCCTCGGGCTGCGCTGATACCGGCGGTGCTGTCGAATACGATGCCGCGGGCTGTGGGATTGGCCGAGAGGAGCGTAGCGAGGAAGGTACCGTCGCCACCGCCAATGTCGATGACGGTCTCATCCTGTTCGAGGTCTATCAGTGCTGCGGCGGCTTCAGCGGTTGCACCGGACTCCTCGTGCATGGCGAGGTTGAACAGTGTATTGGCGGCATCGTCGTCGGCGAGATAGTCGTAGATCGACTGGTGGTACTCGATGTCGAAGCCGGGGGCTCCGGTCGTGACCGAGGTTTCGAGGTGGTCCCAGGCCCGCTGGAAGAGCGGACTGGTGAAGTTCTGGGCGAACTCGGCCAGGGATCCCTGCCGACCGGGAACGAGGATCTCGCCGAGGCGGGTGAGTTGGAAATGCCCATGGGTCTCGTGGATGAGGCCAGCCAGTTGCAAGAGGCTCAGCAGTCGTCGCAGATGCGGCTCGGACGCACCGAGAGTCGCGCCTAAGTCCTCGCTCGTCGTTCCGGGCGCCGCATCTAGCCGGGCGAAGATGTGCAGGTGTCCGGCTGCCCGGATGGCATTGGCGATCATGTAGCCGCCGATGAGCCGGATGACGGTATCGCGGTCTTCGAGACTGGTCATGGCCTGGGTCCTTTCGCATCGGGAGGGCCGCTTAGTGGGTGTTCGACCCACACATTGGGCTCGACGTAGATGGCGTAGTCGTGCTCGACGTTGGCGAAGACCGGGGCGATACCGCCGTCGACGACCGTCAGGCCGGTCTGGCTGAATGCATGCCCGGTCCATGCCTGCCATGTGTGCAGCGGGGCGGTGATGGTCATCGCGGTCGGGCTCAGGGCGATGATGCGCCCGCCGAGGCGTTCGTGGACACGCAGCCAGTTGTCTACCGGCAGGCCGTCGTCTCTGCGGCGCTCGATGTAGTCGGCGATCGGCGTGTCGGGGTGCTCGATCTTGTCACTGGGCCGCACGGGCACGATCAGGTGATCGAAACTGGCCGCACGGGCATGCTCACGCACGGCGTTTAGGGCGAGTCGAGACAGGCCACGACCTTCGTGCCCGGCGCTGACTCCAACTTCCAGGGCGCAGAGGGTGTTCAACGGGGCGCCAGTGTAGGTGTCGGTCGCAGACTGTTCGATGACGCCGTCCCAGCCGCGTAGTGGAAGGGTCTCGGGGTCGCCGTCCCAATTCAGCGGTAGCGCCGCCGCGCGGGCGACAGGCGAGTCGCCGTCGAGGAGGATGAGCTGGTGGGCGTCGTGGGCGTCGATGCCCCATTCGACGAGCAAGAGTGTCGGCTTTACGAACGCGGGCCAGGGAACGTCCATGTTCACGTAGGCCGAGACCAGGTCGGGGCGTTGAGCGAGGGAGAAGACCTGAAGGTGAACCGTCATGTCGGCACCAGCTCTGCGATGTGCTCAGCCGAACGCCGCCCGTGGGGAATGCCGACGTCGATCGTGCGCAGCTGGCGCAGTGCGTCCAGGTAGGTGGCACGGGGTACCGGCCTCGCGCCGAGGTTGCGGACGTGGACAGAATCGTACTGGAGGTCGAAGAGCCGCCCGCCGCCTTGCAGGAATCGAGTCATGAGGTCGAGGACGGCGATCTTGCCTGCTCCTTCCTCTGCGGTGAACTGCGAGTCGGCGGTGAACACCGCGCCGAGCTGGAGGCCGAACACGCCGCCGATGAGGCGGTCCTCGTGCCAGACCTCGCAGCTGTGCGCGTGACCGGCCCGATGGAGTGCGCGAAGGCTCTCGCGCATGCCGCCGGTGATCCACGTCGTCTCGCGTCGGGCCGCGCAGGCGTTTACGACGTCATCGAAGGCGGCGTTAATGGTGGTGCGCCATTCGGCGCGCCTACGGGCGAAGCGGCGCATGGTCCGTCCGGTGCGTTGCGTCCCGAGATTCGCTACCGGGCGCGGGTCTGGGCAGAGCCAGGCAACAGAGAAGGGGGCAGTAGTACCCAGAGCGGCATGCACGGTGCCGGTCTCAGCGTCGGGAGCATAACGGATCTCGTTGATCAGCGCTGCTTCGACCGAGTCCGCTGGGAAGCAGTAGAAGCCGGCCATGGCGGCGGCGAGGATGTTCTCCGCCGAGAGGTCGGCGTCGAAGGCCACCGGTCCATTGGTGGGAAGGTCGGTGCTGGCGAGGTGGGTCCAGTCCAGGCTCACAGGAACTCCTTTCGTTCCAGGAAGTCGAGATAGCTGTCGATGAGGTCGGAGTCGACCTCGGGAAAGGTGATATCGGTGCCGGCCAGCGCACGCTCGACGTTCGTGCGGGTGAACGCGGGGAAGGTGTCTTCGAGGTACATCGCGGCGACGCTCATCTGCCCGCTGGGACACTTGTCGATGAACAACGGTGCGAATGGCGTCATCGGGTGGTCGGGGTCGGTCACGGCCAGGTCGATCATGCGCGCGACCCAGTCATCCCAGTCGAGTTCCCCGATGTCGTGGCCGCGCACGGCCAGTCGCTGCTGCAACAGTCGGATGTGCGCTTTGTGCGGGTTCGTGAGGTGATAGACGCGCCCGTCGGCCGCCTCGCGGATGGCGATGTGGACGAGGGCGTCGGCGAACACGTCGACCGGGGTGTAGTCCATCGGCAGTTCGGCTCGCGGGATCGCCCCGATGTCGCGGATGAACCGCTTCATGCAGCACATCTCTGTGGCCGTGTTCCACGTCCCGCGGCTACTGTGCCCGGAAATGTCGGCGGCGCGATAGATGGCCACCGGCAGGCCAGCGCGCCCAGCCTCGTGGACCAGCTGCTCGGAGACCCACTTGCTCTCGGCGTACCCGACACCCAGCTGGTCGAGATCAGCCAAGGGGTCGTCCTCGCTCACCTGCCGGGTTCCAGTGATACCCTGACCGGCGATGACCGCCATGGTCGAGACGTGGTGGAACGGGGCGGCGTTGACCGCCGCTAGCCGGAGCAGTTCGTAGGTGCCGTCGACGTTGGCCGCCTTCATCTCCGTGTATGGGTAGATGAAGTTCACGGTTCCACCGGAGTGAACGATGAGGCTGGTGCGCACGGCGAGCTGGCCGAAGTCCCCGGTATCGAGTCCGAGACTCGGCTTGGCGAGATCGCCGAGGACGAGGTCGATCCGGTCCAAGGCATCGTCGGGGATGTCCGGCTCGGACCCGTATGCGTGCCACCCAGCCCGGAGCCGTTGCCGGGCGGTTTCCTCGGAGGGCGCTCGGACCAGGCAGGCGATGCGGGCGGGGGTGGCCTCAAGTAGACGAGGCAGCAGATGGGAGCCCAGGAAGCCGGTCGCCCCGGTCAGCAGGATCGTCGATGACGAGTCCAGGACCGGTGCGTTCGCGTGAGCTGGTGAGTCGGGCCTGATGCTGCGGGCGAGATCGGCCTCCATCACCTCACGCGGATCAGCCTGTGCCTCCAGGGTGCCCGCGCGTGCCTCGGCGACCGCCTGGCAGAAGCCTGAGAACTGCGGGTGCCGGAGCAGCTGTTCGATGAGCGCGCGCACATAGCGGACGTGGATGCCGAGACTGGCGCGGACGCGCGCGACGAGCTCCGCTGCGGCGATCGAGGTGCCGCCGGCGTCGAAGAACGCGATCCCGAGCTGGTCGCGCTCGATGTCAAGTACCTGTGTCCACACGGAGGCCACAGCTTGCTCGATAGCGGTGTCCAGGACGACCGGTGTCGCGGCATGGTCGTCGGCGCCAAAGTCGGTCTGCGCGACCAGTGTCCGGTAGTCGATCTTGCCGTGGCGCGTCTGTGGGAGCGCGTCGACCCGATTCAGGACGCTCGGTACGGCATACGCGGGTAACAGGGCGCGCAGGTGAGCGAGCACTTGGCTGTGCCTGGGCGCGGTCTGATCAGCAGCGATCGTGTAGTACCCGCGCAGCGTGGACCCGGTCGGGTCGCTGGCCACGGCGCAGTCACGGATATCCGGGTGGCGGCGCAGCAAGTTCTCGACCTCGTCGGGATCGACACGAAATCCGCGGATCTTCACCTGCCTGTCGCAGCGCCCGGTGATCACAAGCCCGCGTGCGGGATCGACATACCCGGTGTCGCCCGTAAAGTAGAAGCGCTCGCCGTCGATGGTCGTCGTTGCCAGCGGGTCGAGGCTGCTGTCCCCGCGGGTAGTACCCAGGGCAAGGCGTCCGGCCACAGCCACATGTCCGGACTGCCCCGAGCGAACCCGGGTACCCGATGAGTCGAGCACGGTGACGGTGGCTCCCTCGACAGGGTGGCCGATGGCCGCAGGCCCGCCGTCGAGCCCGTCCGTCGTGGTGATTTCGGCCAGGCAAGTGGTGATGCCCGTCTCCGTCAGCCCGTAAGCGTTGAGGATGCGCGCATGCCGGTACCGGTCGCGTGCGTCCTTGAGATCACGGTTCGTGACGGCAGCGCCGCCGAGAATGAACAGCCGAACGTGATAGTTGTCGCTTGGAGGGGCGGCGGCGGCCACGACTTCGCGCCAGTAGCTCGGGGTGAGGTCCATGACGGTGACACCGGTCCGGGCGATCTCAGCATTGAACTGGGACGGCGCCCACACCGCCTCGGGGAGGACGAGGCTGGCACCGGCTGCAAGGGCAACTCCGACCTGCTCGATTGCCGTATCGAAGGTGGGTGCGGCGAACTGGAGCACACGGTCATCGGCGGTGAGGTCGTAGCGGTGCACGAGGTGCTCGATCAACGTCGACAGAGAATCGTGGGAAGCGGCAATCCCTTTGGGTGTGCCAGTGGAACCGGACGTGAAGATCACATACGCCATGCCCGCCGTTTGCGTGTCGCTGCGCGGTTCCGTGCGAGCTGGTGCGGATGGGTCGACGACGAGACGCAGACCGTCACCGCGGTGGCTGTCCGGTTCCACCGTGACCCGTGCCCCAGTGATGCGGCGGATCTCTTCACGTCGGCGTGGCGGATCGCGAGGATCGACGGGCAAGTAGGCCAGGCCGCTGTCCCAGACGGCGAGCATTGCAGCGACGTGCTCCGGACCGCGTGGCATGGACACCATTACCAGGGTCTCCCGGTGGAGGTCTAGGCATGCGAAGTCGCGACATAGCCGTCGAACGCGGGTAGCGAGGTCGGCGTAGGTGACAGTTGTATCGCCGTGAACAATCGCGGTCGCGCCGGGACGATGCTGAGCATGGTGCTTCATGCGGTCCACGACGAGGGAGCGTGTCTGCACTGTCATCGCAGCGCCTCCGCCTCATACGTGCTGGAGTTCAGCGGCAGCGCCGGACCTGTGCCAACGACGAGCTGCTGGAATTGGGATGAGTCCACGCGACTGACGGTGAGCTTCATCGCGGGAGCATGAACCACCCGATGGATGGCGATACTCCGCGCTGAGTTGAGGGTGGCGTCGGCTCGTTCGGGTCCGGGACCGGACGTGTTGTGATACATGAGAGCAACCTCGATAGTCGAGCAGTTCTGTATGACTTACGGTACCAGAAACCCAAGCATGCGTGTATGAGTTCGTGCCAACGCTCGAAATCGACTGTTCTCGCGGGGCGGGCAAGGTGCTTCGTCGATGCAGCCGAACCCAGCGGTGCGCGGTTGTCCCCATCGACGGTGAGGCAGGAGTCCGTCGACGGGACGGTGGACCGGGTCAAGGGCTCGCCTATCGCCGCATACTCCATTTCGGCAGGCGACTGCTCTCAAGGCGTCCCTGGCACCAGCATCCGCTCCTGCTCCTCTGATCGCTACCGTGCATGCAGGCGGGGTAGGTGGTCGTGGATGAGGCGTCCGGCGTCGATTCCGGTGAATGCGACGGGGGTGTCACCGATGCTGTGGCTGACAAGGAGCGGATCGGTGGAGACGATGCTGGTGTTGGCGCCTAGAGCGGGGTGGCCTGCGCCGGTGATGGTGTGGCCGTGGACGCGTGCGGAGAAGGTCGTGGACGGCAGGTAGGTGCCGGGATCGGTTTTCAGCCCGAGGTCGTGGAGGAGGGTGGTCGCGGCGTGGGTTCCTTGGGCAACGGAGTCGTCCCAGTGGTCGATGCGGTAGGAACTGGTGCCGGGATAGTGATGCAATGCGACCCCGCCAGCGGCATAGATGCGCTGCTCCGGGGCGTGCAGCGCGCGGAGGTGGCTGTCGACGGGGATGCCGTGGTGGCCGTTCCAGGGGGCGGGCGCGGCCGGGATGGTCCCGTGCGCCACGATGGCGAGATCGCCGTCGACGCGGGTGTCGTCATCCAGGACGATGGTGATGCCATCGGAGTGCGTGCGGATTGCGCTGACGGTGCGGCCGGTGTAGGTGGTGAGGTGGAGTCGCTGGAGTTCGAGGAGTCGACTCGCGACGTGCTCACCGATGGCACTGGCTCCAGGTGCCGGTGCGCGGGCGATGAGGGAGACGTGATGCCCGGCGTCGGCGAGCAGAGACGCGGTCTCTGCGGCGACCAACCCGCCGCCGAGCATGAGCACTCGCGCCGGGTCGCTGCTGGCGACGAGTGAATCTCGGACGTGGACGGCATCGGCGAGAGAGTGCAGGGTTCTGAGCCTCCCCTCGCGGATGGCTTGGTCGCGTCCGATGATCGTCTCGTCGAGCTGGCGTGGTCGGCTGCCGGTGGTGATGATCAGCGCGTCGAAGGTTCTGGTGCTGCCGGAGTCGAGGTGAACTTGGCGGGTACGCGGGTTGATCCCGCGCACAGTATCCGCGGTCGCGGGGAAGCCGGGGTCGGGCAGGGCGGTTTGTTCCGGAGTGAGCAGCCCGATAGCCACCCCTTTGTTCACCAGAGTTCGGTTGAAGCCTTCCTGTCCCGTGCGCGTGAACAGCGTTACGTCCAAGTCGGCGCTGCAGGCACGCAGCCTCTTCGCCGCGGAGCTGCCGGCAGCGCCGCCGCCAATGATTGCGATCGCGGGCGCGGTCATCGGGTTGCAGGCTCGGCGGTGAAGGCGGGGATCAGGATCGCCTCGATGAACCAGGGTGCGTCGTCGGGGTCGAGTCTGCCGGTGCGGACTTCTTCGGCGGCGCCGTTGAGAACGACATGGGTGGTGGTGAGCAGCCAGGTCACCGGGAGATCGCTACGGAAGGCGCCCTCGCGTTGTCCACGCAGCAGCAGGCCGCGCATGCGGGCTTCGGCCTTCTCGTGCAGCTCGCGGATGCGGGCGGCGGAGAGCTCTTTCTGGGCGGTGGCGAGCAAGGCGCGGGACTGGTCGACGAACATCCAGCTGGACGCGACCAGACGCTGAAACGCGTCACGCGCGTCGCCGTCCAAGGGCACCTGGCTGAGCACGTCTTCGGCGCGTTCCAGGCTGTCCATCAGGGCGGCTTCGATCAGCTCGGCCCGAGTCTGAAAGTGCCCGTAGAGCGTCATCCGGCCCATGCCGGCCTCGGCGGCGATGTCGGCGACCGAGGCATCGGGGTTCTTCTGGATCGCGGTGACGGTGGCGGCGAGCATCCTGGCCCGGTTGCGCTGCGCGTCGGCCCGCTGATTGGCCGCCCGAGTCCCGGTCGCCGCGGCCTTCTTGTTCGTCGTCGTCACGCTCACACCTCACAAAGTCGTATCAGAATGTATGAGATAGTGTAGCCTGTTACAACCCGTACATCGATGCTTGAGTATGGCATGCAGTAGCCCTGCGACCACGAGAGGAGTGGCATGCGCCTGTTCGCGATCCGTGACTACCGTCACCTGTTCAGCGCCCAGGTGATCGCGCTGTTCGGCACCGGGCTGGCGACCGTCGCGTTGGGGCTGCTCGCCTATGACCTGGCCGGCCCGAACGCTGGTGCTGTCCTTGCCACGGCGTTGACGATCAAGATGGCCATGTACGTGGTGGTAGCGCCAATCGTGGGCGCTTATGCCGACCGTCTGCCGCGCCGGATGTTCCTGACCCTGCTCGACGCGATCCGAGCAGTCGTCGTGCTGGCTCTGCCGTTCGTGACCGAGGTATGGCACATCTATGTCCTGATCGGCGTGCTGCAAGCCGCGTCGGCGGCGTTCACGCCAACGTTCCAAGCGGTCATCCCCGATATCGTGACCGAGGAGTCGAACTACACACGCGCGCTATCGGCATCGCAGGTTGCCTACACGATGGAGAGCCTGCTCAGTCCGGTACTTGCGGCCGTGGCACTGAGCTTCATCACGTTCGGTTGGCTGTTCCTCGGCACCTCAATCGGATTCGTCGTATCCGCGCTCCTGGTGCTCTCGACACGCATCCCAAATGCCCAGACCAGCGGGAACACTCGTGCCTGGGATCGGGTGGCGTCTGGTATCGCGAGATTCGTCCGCACCCCACAGTTGCGCGGAGTCATGGCGCTAAACGTCGTGGTCGCCGCCGCGGGGTCAATCGTGGTCGTCAACACGGTCAACTACGTTCGCGACGAACTCGGCGGCACCCAGGCCGGTGTCGGCTGGATGCTCGCCGCATCCGGCGGCGGCACGCTTCTCGTCGCATTACTCCTGCCCCGCGTGCTCGATCGGACCAGCGACCGAGCCGTGATGATGGCCGGCGCCGCGGTCCTGCTCGCCGGGGTCATCGCCGCGGTCGCGATGGCGAGCACCGGCATCGCATCGTGGGCTGTCACCGCACCCATCTGGTTTGTCATCGGCGCAGGCATGGCCCTGATCGTCACACCGACTGGGCGGGTGATCCGATCCTCCGTCCGCCCACCCGAGCTTCCCGCCGCGTTCGCAGCACAGTTCTCACTCTCGCACCTGGCGTGGCTGATCACCTACCCGATTGCCGGCTGGATGGGCACCAGCGCCGGCCTGACACCGGCCTGGATCACCCTCGCCGCGCTCGCCGCAGCAGGCATGGCGACCGCCACCGCAGTGTGGCGTCGGAATCCCTCGGTGCGGGAGACGAGCTACTCCCGGGTCGAAGCCAGCGCCGGCGAACTCTCCCGCAGCAACGAGGCCGAAGCTGCCGAGGGCACCCTCGCCGCCTGCCAGTGCTCGTCCGTGCGACCCGTCTAGCCAAGGACTAAGTCGTATCAGAATGTATGAGATAGTGTGACTGTTACAACCCGTACACCGATGATGGAGTTCGGTTGGTTCCGTCCCAACTGTGGGGCGGAGGAGAACGAGAGGAGCGGCACGGCCATGAAGACGACACAGACGATCACAGGGGGTGCGTCATGAGCGGCGTGAGCACTCCTGCGCCCCGGGCGGGCGCGAAGCAGTGGTGGGGGCTGGCGGTGCTGGTGACCCCGTCGACGCTGCTGTTCATGATGTTGACGATCTTGTTCGTGGCGGCGCCGAGCATGGCGCAGGATCTGAACCCGACGGGCACCCAGTTGTTGTGGATCCTGGACATCTACGGGTTCGTGATGGCCGGGTTCCTGGTCGCGATGGGCGTGCTCGGAGACCGGGTCGGCAAGCGGCTGCTGATGGTGATCGGCGCGATCGTGTTCGCCGTGATCTCCGTGGTCGCGTCGCTCACCACCGACCCGTCGCTGATGATCGCCTGGCGGGCCCTGCTCGGCCTGGGCGCGGCGATGATGGTCCCCTCCACGCTGGGGCTGATCTTCGTGCTGTTCGCCGACGCCCGCCAGCGCGGCGTCGCGATCGGGGTGTGGGCCGGCGGCATCTCCGCCGGTGTCGCCCTGGGCCCGCTGCTGAGCGGCCTGCTGCTGGAGGTGTTCGGCTGGCAGGCCACGTTCCTGGTCGCGGTGCCGATCATGGCGCTGGTCGCGATCGGCGCTCCGCTGCTGCTGCCCGAACACCGCGACACGACCGCACGGATCGACCTGTTCAGCGCCCTGCTGCTGGTCGCCGGCCTGCTCGCGATCATCTACGCGATCAAGCGGTTCGCCGCGCAAGAACCGGCCGGCCCCTCGATCGGGCTGATCGCGGCGGGTGTGCTGATCGGGCTGTGGTTCGTGATCCGTCAGCTGCGCGCGGAACGGCCGCTGCTGGATGTGCGGCTGTTCGCCAACCGCACCGTCTCCGGCGCGCTGGCGGTGTTCCTGCTCGCCGCGGCCGCCCTGGGCGGGATCTACTCGCTGTTCACCCAGTACCTGCAGCAGGTGCAGGGCCTGTCCCCGCTGGAGGCCGGGTTCGCGATCCTGCCCGCCGCGGCGGTGCTGATCGTGGTCTCCACGCTCTCCCCGGTGTTCGCCCGCCGGTTCCGGCCCGGCAACGTGATCGCGATCGGGCTGCTCACCCAGGTGATCGGCTACATCCTGTTCACCCAGCTCGACCCGGGCACCGGCCTGGCCCTGGTGATCGGCAGCTTCGTGCTCACCTACCCCGGCGTCGCGCCGGCGATGGCGTTGACCACCGACCTGGTGGTCGGCTCCGTCCCCCCGGAGAAAGCCGGCGGCGCCTCGGGGTTGGCGACCACGGCGAACGACCTGGGCATCTCGCTGGGTATCGCGGTGATCGGCAGCATCGGCATCGCCACCTACCGCAGCCAGATCACCGAGCTGCTGCCCGGCGGCCTGCCCGCCGACGCCACGACGGCCGCGTCCCGCAGCATCGACGGCGCTCTCACCGCGGCGGCTGAGCTTCCCGGCGCGCTCGGCGGGCAGCTGGTGACGGCGGCGCAGCAGGCGTTCACGAGCGGGCTGAACACCGCCGCGATCGTCTCCGCCGTCATCGCCGCGATCGCCGCGCTGATCGCCGCGACCCGGCTGCGTCACATCCGCCCCACCGGTGAGGCGCAGCAGGCCGCAGACGAGTCGATCACCAGTTGAGGAATACACCATAGGGGTATAGGGTTAGATGAATCTGTACACGAGTGAAGGAGTTGGATGAGATGGCTACGACCGAGTATCAGGTGACCGGGATGACCTGCGGGCACTGCGAGACGTCCGTGCGCGGCGAGGTGTCGCAGGTGCCGGGCGTGACCGGAGTCGAGGTCAGCGTGGCGACGGGGCGGCTGGTCGTGACGGCCGAGCAGCCGGTCGACGATGCTGCGGTGATCGCGGCGGTCGACGAGGCGGGCTACGCCGCCGTCAGGAGCTGACATGAGGGCACCTGCGCGGCTGGGCCTGTATGGCGCGGGACTGGTGGCCGTGTTCGCCGTGGCATTCGCCACGGCGGGCGCGGTCGTCCCGGAGGCGACCGTGCAGGCATGGGCAGAAGAAGGCGACCAACACAGCATGACCGGGGAGGACACCGACGACATGGACACCACCAGCGGACACGAAGGCCACGACGCAGGCGCCGGCACCGCCTCCGACGATGCGGCGGCCGGGCTCGGCCTGGCCCAGGACGGGTACCGCCTCACCGCGGTCAGTGCCCCGGCCGAGACCGGCACGGGAGGAGAGCTGTCGTTGACGGTGACCGGCCCGGACGGCAACGCGGTCACCGGCTTCGAGGTGGAGCACGACAAGCAGCTGCACCTGATCGTGGTGCGCGCCGACGGCCAGCACTTCGCCCACGTCCACCCTCAGATGGATGCCGAGGGCACCTGGTCGATCCCGTGGCAGTGGGAGGCGGCCGGCAGCTACCGGGTCTTCGCAGACTTCATTCCCGCAGACGCGGCGGACGGGGTGGAGGGGGTCACCTTGTCGACCTCGGTGCAGGTGGCCGGGGACTACGCCCCGGTTCCCGTGGAGCCGGCGGCCGCGACCACGGTCGATGGGTTCGAGGTGAGCGTGGAGGGTGACTTGATCGCCGGGTCGGCCTCGACGCTGACCCTGACCGTGTCCCGTGACGGGGAGCCGGTCACCATCCTGGAGCCGTACCTGGGCGCGTTCGGGCACTTGGTCGCGCTCCGCGACGGCGATCTGGCGTATCTGCACGTCCACCCCCACGGGGACGCCCCGGCCGCAGGCGAGACGTCGGGGCCGGAGATCGTGTTCGAGGCCACCGCACCCACGCCTGGCCGGTATCTGCTCTACCTCGACTTCCAGGTCGACGGGCAGGTGCACACGGCCCCGCTGGTCATCGACACGACCGCAACGAGCGGCGAGAGCGGCGCGACCGACCAGGGCTCAGACTCCGGGTCGGGCTCGGACTCGGACTCGGGTTCGGGTGCGGCGGGCGAATCAGAGGAAGGAGCCGACCATGACCACTGAGCAGACCGCTAGCGGTGTCGCGGGCATCGAGTTGCAGATCGGCGGGATGACCTGCGCCTCGTGCGCGAACCGCATCGAGAAGAAGCTGAACAAGCTCGACGGTGTGAGCGCGAGCGTGAACTACGCGACCGAGAAGGCCAGCATCACCGGTACCGACCTGGACGCGGCCGCGCTGATCGCCGAGGTCGAGAAGACCGGCTACACCGCCACGCTTCCCGCCGCTGCCAAGAACAGCGGCACCGCGGGCGAGGAGGGTGAGGGTGAGTCGGCTGAGGATGCCGAGCTGCGCAGCCTGCGGCAGCGGCTGATCGGGGCGGCGATCCTGGCCGTTCCGGTGATCGCGATGGCGATGATCCCCGCCCTGCAGTTCGACTACTGGGGTTTTGCCTCACTCGTGCTCGCCGCGCCGGTGGTGGTGTGGGCGGGCTGGCCCTTCCACCGGGCCGCATGGATGAACCTCAAGCACGGGACGGCGACGATGGACACGCTGATCTCGGTGGGCACCACCGCGGCGTTGCTGTGGTCGATCGTCGCGCTGTTCTTCGGCACCGCGGGACAGCCCGGCATGGTGCACCCGTTCGAGCTGACGATCTCCCGATCCGATGGGCTCAGCAACATCTACCTCGAGGTCGCCGCCGGGGTGATCACCTTCATCCTGCTCGGCCGCTACTTCGAGAAGCGGTCCAAGCGCCGCGCCGGAGCCGCGCTGCGTGCCCTGCTGGAGCTCGGCGCCAAGGAAGTCTCGGTCCTGCGCGACGGCAAGGAGAAGCGCATACCGATCGATGAGCTGGCGGTCGGGGACGAGTTCGTGGTCCGGCCGGGTGAGAAGATCGCCACCGACGGCCTCATCACCTCCGGCAGCTCGGCGATCGATGCCTCCATGCTCACCGGCGAGTCCGTGCCGGTCGAGGTCGGCACCGGCGACCCGGTGACCGGAGCGACGGTCAACGCCGGCGGTCGCCTGGTCGTCAAGGCCACCCGGGTCGGGTCGGACACCCAGCTGGCGCAGATGGCCAAGCTCGTCGAGGACGCCCAGTCCGGCAAGGCCGAGATCCAGCGGCTCGCCGACCGGGTCTCCGGGGTGTTCGTGCCGATCGCGATCGCGATCGCCGTCGCCACCCTGGGCGCGTGGATCGGCGCCGGGTTCCCCCTCAGCGCCGGGTTCACCGCCGCAGTCGCGGTGCTCATCATCGCCTGCCCGTGCGCGTTGGGGCTGGCCACGCCGACCGCGCTGCTGGTCGGCACCGGACGCGGTGCGCAGATGGGTGTGCTCATCAAGGGCCCCGAAACCCTCGAATCCACCCGCAAGGTCGACACCATCGTGCTGGACAAGACCGGCACCGTCACCACCGGGAAGATGACCCTCACCGACGTCATCGTCGCCGATGGGCAGGACCGGGCTGAGCTGCTGCGGCTGGCTGGTGGCCTGGAAGACGCCTCCGAGCACCCGATCGCCCAGGCCATCGCCGCCGGCGCGACCGCCGAGGTCGGCGACCTGCCGACCCCGGAATCGTTCGAGAACATCGAAGGCAAGGGCGTCCAGGGCGTCATCGACGGGCACGCCGTGCTCGCCGGCCGCGAGACCCTGCTGGCCGAATGGTCCCAGCACCTCGACGCCGACCTCGCGGCAGCCAAGCGCGCCGCAGAAGCCGAGGGCAAGACCGCGATCGCGGTCGGCTGGGACGGCCAGGCGAGGGGCGTGCTCGTGGTCTCCGACCAGATCAAACCGACCAGCGCGCAGGCGATCGCCCAGTTCAAGGAACTCGGACTGACCCCGGTGCTACTCACCGGCGACAACCAGACCGTCGCCGAGCAGGTCGCCGCCGAGGTCGGCATCGAGCAGGTGATCGCCGAAGTCCTGCCCAAGGACAAGGTCGACGTCGTCGCCCGCCTCCAAGCCGAGGGCAAGGTCGTGGCGATGGTGGGCGACGGCGTCAACGACGCCCCCGCCCTCGCCCAGGCCGACCTGGGACTGGCGATGGGCACCGGCACCGACGTCGCGATCGAGGCCGCCGACATCACCCTGGTCCGCGGTGACCTGCGCGCAGCAGCCGACGCGATCCGTCTCGCCCGGCGCACCCTGCGCACGATCAAGACGAACCTGTTCTGGGCCTTCGCCTACAACACCGCCGCGATCCCACTGGCCGCGTTCGGGCTGCTCAACCCCATGCTCGCCGGAGCCGCCATGGCCCTGTCCAGCGCATTCGTGGTGTCCAACAGCCTGCGCCTGCGCAGCTTCACCGCACGCGCCGACACCAGCACCGAACCGGCGTCCGCCGGCCCGACACCGGCCCGCGAGCCAGTCAACGCCTGACCACCCCCGTCATCAACCCAACCGGAAGGAACACCCGATGACCGCACACAACCAGCTGAACCTGACCGACACCAGCACCGCCTCTGCAGGCGGCTGCTGCGGCCACAAGCCCAGCGCCCAAACTGCCGCCCAGACCCCGGCCGCCGACATGGCCGAGTGCCCGGTGATGGCCGGAACCCCCGTGGTCAAGGCCGAAGCAGAAGCAGCGGGCCTGTACCGCGACCACAACGGCCAGCGGTACTGGTTCTGCTGCGCCGCCTGCGGCCCACTCTTCGACGCCGACCCCGACCGCTACACCAACGCCGCATAACCCCACATAGCCCCGCGGCGAACGGAAGTGACGCTCCGCGCTCGGCGAACCACTTGAACGACCGAGCGCGGAGCATCACCGCCCACCCACAGCATCGGCACACATCCCCGAAGGCGAACAGCCCGCGACGAACAGCCACCACCGTGCCAGGAAGACAAACCCGACATGAACACGCACCCAGACCACGAACCCCAAGAGCACGCCGGCCATGCCGGGCATGCGGGACACGGCACGATGAATCACGCGGGTCACCACGACCCCACCCGTCACGACAGACACAGCGAGCACCATCAGGCCAGCAGCCACAGCGACCACGACGGCCACGCCGCGCACGTCGAGCACAGCACCCCTACAGCTCGCCCGGGAGACGATCAGCACGCCAACCACTCCGGCCACGCCAACCACTCCAGCCCTGACGATCATGCCGGTCACATGGGGCATGCCGGTCACATGGGGCACAGCGGGCATGCCGGACACGGGGCCGATCATGTGGCGCGGTTCCGGCGGCTGTTCTGGATCATGCTGGTCCTGGCGGTCCCGGTCGTGGGACTCAACGAGATGTTCGCCCAGGTCATCGGCTACCGGCTCCCCGACGCCGCATGGGTGCCCTGGATCTCACCGCTGCTGGGCACGGTGATCTACCTGTGGGGCGGCTGGCCGTTCCTCACCGGCGCCATCTCCGAGATCCGCGCCCGCAAGCCCGGCATGATGCTGCTGATCGGGCTGGCGATCACCGTGGCGTTCGTCGCGTCCTGGGGGGCCAGCAGCGGGCTGCTCAGCCACGAGCTGAACTTCTGGTGGGAACTGGCGCTGCTGGTCGTGATCATGCTTGCCGGGCACTGGATCGAAATGCGCTCCCTGGCACAGACGACCTCCGCGCTGGACTCCCTGGCAGCCCTGCTGCCCGACGAGGCCGAGAAGGTGGTCGGCGACGACATCGTGAAGGTCGCCCCGGCCGATCTGGCCGTCGGTGACATCGTGATCGTCCGCCCAGGCTCTGCGGTGCCCGCCGATGGGCGGATCGTCGACGGATCGGCGTCGATGGACGAGTCGATGGTCACCGGCGAGTCCAAGACCGTCCGCCGCGACAAGGGCGCCCAGGTCGTCGCCGGGACCGTGGCCACCGACTCCGGGCTGCGGATCGAGGTCACCGCGACCGGCGACGACACCGCGTTGGCTGGCATCCAGAAGCTCGTCGCCGACGCGCAAGCCTCCTCCTCCCGCGCGCAGCGGATCGCCGACACCGCGGCCGGGTGGCTGTTCTGGTTCGCGCTGGGCGCGGCCGCGATCACCGCCGTGGTCTGGTCGCTCGTCGGCCTGCCCGATGATGCCGTGATCCGCACCATCACCGTGCTGGTGATCGCCTGCCCCCACGCTCTTGGCCTGGCCATCCCCCTGGTGGTCTCGATCGCTACCGAACGTGCCGCCCGCGGCGGGGTCCTCATCAAGGACCGCCTCGCGCTGGAGTCGATGCGCACCGTCGATGCCGTGCTGTTCGACAAGACCGGCACCCTGACCAAGGGCGAACCCACCGTCACCGGCATCGAGCCCGTCGGGGACCACGACGAGAACCAGGTACTGGCCCTGGCCGCCGCAGCCGAGGCCGACAGCGAGCACCCGCTGGCGCGGGCCATCGTCGGCGCCGCCCGAACCCGGAACCTGTCCGTGCCGAAAGCCACCGACTTCTCCTCCTCACCGGCTGTCGGAGTCACAGCGACCGTCGACGGCACCGTCGTCGAGGTCGGTGGCCCCTACCTGCTCGACCAGCACAGCGTGAGTGAACTCGCGATCGCCGACACCTGGCGCAGCGAAGGCGCGATCATCCTGCACGTTCTCGCCGACCGACAAGTCATCGGCGCACTCCGGCTGGCCGATGAGATCCGGCCCGAATCGCGCGACGCCGTGACCGCGCTGCACGCCGCGGGAGCGCAGGTGGTCATGATCACCGGCGACGCGCAAGCCGTCGCCGACACCGTCGCCAAGGACCTGGGCATCGACCGCGTCTTCGCCGGTGTGCGCCCCGAGGACAAGGCCGCCAAGGTCGCCGAGCTGCAAGCCGAGGGCCGCAAGGTCGCCATGGTCGGCGACGGCGTCAACGACGCCCCCGCCCTCGCACAAGCCGATGTGGGCATCGCGATCGGTGCCGGCACCGACGTCGCGATCGGGTCCGCCGGCGTCATCCTCGCCTCCTCCGACCCCCGCTCGGTCCTCTCGGTCATCGACCTGTCCCGCGCCAGCTACCGCAAGATGAAGCAGAACCTGTGGTGGGCAGCCGGCTACAACCTCATCTCCGTCCCGCTCGCCGCCGGTGTGCTCGCCCCCATCGGGTTCGTCCTGCCGATGAGCGTCGGCGCGATCCTCATGTCCGCCTCCACCGTCGTCGTCGCGCTCAACGCCCAGCTCCTGCGCCGCCTCGACCTCACCCCGCAGGCCAGCACCGCCAAGTTCCTCGACCACTCATCGCAGCCATGATCAGACACGCAAGACAACCATCATCGAAGCGACAAGAAGGGATCCGACGATGGCAACGGCACCCCAAGCACCCTCAGAACCAACCTCCAGCCACGGCTACATCAGCGACAAGGATCGCTACCTCGCCCGTCTCAAGCGCATCGAGGGCCAAGCGCGCGGCATCCACCGAATGATCGACGAGGACACCTACTGCATCGACATCCTCACCCAGATCAGCGCCGTCACCGCAGCACTACAGAACGTCGCCCTCGGCTTGCTCGACGACCACCTCAAGCATTGCGTCGCAGCCGCCATCCACGATGGGAACGCCGAGATGAAGATCAAGGAAGCCTCCGACGCCATCGCCCGCCTCGTCAAGTCCTAGCCGGCGCGGATGCTCACTTCGCTGCGACACCTCAGAACCCTGGCCGGACTCGAGGAAGTTCGGTTGTCTGCCCGGCGCTGCTGCCAGGCGATGCGATGGGCCGTCACAGTCCGATTCGTCAGGACTACCGACGACCGATGACTGGCCGTGGCCCGAGCACGATGGGCAGCCACGGCTCGTAACTGGTCTGGCTCGGATCACCCGCCGGACTCTTGCCGCCCGCGGGCTACCTTCTCCTCGCGCCGGGACTCGCAGGCGGAGGTGTCAGGCACACACGACAACCACGGTACAATCGAGAACGATTATCATTTCTGATGTGGCCGAGTTTGTCGGTTGCTTGTTCTGAAAGAGGTCGTCCCGATGAATCGCACCACTGCTCTCGCCCCGGTCCTGCTGATCGCCGCGGGTGTGGCCCTGGCTGGCTGCACCGCCGCTCCGGATACGGCTGGACCCCCGAGTGCGGACACGATCACGGTAGTGGCCTCAACCACGGTGTATGGCGATCTGGCAGCCACGATCGGTGGGGACGCAGTGGAGGTGACGTCGATCATCGACGACCCGAACAAGGACCCGCATGAGTACGAGGCCAGCGCGCAGAACCAACTGGCTCTGTCCAACGCTCAGGTGGTGATCGAGAACGGTGGCGGCTACGACGACTTCGTGGACACCATGCTGGACTCGGCCGGCAACGACTCGGCCACGGTGCTGGACGCGGTGGACATCTCCGGCAAGACCGCCGAGGACGGCGAAGAGCTGAACGAGCACGTCTGGTACGACTTCCCGACCATGCTGCTGGTGATCGACGAGATCGAGTCGGCGTTCGCGAGGCTGGACCCCGACCACGCCGAGACCTTCGCCGACAATGCGGATGCGTTGCAGGCTGATATCGAGGAGCTGATCCAACGCGAGGCGGACCTCAACGCCCAGTACGCGGGGGCGGGCGTGGCGATCAGCGAGCCGGTGCCGCTGTACCTGTTGGAGGCAGTCGGGTTGGTCAACAAGACCCCCGACGCGTTCAGTGAGGCCATCGAGGAGGGCTCAGATGTGCCGCCGAGCGTGCTGCTGGAGACACTGGAACTGTTCACCGGCGGCGAGGTGGAGCTGCTGGCGTACAACGAGCAGACCACCGGCCCGCAGACCGAGCAGATACTGGAAGCCGCGAACGAGAACGATATTGCGGTGGTCCCGGTGACCGAGACGTTGCCGGACGGCGACACCTACGTGTCCTGGATGTCAGGCAACCTGGACGCTATCGCGACCGCGCTCGGTTCGTGACCGGCCGAGACAACCCACCTGCCAGCGCGAAGCGATCATCCCTGCTGCCGGGGGAGGTCGTACTGAGCCTGCGGGGCGCATGCCTGGGGTTCGGGGACCGTACGCTGTGGGACGGGCTGGACCTGGACGTGCGGGCGGGCGAGCTGGTCGCGGTGCTGGGCGCGAACGGGTCCGGGAAGTCGAGCCTGTTGAAGGTGATCCTCGGGCAGCTGCCGTTGCGCGCAGGCACGGTGGAGTTCCTCGGGCAGCCGGTGCGGGGCGGGAACCGCCGTATCGGGTATGTGCCGCAGCAGAAGCTGTTCGATGAGGCGACCCCGCTGCGCGGACAAGACCTGATCGGGCTCGGTGTGGACGGGCACCGGTGGGGCATCCCGCTGCCCCGCCGTGCCCGCCGCACCGCGGTCGCCGACCTGGTCGCCTCGGTGCACGCCGAATCCACCGCCCACGCCCCGATCAGCCGGCTCTCCGGTGGGGAGCAGCAACGCCTCCGGGTTGCGCAGGCACTCGCCGGGAACCCGGCCCTGCTGCTGTGCGACGAGCCGCTGCTGTCGTTGGATCTGGCCCATCAGCGGCTGATCTGCGACCTCGTCGACCAGGCCCGCCGCGACGCCGCACGCGGGGTGCTGTTCGTCACCCACGACATCAACCCGCTGCTGGGCGCCGTGGACCGGGTCCTCTACCTCGCCGGCGGTCGGTTCCGGATCGGCACCCCGGACCAGGTGCTGCGCACCGAGGTACTCACCGAGCTGTACGGGTCACCGGTCGAGGTGATCCGCAGCCGGGACCGCATCCTCGTCGCCGGTGTCCCCGACCACCCCCACCACACCACCGAGCCCGAGGTATAACCGTGCAGCTGTCCGACCTCGCCGACTGGTGGAACCAGATCTTCACCTTCACCAACTACGGTGAACTCCTCGCCCTGCTGCACAACAGCATCCTCGCCGGTCTCGTGCTGGGCATCACCGGCGGTCTGATCGGTGTGTTCGTGATGGCCCGCGACATGCCTTTCGCCGTGCACGGCATCAGCGAGCTCTCCTTCGCCGGCGCCGCCGCCGGGCTCCTGCTCGGCGTGGGGGTGGTCGCCGGGTCCCTCATCGGGTCGATCATCGCCGCGCTGCTGATCGGCGCCCTCGGCTCCCGCGCCCGCGACCGCAACTCCATCACCGCCGTGCTGATGCCGTTCGGTCTGGGCCTGGGCATCCTCTGCCTCGCCCTGTACTCCGGCCGGTCCGCGAACAAGTTCGGGCTGCTCACCGGGCAGATCGTCGCCATCGATAACCCGCAGATCGGCGCGCTCATCCTGATCTGCACCCTCGTGTGCGCAGGGCTCCTCGTGATCTGGCGGCCGCTGCTGTTCGCCAGTGTCGACCCGGCCGTCGCCGCCGGCCGCGGCGTGCCCACCCGCGCCCTGTCCATCCTGTTCATGCTGCTGCTGGGCATGACCGTCGCCGTCGCCGTCCAGATCGTCGGCGCCCTCCTGGTCCTGTCCCTGCTGGTCACCCCCGCCGCCGCAGCCCTCCGTGTCTCCTCCTCACCGGTGGTGGTGCCGCTGCTCAGCGTCCTCTTCGCCGTCACCGCCAGCGTCGGCGGCATCCTCCTCGCCCTCGGCAGCGCCATCCCGATCAGCCCCTACATCACCACCCTCTCCTTCCTCATCTACCTCGGCTGCTGGATCATCAGCGCGAGCCGGGCGCGCCGCCACGAGCGCGGGAGCACGCCGAGTGCTGCATCGGCCACAGTGGCACGGTGATACCCCTCTAGGGTATCATGATGGTCGAGCGTGCGGACGCCAATGGGGTGCCAGTGCGGGATGACAGGCAAGCGGTATTGCTGGAGAGGACGTGGAGCATGTCGGGGCAGCATCATCACGAGAGCCACGGCGGGCATGAGGCGCAATCTCACGCTCATCACCATCACCCGGCACCGGACGCGGAGAACTTGGTGCAGTGTCCGGTGATGCCGAACAATCTGGTGGACCCGGAGCAGGCTGAGCAGCAGGGCCTGTACCGGGACTATGAGGGCAAGCGGTACTGGTTCTGTTGCGCCGGGTGCGGCCCGTTGTGGGACGCAGACCCGGCGCGATACGCGCACGCCGCCTGACCGGTTGAGCGTCGCTGCCACGAGCGCACAGGTGGCTTCGTGGCGCAATGCTCTACCGTTGTGAGTAACGATCGTGCATGCCGTGAAGCTGATGGACTCGGAGGTCGAAGGGAGGACGGCGATGGGTGCTTTGCGCTCGCTGATGACCGGCGGGTCGCCTCGTCGTCGTGGCCTGCTCGTGTTCGGCCTGCTGATGATGGTGATCGCCGGACTCCTCGCGATGCACGCCCTCAGCATGTCCGGCCCCCACGGGCATACGTCCCCGGCCCTCACGATCGAGACCGACCACGCCGCCGAGGCGATGCCGGACGGCACCGCCTCGGCCGCTATGGCGGATGAGATGGCCGGCGCCAGCATGAGTGATGCTGCCGCAGCCGGTGAGACGGACTGCGGTGATGGGTGCGGGGAACCGTCGCCGAGCCATTCGATGCTGATGATGGGGTGCGTGATCGCGCTCCTGATCGGCCTGACCTTCCTGATCGCCCCCGGGCTGCTGAGTCGCGGGTGGCTGACGCAGCTGCTTGCTGTTCGGGCGCTGCCGCTGCTGGGCGCGGTGCTGCCACGCCCGCGACCTCCTTCTCTCATCGTTCTCTCGATCAGTCGCACCTGAGTTGCGCTGCGGCGTCCCACGGGCCGACAGGTTCCGGGTGATGCCTGTCTGTCCTGCCCCGGTCCGGGGTTGGGGATGGACCGCGACTCTTCATTCGACTGACGAAAGGACAACTTCATCATGCGTATGCGCATGCTTGCGCTGGCTTCGACCGCGCTCATCACGACTCTGGTGCTCGCCGGTTGCGGGCAGAACAACGACCCCGGCATGTCCGGGATGGATCACGGCTCGTCAAGCTCCAGCCCCTCCTCGTCGGAGGCCAGCGCGGACTTCAACGCCGCGGACGAGATGTTCGTGACGATGATGATCCCGCACCACCAGCAGGCCATCGAGATGGCCGATCTGATCCTCGGCAAGGACGGGATCGATGAGCGGGTGGTGACACTGGCTCAGCAGATCAAGGACGCCCAGGGGCCCGAGATCGACACCATGCAGGGCTGGCTACAGGAGTGGGGTCTGCCCTCACCCGACCCATCCATGGGCGGCATGGACGGCATGGACCACGGCGACGGCATGATGTCCGAGGAAGACATGGCCGCGTTGGAGTCTGCGACCGGTGTCGAGGCGACTCGGCTGTTCCTGCAGGGCATGATCGAGCACCACAACGGCGCGATCATGATGGCCGAGACCGAGCTGTCCAACGGACAGAACCCGGATGCGCTGGAACTGGCGCAGCAGGTCATCGACGGCCAGAGCGCCGAGGTCACCACGATGCAAGAGATTCTGGACAGCCTCTAGCCGTCCTCGGCAGGTGCGGGCGTGGGAGCCCGACCACCCATGGTGCGGGCTCCCACCGTCCTGCCGCTGCTCTTGACACCGGTCTCCCCGTTTCGCGGCCGGTTCCTTCTGCCGACACACCGGCCGCCTCTGGTAGTCGTCCTCCTCTCTCGAAAGGCCCCCCTTTGATGTTCTCTCGTCTTCGTTCCTCGCCTCGCCGCGCGCTCGCCGCGCTCGCCGGGGTGGCCGCTGTCACGGTGCTGGCTGGCTGCGGCGCCTCGTCCGCACCGTCCTCCTCGGCGCAGGCGCCGGTCGAGTTCGGGCACATCCATGCGGTGGTGCCCGAGGCCGATGCCACGATCCTGGTCGGCACGCACACCGGTCTGTACCGCGTCGATGCCGAAGGCGCTGTGGAAGGTCCGTTGGGTGGCTACGACTTCGACGTGATGGGCCTGACCGTCACCGACGGCATGCTGATCGCCTCCGGGCATCCCGGCCTGGACACTCCGTAGGAGTTGGGGTCACCGAATCTCGGCATCATCCGCAGCGAAGACGGCGGGCAGAGCTGGGAACCGGTCGCGTTCACGGGCGAGGAGGACTTCCACGTCCTGACCGCCGGTCCCGATGGGCAGGTGTACGGGATCGGGTCGAGCAGTCCCGCGGTACAGATCAGCGGCGACTCCGGCAGCACCTGGACGGCTGGCAGCGAGGTGACCGCCGCTGATCTTGCGGTCACCGCAGACGGCGTGATCTATGCGGCCACCCAAAGCGGGCTGTTCGCCAGCCAGGACAACGCGGCCACCTTCGCACTGATCGCTGATGCACCCACGCTGTACCTGCTCGATGCGGCCGGAGACGAGCTGGTCGGTGTCGATACCGATGGGCAGCTCTGGCGGCGCAGCGGCCAAGCCGCCTGGACACCGATCGGTACCGCGGAAGGCACCGTCGCTGCCCTCGGTCTTGCCCCGTCCGGGGTCGTCTACGTCGTGGACGACCGCGGCATCGTCGCCCTCGACGGCGACCAGGCCACCACCATCCTGCCCGCCTTGTAGGGCTGGGCTGAACACCCGTCATAGGAAACGCCATGAACAAGAAGATGAACACCGTCGTCCTGGAGGTGGCCGGTCTGCATTGGGCCTCCTCCTCACAGCTGGCCGAGAAGACGCTGGGGCGACGGCCCGGAGTGGTCGCCGTCGAGGTGAACCCGGTCTCGCAGACCGCCAATGTCACCTACGACCCGGAGCTGACATCGGTTCAGCAGCTTCGCGCATGGGTCACCGAGTGCGGGTTCCACTGTGCCGGGCAGTCCGTGCCGCAACACATCTGCCACCCCGGCGACGAGCCGCACGCCTCGCATTCGACGGCTCCTCCCTCCTACCACGACAGCGCGCCACAGCACCACCACGGCGCAACCGGTGACACCGAGCACGACCACTCCGCCCATGCCGGCCACGACATGGCGCCGGCCTCGCCAGGGCCGGCTCACGCGCATGGCGACTCGGCACCGGCGACCGCGCAGGATGTGATGGGGCACGGCGGCCACCACGGCGGCATGTCGATGGACGCGATGATTCGTGACATGCGCAACCGTTTCCTGGTCGCGCTGGTGCTCTCGATCCCGATCACCTTGTGGTCTCCGATCGGCCGGGAGGTCATCGGGTTCACCGTCCCGGCACCGTTCGGGCTCCGCGATGACGTCTTCTCCCTGGTCCTGTCGCTGCCGGTGATCTTCTACGCGGCCTGGATCTTCTTCGACGGCGCCTATCGGGCGCTGCGCGCGAAGACGCTGGACATGATGGTGCTGGTCGCGGTCGGTGTCGGCGCGGGCTGGCTCTACAGCCTCGCCATCACCTTGACCGGCGGCGGGGAGGTGTTCTACGAGGCCGCCAGCGTGCTCGCCACCTTCGTGCTGCTCGGCCACTGGGTGGAGATGCGCGCCCGCGGCGGCGCGAACGACGCTATCCGGCGGCTGCTGGAACTCGCCCCGGCCCGCGCGGTGGTGATCCGCGACGGCAATGAGGTCGAAATCCCTACCGCCGAGGTGGTTCCCGGTGATCTGCTGCTCGTCCGGCCGGGCGCGAAGGTACCGACCGATGGGGAGGTCGTGGACGGCACGTCGGAGGTCGATGAGTCGATGGTGACCGGTGAGTCGATGCCGGTCGAGAAGACGCCCGGCTCGGCGGTGATCGGCGCGACGGTGAACACGGTCGGCACGCTTCGGGTGAGGGCGACGAAGGTCGGTGCCGATACGGCGCTCGCGCAGATCGTGAAACTGGTGCAGGAGGCGCAGAACTCCAAGGCTCCCGGTCAGCGGCTTGCGGACCGGGCCGCGTTCTGGCTGGTGCTGGTCGCCCTGATCGGCGGCAGCCTCACGTTCCTGGTCTGGTTCCTCGCCGGTGCGGAGGTGCCGATGGCGATCCTGTTCGCGATCACCGTGGTCGTCATCACCTGCCCCGACGCGCTCGGGCTGGCGACCCCGACCGCGATCATGGTCGGCACCGGATTGGGCGCCAAACGCGGGGTGCTGTTCAAGAACGCCACCGGCATCGAGACCGCCGCCCGGATCGACACCGTGGTGTTCGACAAGACCGGCACGCTCACCAAGGGCGAGCCCGAAGTCACCGACTATCTCGCGGTCGGCACCGATGACCTGGACCTGCTGTCGTTCGTCGTGGCGGCCGAACGAGAATCGGAGCACCCGCTGGCGAAAGCGATCGTCGCCTACGCCGATGCCCGCGACATCCCACGCCGCACTGCGACCGCGTTCCGCAACATCACCGGGCAAGGCGCGATCGCCTCCGTCGACGGGCGCCGGGTCGTGCTCGGCAACACCCGGCTGATGGTCCAGGAAAGGATCGACACCAGCCAGATCGACGCCGCACGCGAAGCCCTCGCGGCGAGCGGGCGCACCGCGATCATGTTCGCCGTTGACGGCGACATCGGCGGGGTGATTGCCCTGGCCGACGCACCCCGCGAGACCGCGAAAGCCGCGATCGACGCCCTCCACGAAGCCGGTGTCGAGGCCGTCATGCTGACCGGCGACAACCAGCCCACCGCGCAACGGATCGCCGCGCTGCTGGGCATCGACACCGTGATCGCCGACGTGCTGCCCGAAGACAAGTCCGCCAAGGTCGCCGAGCTGCAGGCAGCCGGGAAGAAGGTCGCGATGGTCGGCGATGGTGTCAACGACGCACCCGCGCTCGCCCAAGCCGACCTCGGCATCGCGATCGGCGCCGGCACCGACGTCGCGATCGAGACCGCCGACGTCGTGCTGATGCGCTCCGACCCGCTCGACGTGCCGGTTGCACTGCGGATCGGGAAAGGCACCCTGCGCAAGATGCGGCAGAACCTCGGCTGGGCCATCGGCTACAACGCCATCGCGCTGCCCATCGCCGCCGGGGTGTTCTACCCGGCGTTCGGGATCATGCTGTCCCCGGAAATCGCGGCGATCAGCATGTCCGGCTCCAGCGTCATCGTCGCGGTCAACGCCCTGCTCCTCAAACGACTCCGACTGCCCGACCAAGCACCCGCACCAGGCAGCGCCGCCGAGAGCGGTCCGGCCGGGCCGGTTGAGCCTTCCCCGAACGGGGCACTCCGATGAGCCCGGCCAGCCGGCTCCCGCTCCGTCATGATTCCGGCCTCGGCCTGGAGCGGCTGTGGAGCAGGCGCGCGTTCCTCGGCCTCGGACTCGGCGTGGGCGCGGCGGCGACGCTCGCCCTCGCCGGCTGCACCTCGACTGCAGCCTGGGTGAACCCGGACAGCGCCGCCGTGCGAGACCGGGAACGGCAACGGGGCGGTACCGGAAAGATCACCGCAGTCACGCTCACCGCCGCATCGGCTGGCCTGGACCTCGCCGGCACCACGGCTCAGACCTTCGCCTACGGTGCCGTACCCGCCCCGGTCATCCGCCTCGGAGCCGGGGACACCCTGAAAGCGACCGTCCGCAACCAGCTCCCGGTCGAGACCTCCGTGCACTGGCACGGGCTCGCACTGCGCAACGACATGGACGGCGTGCCACCGATCACCCAGCAACCCATCGCTGCCGGTGCCACGTTCGACTACGAGTTCATCGCACCCGATCCGGGCACCTACTGGTTCCACCCCCACGTCGGTGCGCAGCTCGACAGCGGACTGTACGGGGCGCTCATCGTCGAGGACCCGAACGAGCCCCTGGCCTACGACGACGAGTGGGTCATCGTCCTGGACGACTGGCTCGATGGTGTCACCGCCACCCCCGACCAGGTTCTCGCTGAGCTGTCCCGTGGGATGGGCGACATGGGCGGGATGGGCGACATGTTCATGCGGATGGGTAACACCCTCATGGGCGCCACCTCCGACCTGCTCGGGGGCGACGCCGGAGACGTCTACTACCCGCACTACCTCATCAACGGCAAGCCCGCCGCCGACCCGGCCCAGTTCACCGGAACCCCTGGCAGCCGAGTACGGATACGACTCATCAACGCCGGCGGCGACACCGCCTTCCGATTCGCGGTCGGCGGGCACCGCCTCACCCTCACCCACACCGATGGGTTCCCCGTCGAACCCGTTGAAGTGGACAGCGTTCTGCTCGGCATGGGTGAACGCTACGACCTCCTCGTCACCCTCGGCGACGGCGCGTTCCCACTCGTCGCGCTGGCCGAAGGCAAACGCGAACGCGCCTTCGCCGTAGTACGCACCGGCGGCGGCGAAGCACCAGCACCGGATGTCACGGTCACTGAGTTGGACAGCGATCAGGTCGGCACCGCCGCGATCCTCACCGCTACTCCCGGCGTGGCTCTCGACACCAAGACTCCCGACCGGGAGATCACCCTGACGCTCACCGGCTCAATGACCGACTACGACTGGGGCATCAACAACAAGCGGTTCGACCCGACCCAGCCGCTACGCGACGCGCAGCCGGTCCAGGCCGGTGAGCGAGTGCGCCTCCTTCTGGTCAACGAGACCGAGATGTGGCATCCCTTCCACCTACACGGCCACACCTACCAGCACTCAGACGGTGTGAGGTTCCCCCCGGACCGTAGAGGCATCGACAATGAGGATCGAGATGCCACAGAAGCGGAAGAAGTACGACCGGGAGTTCCGTGAGGGAGCTGTCCGGATCGTCGAAGAGACCGGGAAGCCGATCGCTCAGGTCGCGCGCAACCTCGGCGTGGTCGAGGGCACGTTGGGCAACTGGGTCAAGCAGGCCCGGGAAGCACGCGAGGGCCGCGACGGAATGTCGAAGGACGACCACGAGGAGCTCAAGCGGCTGCGTGCTGAGAACGCCGAGCTCCGGATGGAGCGTGATGTCCTCAAGCGATCCGTGGTCCTGTGGGTGAAGGAGGCGACGAAGTGAGCGTGGCACGCTTCATCGCCGACCAGAGGACGATCTACCGGGTGCCGCACACGATGACCTGCCTGCTGCTGGGGGTGTCCCTGGCGTGGTTCTACAAGTGGCGCGACCGGTCGCTCGGCCCGGGCGCCTCGAGCGGCCTGTTCACCGCTATGGACCGTCGCCGCTACACCATCGACCGGGCCGTGAAGGTGATGTTCACCAAGAAGCGGGGCCTGCACGGCTCCCCGCGGTTGCACGCTGACCTGCTCGATGATGGGTGGGAGGTCAGCGAGAAGACCGTCGCGGACTCGATGCGCCGCCAGGGGCTGGTCGCCCGGCGGATCAAGCGGAGGAACGGTCTGACACGCCAGGACAAGACCGCACCGAAGTTCGCCGACCTGCTGCGCCGTGACTTCACCGCGCAGCGGCCTAACGCCCGCTGGGTTGGCGACATGACTGAGATCCCCACGGCCAGCGGGAAGCTGTACCTGGCCACCGTGATCGACCTGTACTCGCGTCGTCTGCTCGGCGCCGCGACCAGCCTGCACCCCGACGCCGAGCTGGCGTGCGCGGCGATCAAGATGGCCGTGGCGGCTCGCGGTGGCGTCGATGCGGTCAACCAGCCGGGTTGGCGCACCGAGGAGACCAAGCGGGTCATCTTCCACACCGACCGGGGCTCGACCTACACCGCGACCTCGTTCACCAAGCTGTGCCGCGACATGGGCATCCGGCAGTCGATGGGCCGGGTCGGGTCGTGCTTCGACAACGCCGCCGCTGAGGCGTTCTTCAGCAGCCTGGAGTGGGAGGTTCTCTCACGCCACGAGTTCGAGCACACCCGCCAGGCCCAGGCTGTCGTGCTGGACTGGTGCTACGGGTTCTACAACCACGAACGCCGGCACAGCTCGGCAGGCATGATGAGCCCGGTCAGCTACGAGAACACCGCGGCCCCCGACCGGGAAGCCGCATAAGGAAGCCCTCCACGATTCGGGGGGAACCACAGTGGGCCGCGCAAGGACACCTCGATCATCCTGCCGAAGCAGACCCTGACCATCGACTTCGACGCCGACAACCCCGGCCAATGGGCCGCACACTGCCACAACATCTACCACGCCGAAACCGGCATGATGACCGTCATCGGCTACCAGACCTGACGCGCGTCATACGAATCGTCGGCACCGGTTGATCTTGAACGCGCAATGGCATGGTCGCGATGAGTGGGTCCACGCCAGATCGTGGCATGACGCCCTACGCGCCGCTGCTGGCTCGAACTCGAACCATCCATCGCCCAGTGGGTCCGATCGCGTATGACTGCGTGAAGGTGATCGTTGTCCGCGACGGCAGCGCGATCCTGTTCAGCGAGTTCGGACAGAAGCCAGTCAAACCAGGCGACGTGATCGTGCTCGGCGCAAATACCTTGTGCGGGTCAGAGCCCGAGGGTCATATCACTGTGACCACCGTCTACCTCGACACCGATTTCGTGCTCGATCAGGTGCGTTGGCAGTACGCCGGGTTCGTTGCCGACCGCCTGGACGCGCAAGGGTTCGCCGACACGATGTACTCGGAGCCCGCGCAGATCCTCCGCCTCGGGGAAGATCGGGCCGGGATGTTGATGCCGTGGCTAGATGAGTTGGTGGCACTGAGCATTGACGGTGAGTTCGTCCGTCATTACCTGCGGATGCAAGCGCTCTGGTTTCAGATCGCCTACGTCATCGCGCCGTTCATCAAGGTCTCCCCGGTACGTATCTCACCGTCACAGCGTGCGCATATCCGACCCACACTTCCTAGAGACCGCCGGTTCGCGCCCCTGCGGGTCGAAGTGCGGCGTGCGGCTGACCTGCTCCGAGAGGATCCGGCACGACGGTGGACGCTGGACGATCTTGCCGCCGAGGTACATCTTTCGCCGTCCCGGTTGAGCAGTGTATTCGTGGATGCCTACGGCAAGACCCCCTTGGCGTTTCTGACGATGCTCCGAGCCGAGCGCCTGGCCAAGTACCTAAGAGACACCGACCTGACAGTCGCGGCTGCGATGCAGCTGGTCGGCTGGCACTCCCGTAGCCACGCGACTCGACTGTTCCGCCAGTACGTCGGCGTGACGCCCGGCCAATACCGGCAGATGTGTGGGCAGGTGGCTTGAGCGATGTGCCCGATCTGCCAACTCTGCGCCGCTTCTTTGCGATCTCCGGGCACTGGATTTTCGGCGCGCGTCTTGTCTGGTAGTCCGGTAGAGACTCGTCGGGTTCGTCACGACGCCTGACGGTCATCGTCTCCTTCCCATGTCCGTCTCGACCTCCTGATTCGCCCGACGCACCTCACGCTCGCAGGGTCGCCCCGAGCGGGGTGGCCTCCGGCGGAAGGAGGTCTGGCGATGGATGAGGTACGCGCCGCTCGTGCGGTTCGCGGCTCGACGCCGGCCCAGGCTGCGGCGATGACGGCTGTCCTCGACGGTCTCGGCCAAGGCGTTCCGCTGCCTCTCGCGGCCCACCGGCTGGCTGCTGCCGGGGTGCCGGTGTTCCCGTGCGTGCCGGGCGAGAAAGGCCCGATGGTCACGTACGGCTATCGGGAGGCCAGCCGCAATCTCCGGCGAGTCGATGCCTGGTGGCGGTGGCAACCAGGGGCGAACATCGCCATCCCGACGGGTAGCTTCTCTGGGCTGGTCGTCGTCGATATCGACGTGCATGGTGCCAATGGGTACGAAGCGGCCGCGCGAGCTGCGCGGGCCGGTCTGATTCCGACACCGCTGGCGGAGGTGCGTACCCCGACGGGCGGCAGGCATCTGTACTTCTCGGCCGATCCTGAACAGACGCAACGGTCGTGGCACGTCGCTGACGCGGGAGTGGATTTCCGTGGCGATGGCGGCTACGTGATCGTGCCTCCCTCAGCACTTGCGCTCGGGGCTCGCCGCATTTCGTACCGGGTCGAAACCCTCACCGAGGCCGCCTCCCGGATGGACGCCGTGGCGCTGCGAAACTTCCTCGATCCCCGACCCGACCCGGTGCCGTTCACTGTCTCGCAGGTCGACCGGTCAGTGCACACAGATCGGCTGGCCGCGTGGGTGGCACGGCGTATCGAGGGCGAACGGAACGCCGGCCTGTTCTGGGCGGCGTGCCGAATGGCCGAGCAAGGCACCCCACCGAACGATGCGCTGAGCACGCTCGGCCCCGCCGCTGCGCAGGCGGGGCTCCGAGAGCGGGAAATCACCCGGACGGTCGGCTCGGCCTACCGGCACGTTCACTCCTGCGGCCCAAGGGCTCGCGCCCCGCTGCGTTCAGAGGACCAGACCCTCACTCGGGCAACCGGACGAGTGTCTCCAGGGGCGAGAGTGCAGGTGCTGTGATGGTGCGCGAACGGTGGGGTTGGGCCGTGGTGACCGCCGCGACCGGCACCGTGCTGATCGGTGTCGGCGCGTTCTGGTTGTCGTTCATGGCGCTCGCTGACCTCGCCGCGCGCTCGGGGATCACATCGGCGCAGGCGTGGATCTGGCCGCTGCTGGTCGACGGGCTGATCGTGGTCTCGACCATCGCAGTCGTTGCGCTGGATGGGCGCACGGGTGCGTGGTATCCGTGGGCGCTGCTGATCTGCGGAGCGCTGGTGTCGGTCGCCGCGAACGCACTACACGCGATAGTCGCAGCGGATGCGAGCGTGCCGGGTGTGCTCGCGGCGACCGTCGCGGCCGTCCCGCCGCTGGTGCTGCTGGCCAGCACGCACCTGACCGTCGTCCTGACCCGCTCCACGTCGCGGCCCCCGACCGCCGACACCGCCTCCAGGGCCGAGGTGGCGCCGGTCGGTGGTGATGCCACTGACGGCGAGTCGTTCGGGCGTCGGGAGCGGGCCGCGCAGTTGCGGGAGGCCGGGTGGTCGAACAAGGCCATCGCGGACGAGCTGCAAGTGCATCCCTCGACGGTGGGCAGATGGTTCGCGCCCCCGGCCGAGGAATCCGAAACCACGACGAGAGAGATGGAGACAACATCATGAACACGAATCCGCATGAGCAGCACGGACGGCTTGATCCTCCGCTGGACGCGGTGTCGGAGCCCGAGCAGCCGAGCCAGGTGCGGCAGGTGCCCGAGGCGGTCGCAGCCGCCGACGTCACCAAGCGCACCAGCACCGACCCGGCCAAGTCCACGGAGGCCGAGTCCACGGCGACGGAGGCGGAGGCGGCCGAGGTCGAGAGGAAACTCGAGGAGCATCGCGCACGCGGGGTGGAGTGGGTGCGGCCTACCGACCTGATCGCCCGCAACAGCGCGTCGTTGGCCGGTCGCGGCATCGACCTGGAGACCGAGCTGGCCCGGAAAGCCCGCGCCCCGATGGTCGAGGGCATCAAGAGCCTCGGGGAGCGGGCGAAGCGGCGGCTGTCGCCGTTGGCAGCGTTCGGGCACGGTGCGCGGCACCAGGCTCCGACGCGGGCTGCGGTCGGGAAGTCGTGAAGCGGTGAGCAGCGATGACACGGCCACGAACTCCCGACCACCCCCAGCACCGAGGGAAATCGCGTGCACCTCGACGCAAGGAGGCGCCTATCATGAGAACCCGCACGACACTCCAAGAGCCGGAGGACTTCACCCGCAGCGAGGGCTTGCGCGCTCTGCTGAACCGGCTGCATGAGGCTGGCCCCGGCGCGTGGCGGCACGATCCGGTCGCCGCCGATCTGATGGGCTACGCCGCACAGAAGTACGAGCTGCTGGCGCACAAGCACGGTCTCGACCCGTGGGAAGCGGCGAGCGCCGCGTTCGATGTGATGCGCACCAAGGCCGCCCGCACCGCCGACGACCCGTGGGGCGTGGTCACGCACGCGGTGCGCATCACCTGCATCGCGGAGGAACGCGGGCAGGGGCTGCTGTGCTCGACGCATCAGGCCAGACGCCCGAACTACTCGGTGTTCCACGACCCGGAGAGGTTGTCGGATCGGGAGAACCCGCTGACGGACTATCACGCCTCCTTCCAGGTCAGCGACCCCGATCCCACGGACGCCGGCAACGACACCGACTCGGATGCAGATGCCGGGCCGGGGCGTCCGGCGGTGCGCATGTCGGCTCATGCGGCGATGGACGACGCCATCGCACTGTTCGTCGCGCTGGAGTGGCCCCCGCATATCGCCCGCGCCGGAGTCGAGCACATCTGCCAGGCCCTCGCCCGTGCCGGGAACCGGCAGAGCGCGTATGAGCTGCTGCGCCGCGACAAGCACGCCCGCGCCCTGCTGGATGTGAACCGCACCGCGTGGTCGGCGCTGCTCAGGGCTCTCCTGGGTCACCCGAACCCGGCATACGCGGCCACGGCGTCGGGGCGGGGCGTTCTGCTGCGGCTGCTGATCGGTGAGAGCCGGGAGGCGCTGCTGCGGGACGACGATCTCGTGCTGATGATCTCGCTGGCCGCACCGAAGCCTGGGAGCCAGTGATGGGCGCGCAGACCGGGCACATCGAGCTCGACCGCACGGTCGAGTCGATCATCGTCGGGCACCGTCACCGCAGGGATCTGGGCGACCTGGACGCGCTGTGCGAGTCCATCGCACGGGACGGCCTGTTGCAGCCGCTGACGGTCACCGTCGACGGTGTGCTGGTCTGCGGTGCGCGGCGGCTGGCCGCGATCAAACGGCTGGGCTGGCGCACGGTGAACGTGTGGGTGCGCTCGGGCATTTCGGGCAGGCTCGGGCATCTGCTGGCCGAGCAAGACGACAACCTCTTGCACAAAGACCTCACCCCGGTCGAGGCGGCGACGCTGTACCGGGAGTTGAAGTCGCTGATGGTCGAGGACGCCGCCCGCAGGCAGGCCGCCACGCGGTTCAGCGCGGACAACCAGCCGGGAAGTGACGGTGCCGCAAATTTTGCGGCACCGTCGTCGGCACGAGGCGATACCCGCGAGCAGGCGGCAGCGATGATCCCTGGCGGCGCTTCACACACCACGCTCGACAAGATCGACTACCTGCAACAGGTCGCCGCCGACCCCGCCGTGCCCGAGCCGGTGCGGGGGCAGGCGGCAGAAGAACTCCACCGCATCGACGCGGGTGCGCCGGTGCATCCGGGCTTCGAGCGCGTCCGTCTCGCCGTCGCAGGCGAGGGGGCTGAGGACTTGGGGGCGCTGGCGCAGGAGGCCCTCGCCCGTGCTCGTGCCCGGCAGACGAAGACGCCCCAGCCTGCTGGCTCCCTCGCCTCGGCCGGCGGCGGGGATGAGGCTGCGCCCGCCCGGTGGCCGGTGCGGGCGTTCGTGGCGACCTGGACGGAACTGGCCGACTGGTGGACGCACTACGACGCGGTAGTGCTCGCTACCGAACTGAGCGACGAGCAGATCACCTCGTTCCTGGATACCGCAGACGGCACCAGCGCGTTCGCTGACGAGCTGCGCACCGCCTGGCAGGAGCCCACGGAACCAGCGGCCGGGGCACGCAGGCACCTGCGCGCGCTCTGACCCCGGAGGACACAGGGGCGCACCTGGAGGCATGAAAACCTCCGATGACCCCGCCCGCACCCGCCGTCGATTCATCGCCCTGATCGCTGCGGCGGTCGTGCTGCTCGTTCTGGCCGGGATCGGCGTCTACGGGCTGCTCACCGGCCCCGCCGACCCTGGCACGAGTGCCCCGGACGACCCGACGGTGCAGGTTCCCGCAGGCCCCGGCGATCCGACGCCCCGGCTGCCGCGCATCGCGCCCACCGAGGATCCCGAGGAGTTCGCCCGCGACGTGGCGCTTGCGCTGTTCACCTGGGACACGGCCAGCGGCCTGTTCCCGCTCGACTACACCTCCGTGCTGCTCGACGTCGGTGACCCGACCGGGGTCGAGCAGGCGGGCCTGGCCTCCGACATCGCCTCGTATCTGCCCTCGCGCGAATCGTGGCTCGATCTGCGCCAATACAGCACGAGTCAGCACCTGACCATCGACGAAGCCTTCGTGCCCGGCCAGTGGGCCGAGGCGGTCGAGCAGGCCCATCCGGGGCAACTCCCCGAGGGGGCGACCGCGATCACCATCGAGGGCACCCGGCACCGCACCGGCATCTGGAACGACGAACCCGTCGCCTCCGAACACGCTGTGGCGTTCACGGTCTTCCTCGCCTGCCCGCCCGACACCGAACCCTCCGGCGACGACGGTGACGGTGAGACCGCGCCGCCGGAGACCGGCGGCGTGGCGGCGTCCTGCTACCTGTTGCGGCTGTCGGTGCTCGATAGCCCGCTGCGGTGAGAACCGGGGCGTTGCGATGAAGAAGGCAGTCCTCGTTCTGGTCGCGCTGATGCTGCTCGGCCCCATGCTCGGCTTGCTCGGGATCGGCGTGCTGATGAACCCTGCCGCCAACGCCGCCTGCACCATCAACGGCGGCGGGATCAGCGTCGGGAATGTTCCCGACGAGCTGACCGTCACCACGCAAGACGGCACCACGTTCACGCTGAACCGCCAGCAACTCACCCACGCGGCCACGATCATCGAGGTCGGCTCGGGCATCGAGGGGGTGGGCCGCGACGGTATCCAGATCGCGCTCATGGCGGCACTGACCGAATCGACGCTGCGGATGCTCGCAAACACCGGCGCATACCCCGAGTCCGGCACCTATCCGAACGACGGCAATGGCTCGGATCATGACTCGCTCGGTCTGTTTCAGATGAGGCCGGCGACGGGCTGGGGCACGGTCGCGGAGTTGATGGACTCGACCTATCAGGCCAGGGCCTTCTTCGGCGGCCCGACCGGGCCGAACCATCCATCCCCGAGAGGGCTCTTGGACATTCCCGGCTGGCAGGAGATGGACAAGGGATCGGCCGCGCAAGCGGTCGAAGTCAGCGCCTACCCGGATCGTTACCGCAACTACGAGCCGGTCGCGGAGACCATCCTCGACACGCTCACCAGCGGCGCGGGTTTGGGCAGCGGTGGCCCGGTCTCGGGGTCGTCGCAGGTGGTTTTCCCCTTGCCGGAAGGGTCGTGGGTGCTCACCGACGAGTTCGGGCCGCGCATCCATCCGATCACCGGGGAGCAGTCCTTTCACACGGGCACAGACTTCGCGGCCCCGGACGGCACACCGATCCTCGCCGCCGCCGGCGGGGTGGTGACCGTCGCGGAGTTCACCGGCGGGTACGGCGGGCTGATCGTGGTCGAACACGACCTCGGCGGCGAAAGTGTCGCCACCGCCTACGCGCACTCCTGGCAGGACGGCATCCACGTCGCCCCCGGCGATACGGTGACCGCCGGGCAGCACATCGGCGACGTCGGCTCATCCGGCATGAGCACCGGCCCGCATCTGCATTTCGAGGTTCGTCTCGGCGGCACCGGCGGGGAGCACACCGACCCAGCCGTCTGGCTCAACGACCACAATGCGGCCGACCTGCCCGAGGCCACCGGCGGCGGGCCGACCGAGGGCTGTCAAGGCGGGAACGCCGCGTTCGATCCCGAGACCGGCATCGCCCCGCCGGTGCGGAACCCCGACGGGTCGTGGCCTGCCGAGTCGTGCTCGCTGCCCGATCCGACCCAGCCGGGCCGTCAGGGTGCGTGCGTCACGCCGCGCACCGCGACCATTGCCGCGCAGATCGAGGCGATGCAGGTCGGAGACAACGGCATCACCTGCTGGGATCCGCACGCCTGGAACCCGACCTCGGATCATCCCAAAGGCAAAGCGTGCGACATCGTGTTCGGCACCATCGGCCAGTTCCCTGCGGGAGCCGACAAGGACAACGGCGACCAGCTCGCGGACTGGCTCGTCGCCAACGCCGAGACCTGGGCCGTGTCCTACGTGATCTGGCAGGGCCGCATCTGGACAGCCGCCCGCGCCGACGACGGGTGGCGTCCCTACACCGGCGGCGGGATCTACGACCCCTCCGACCCCACCGGAGGCCACTTCGACCATATCCACCTCTCGGTCGAATAGAACTAGCAATTATTACATTAGATGTAATCGGCCAGGGCCGGGATCGTGCGGATTCCCTGGTGAGGCAAGGCTATCAGTGGGCGACAGTTGGGCGCTGCGAAGCGGCTCGTGACCAGGGGAAACGCGCCACTGCTTACATTAGATGTACTTTTCTTACATTAGATGTAAGACTATCGGGGTGGACTTCGAGGACGGGAACCGGCCTGGATCGGTGACGGCGCTGCGGCCGGGCAACGTGTCGTTGCTGCGCCCGGTGGAGCAGGTCTTCGATGACATGCTGGCCGGCTGGTCGGCGCAGCAGTCCTCGCGGATGCTGAATGCGAAGACGATCGGGGCGCGACTGGCGCAGGTGCGCCGGTTCGCCGGGTTCTGCGGGAGCCTGCCGTGGGAGTGGACTCCTGCCGACATCGAGGAGTGGACGACCGAGCTGGTCTCCGGCGACAAGCCCTGCTCGCACGGCACGATCCGCTCTTATCAGAACGCGGTCGCGTTGTTCTGCGACTTCCTCACCGACCGTCGTTACGGGTGGGTGGAGCGGTGCGAGGAGCTGTTCGGCACCCACCCGGTGCAGGTCTGCCACGAGTGGAACACCGCGATCCACACGGGCGATCACGAGGCACGCCCGACGGTGCGACCTCTGTCGCGGATCGAGGTGCAAACCTTCTTCGACTACGCCGACGATCGCGTCGACCAGGCCCGCACACGCGGGAAGAAGGGCTGGAAGTCGGTATTCCGCGACGCGACGCTGTTCAAGATGATCTACGCCTTCGGGCTGCGTCGTCGTGAGGTCGGGATGCTGGACCTTCATGACTTCACCCGCAACCCGACCGCGACCGAGTTCGGCCGGTTCGGGGTCTGCAACGTCCGGTGGGGCAAAGCCAGCCGTGGCTCTCAACCCCGGCGTCGCGCGGTGCTGGCGGTGTTCGACTGGACCCGCCCGGTGATTGAGGAATACGTCACCGAGGTGCTGCCCCTGTTCGACACGGCCGGCAGCGGGATGCTCTGGCCGACCGAGCGACAATCCAGGGTCAGCGGGAGCTACATCGGGCTACGGTTCGCCGAGTACCGCGACGAGCTCGGCTTCGACCCCGCCCTGCACCCGCACTGCCTGCGGCACTCCTATGTGACGCATCTGATCGAGGACGGCTTCGACCCGCTGTTCGTGCAGCAGCAGGTCGGGCACCGCTGGGGATCGACCACCGCCCTCTACACCGGCGTCTCCGGCGACTACCGGAACCGCACCCTGCGCCGCGCTCTGGACGCGGCGTTCACTCCACCATCGGCGATCGAGGAAGGCTGACCATCATGACGAAGACCGTGGCCTATCGCTGGCACGTCCGCAAGGTGATGAACGAGCACGGCATGCAGTCCACCACCGACCTGGTGCCGCTGCTGGCCGAACGAGGCGTGGTGATGACCTCCACGCAGGTCTACCGGATCGTGACCGGGCAGCCCGAGCGGTTGAACATGCGGTTCCTGGCCGCGCTCTGCGACATCTTCGATGTCACACCGAACGACCTGATCGAGCCCTACGTCGCGACCAAATCCCGGCGCGGCCGCAAGACCGGCACCACCGGGGCGGCCACGCCGTCGAAGCCGAGCAAGAACCGTCCGACTCGCGCGGTCATCAGACCGGCCGGGGACTGATCGACTGAATGGCGAGCACGATCGTCCGCGGTACCTGTTTCCGCTGCGGACGGGACAAGAACCTGCGCTGGAACCACATCCTGGATCGGGGCGAATGCCGAGCCTGCCGCGCGCAGCGCTCACCCGAGGAGGTCTGCACGGGCTGCGGCAGGACGCGACGGGTCAACGCCCGCACCGACGATGGCGGCGCGATCTGCGTGACCTGCTACGCCCGCACCCGCACCGCCGAGGACGCCTGCGACGAATGCGGCACTCTCGGCCCACTGGCTACTCGGGCCGGCGGGAAGCGCGCGGGATCGCGGAACCTCTGCCCGCGTTGCTACCGCAACCCGAAGCGGGTCTGCGGCGTCTGCGGCCGGCTCAAACGGATCGCGTTGAAAGCCACCGCGACGACGCCGGATATCTGCCCGACCTGCTACCAGGCGCCGGTGATCGACTGCTCGATCTGCGGGCGGCAGGCCCTCGGCCGCCGCACCACCAATCATGGCCGTCCCCGCTGCTTCGCCTGCCAAGCCGCCCAGCAGATCGACGCCGCACTCACCGGCCCAGGCGGGACGATCCGCCCCGAGCTCAAAGGCGTCCGCGACGCGCTGACCGAGCTTCGCCAACCCCGGTCGCTGCTGAGCAACTGGCGGGGTCTTGCAAGCCTGCGCCTGCTCACCGACATCGCCGCCGGCCGGCTCGACCTGTCCCACGATGCTCTCGATGCCCAGCCGCAGGTCTTCTCGGTCAACTACCTGCGCGCCATGCTCGTCGCCGCCGAGGCGCTCCCGCCACGCGATGAGAACGCCACCAGGCTGCACCGCTACGTCACCGAAACCGTCGCCGGCATCACCGATCCCGAGCTGCGCGGAGTGCTGACACGCTACGCCCGCTGGCACGTCGCCGGCCGCGCCAAGACCAACCGCCACGGTCGCATCAGCGCGCACGTCGCGGCCCGCTGCCGGGGCGACATTCAGACCGCCAAGAGCTTCCTCGACCACCTCACCGCCTACGGCCATGACCTCGACGATTGCCCGCAAGCCTGCATCGATGCCTGGCTCGGCGGCCCCAGTCGGAGCGCCCGTCTGAGCTTCATCCGCTGGCTCAAACGAGGCGGCTACCTACCCCGAGTACGACTGCCCGAGCCCATCGCGCCGAAGGACCCAGGCCACGACGCTGATCCCGACGAACAACTCGCCCTGGCCCGACGGCTCCTGCACGACCCCGACTCCGCCAGCATCGAGGACCGCGCCGCAGCCTGCCTGATCCTGCTCTACGCCCAACCCGCCGCGAAGATCGCCGCCCTAACCACCAGCGACATCAAGGTCAGCGACGGCGACACCTACCTCGCCCTCGGCCCCGAGCCACTGCTGCTCATCCCGCCGCTCGACGCCCTGGTCACCGCGCTGCCGGTCGCCAAGCCCTTCGGCACGGCAAGCACCCTCGCCGATCCCCGCTGGCTGTTCACCGGGAAGAACGCCGGCACCCACCTGCACCCCACGTCGCTCATGGCGCGCATGAACCGGCTCGGGATCATCACCCGCGCCAGCCGCAACACCGCCCTGCTGCACCTGGCATCCACGACCCCGCCCGCCGTGTTCGCCTCCCTCACCGGCACCAGCATCGGCACCGCCACCCGCTGGGCCGAACTCACCGGCTCCGCCTGGAACAACTACGCCGGCGCGCGCCGCTGACGCTGAGCAGCCTGGCGCGCTCGGGGAGGGCCACCAGCCCGAACCATCAAGAGGGCGGAGGGTTACAGGTCTCGAATGTCCTCGACACCCTGATCGCTAATCTTGAAGATCGCCACCTCGGGGTTCGTGTTCGAGCGAGGTACCTGTTCAGCAGGTCGCTGACTCGATCGATGGTCTGCGTTGCGTCGTCGATGGAGTCGTAGAGCTTCCGATACAGCTCGGGGCTGTCCAAGCCGGGGATGCCCTTCCATCCGCCGTGGTCGAACAGCAACCGGTGGACCAGATAGTTCCGCGCCTCGACAAGGGTGCGGTACTCGGCTTGGAGATGGTCTGGAAGCTGAGGCTCCACGGCCTTTGCTTTCGCCCCCAGCGTGCTCCGCTCGCGAGGGGGCTTGCCCAGCAGCACCTGGTGGATCGTCTCTGCGGCGGCTTCGGCGACCTGGCAACGGGCGATCGCTCTGCCGAGCAGCAGGTACAGCAACTGCTGAGCGTCCTCCGGGTTACCGGGAACGGGGACCTCCTGCGCCAACAGACCACCTCTCAGATCAGCCTCGCGCATGGCACCAGATGCTTGCGATCCCTCCTCGCCCGACGACCTCAGCCTACCGTCGCCGACCCCCATGGGTTCTGCCGCGCACCTCGTGGCATGGACATTTCAACCGCTTCGAATAATTGCTAGCGCCGGTTGGGCCTGGTCATGGACGTGTTCCCCGACTTCGACGGGCTCTCAGGAATCGGCGATCTGCAACAGGTCGTGGGCGCGCTGCTGATGTTCGTGCTCGTGATCGCGGTGCTGATGGTGATCGTCTCGGGCGCGATCTGGGCCATCGCCGCGAGCACCGGGAACTACGCGGCAGCGGCCAAGGGGCGCGTCGGCGTGCTGGTCTCGCTCGGTGCCGCCGTCCTCGCCGGTGGCGGGGTCGCGTGGATGAACTGGCTCATCGACGTCGGCCAACAACTCTGACCCCATCTCCGTCTTCGTCAGTCGAACGCCCGCCCCGCATGAGGGGCGGGCGTTCTCGCGTCCCGGCTGACCGAGAGCACCTCGCGGCAGAACCATCCAACGCTTCGTGAAGGAGACCTGCCGTGATCGACATCGACCCCAATTCCAGCGGCTTGCCGGGTATCGAGCAGTTGCGCACCATCGTCGGCGCGGTGATGACCGTGGGCCTGATCCTGTCCGTGCTCGCCTTGATTGTCAGCGCGATCATCTGGGCCTACGGCTCCAACTCCAGCAACCCCCACCTCGCCGGGAGAGGCAAGATCGGCGTCCTGATCTCCTGCGGCGCTGCCGTCGTGTGTGGCGCGAGCGTGACCTTGATCAACTTCTTCTGGGGCGTCGGCCAGTCCGTCTGATCCACCCATCCACTCCGAACCAAGGAGGTCGTGATGGGCGTCTGCGACATTCCCGTCATCTCCACCGTCTGCGACACCGCAGGCGAAGCCGCCGCGTCGCTGATCTCGGCACCGTTCGACTGGCTCGCGTCCGCGATGGGCGAGGCCGCCGGCTGGATGTTCACCTCCGTGTGGACGGTGTTCGACACCACCACCCTGGTCGACGTCACCGGCAGCGAGTACGTGGCCGTCTACAACCTGCTGTTCGGCATCGCGGTCTTCGTGATGCTGCTGTTCTTCTGCTTGCAGTTGATCACGGGCATGATCCGGCGAGAACCCGCCGCGCTCTCGCGCGCGGCCCTCGGGCTCGGCAAGAGCGTCCTGGGCTCCTTCGTGGTCATCACCCTCACGGCACTGCTGTTGGAGATCGTCGACCAGCTCTCGGTCGGCATCATCCAAGCCGCCGGTGAGACCACCGAGTCGATGGGCGACAAGATCGCGATCCTCGTCGCCGGGCTGACCGCCCTGAACATCGGCGCACCGGGAGTCGGGGCGATTCTGACGATCTTCCTGGCAGCCCTGGCCATTGCTGCGGCGGCCATCGTGTGGCTGTCGTTGTTGGTCAGAAAGGCATTGCTGCTCGTCGCCATCGTGCTGGCCCCGTTCGCGTTCTCCGGCGCGTCCTGGGATGCCACCCGCGGCTGGATCAGCAAATGGGCGATGTTCGTCCTGGCCCTCATCTTCAGCAAGCTCGTCCTGGTCGTGATCCTGCTGGTCGCGGTCACCCAGGTCTCGGCCCCCATCGACGGCGACCTGTCCAGCGTGGCCGACCCGCTGGCCGGGATCGTGCTCATGGCGCTCGCTGGCTTCGCGCCGTACATGACCTATCGGTTCCTGTCGTTCATCGGCTTCGACCTCTACAACTCGATGGGCACCGAGCAGGAGGCCAAGAACGCGCTGAACCGGCCCGTGCCCACACCGGGCAAGCCCCAAGGCGGCGAGCCGAAGAAGGTCCTCGACGAGGGCAGCAAGAGCGGCGGCAAGAAGACCGGCGGCAACGGCGGTGGAGGCGGTGACGGGGGTGGGCCGACACCCAAGCCCGCGCCAGCCGGTGGCGGCACGGCGGGCGCGAGCGGCTCGGCCGGAGCCGGTGCAGGCGCTGGCGGCGGTGCAGCGGCGGCAGGCCCGATCGCTGCCGGGGTCGTGCTCGGAGCCCAGGCGATCAAGGCGGCTGCGACCGCCGGGCCGAAAGCAGGCCAGGCGCTGGCCGACAACGCCGACGCCGCCGCGAGCGGAGCCACCCAGAGCAGCGACGTCACGCCGCAGGCTCCACCGCCGTCGCAGCCGCTGCCGAAGAACCCGAACAGCACCCCGCCTCCGCCGAAGCCGACCAAGGAGTGATCCGTCATGCCCAGCAGCGAGACAACAACGGCGGAGCGTGGCGGCGGCGAGCTGGTGCCGGTGAAGTTCTCCCGGCTCACCCGGCGCGGCATCCTGCTCGGCCTGTCCCTGTCGCAACTCCTCACCCTCGGCATCGGCGGGGCGAGCCTGGTCGCCGCGTTCTACGGCGGCGGGGGCGTGCTGCTCCTCATGTCCGCGCCGATCTGGGTGATCGCGGCCGCGATCACCTGGATCCCGGTCGCGGGGCGTCCGATGGTCGAATGGCTGCCGGTCGCGTTCTGGTGGCTGTGGCGCTCCACCGGGGGCCAGTTGGCCTACCGGCGCAGGATCGTCAAGCCCCGCCCCGCCGGGACGCTCGCGCTGCCCGGCGACATGGCGAGGCTGCGGGAGTACACCGACCCCGAGACCGGGGCCGGGATGATCCACGACCCGACCGGCGCGACGCTCACGGTGGTGACCGAGGTGACGCACCCGGCGTTCGTGCTGCTCGACCCCGGTGAGCAGGAACGCCGCGTCACCGCGTGGGGGCGGGTGCTGGCGACCGTGTGCCGTTCCGGGCGGATCGCGACCCTGCAAGTGCTGGAGCGGACGCTGCCGGACTCCGGGCAGGGCCTGGCGGAATGGTGGGCGGCGCACGGCACCGCCGACGACTCCTGGGCGTCGACCACCTATCAGGAGCTGATCGACCGGGCCGGACCTGCCGGGGAACGGCACGCGACGACGGTCAGCCTGAGCCTGGACATGAAGGCCGCCGCCCGGCAGATCCGCACCGCAGGCGGCGGCATCCGGGGCGCAGCCGCCGTGCTGCGTCAGGAGATGAGCACCCTGACGGCGGCGCTGCGCTCGGCCGACCTGACGCCGGGCGGCTGGCTGGGCGCCGGGCAGATCGCGGTGATCCTGCGCAGCGCGTATGACCCGGCCATCGCTGCGACGCTGGAGCGCCACGGCGACCTCGGCCACGACCTCGCCACCGCCGGGCCGGTCGCGGTCACCGAGTCGTGGGCGCATCTGCGCAGCGACTCCGCGTTCCACGCGGTGCTGTGGATTTCGGAGTGGCCGCGTTCGATGGTGCATCCCGGCTTCCTGTCCCCGGTGCTGCTGTCGAGCGGCATCCACCGGGCGTTCTCGCTGATCTGCACGCCGCTGCGCACCGATCAGGCCGCCCGCGATATCCGCCGCAAGAAGACCGAATACATCAGCGATGCCGCGCAGCGTGCGCGGATCGGGCAGATCGAGGACGCCAGTCAGACGGCCGAGTACCACGACGTTCTCCAGCAGGAGGCCGATTTGACGGCCGGGCACGGGGTGCTGCGCTACACCGGCCTCATCAGCGTCTCAGCCGACACCCTGCCCGAGTTGGAAGCGGCGGTCGCCGCTATCGAGCAGGCCGCCATCCAATCCTCGTGCGAGACGCGGAAGTTGGTCGGCCAACAGGCCACCGCGTTCACCGCCGCAGCTCTCCCGCTGTGCCGTCGGGTCTGACCCGCCGGGCGCACCTGGCAGCCACCGACCACCGATCCTCTGGGGAGGCCCGACCATGCCCACGTTCAACGACCCGTCCGCCGACGCCGAAGAAGCCCGTCAAGCGGTACGCGGCCTCGCGCACGCCAGTCAGCGCATCGACAACCCCGACGTGCTCTACGGCATCGTCGGGGAACTGCTCGGCACCGCCCGTTCCTTGGAGCAGTCCCTCATCCAACTCTCCGGGGCCTGCCTGACCCACCAAGGACGCGCTGCGCACGACGACGGAGACCGGAACCTGGGCGCGGCGGACGCCTGGGCCGCCGCCGATGCGCTCGCTCAGGCGGCACGCCACATCAGCGGCGCGGAGACCTTCCTCGATCAGGCATCCGGGCATCTCGGGCGGATCGCCTGGCAGCCCCTGGTGCGTCAGTGGGTGACCGTCGTGTTCTTGCAGGGCGAGGAAGCCGACCGTGTGCTCGACGTCATCGACCACGACGGCCCCGAGGCTGCGATCGAGCACCTGCGCGGCTTCGACTACGGCGAGGAGACCACCAGCGCAGCACTCGTGAACGGGCACGTCTACGACGAGCCCCCCACGGGTATGAGAGATCAGCGCGTCAATGAGGGCGAGTATGCGCTCGTCTACAGCCGGGCGTTCGGGAACGTGGCCCTCTATCGCGAACACGCCCCGGCGAGCGAGACCACGGCAGCAGCCGGCGAGACACCGGGGATGACCGGGGCAGGCCCGGCCCAGAGTGCGGCGGACGCGGAAGCGGTGCAGCGGGCGCTCGAGGAACGCCGCGACCGGGTGCGCGGCGACGGGTCGTGGTTCACCCCTGACCGGATCGCGGAGATCAAGCGCGACCGGGGGCTGGGCCGATGAACGGCGACGGGGAGAAGCTGCACGCCTCGGTGCTGGTGGCCCCGGCCCGTGAGCGCCGCCGGTATCGCAAGCAGCGACGTGAGGCGGCGACCCGGCTGCACCGCGAGCAGCAGCAACGGAAGATGGCCGAGGCGAAGGCCCGCGCCGAGGCGGAGAAGGCCGAGCAGCGCGCCCGGCAGTACCTGCCCGCTAGCGGAGAGTCCGGCCCGGCGATGCTGCGCACACCGGGCCGCTTCCATCTGCCGAGGCATCAGGACACTTCCGCCACGCTCGCGGGCGGCTACCCGTTCGTGGCCGAGGGCGGGCTCGGCTCCAGTGGCGTGTTCGTGGGGCAAGACCTCTACAGCGGCGGGAGTTTCGTCTACGACCCGTGGGTGCTTTACGCCAACGGGATCATCACCGCACCGAACCTCGTGCTGGCGGGCATCGTGGGCAGCGGCAAGTCGTCGCTGATGAAGTCGCTGTACACGCGCAGTCTCCCGTTCGGTCGGCGGGTCTACGTGCCTGGCGACCCGAAAGGCGAACATACGCCCGTCGCGGAGGCGGTCGGGGGCCGGGCGATTGCGCTCGGGCATGGCATGTCCACCCGCCTCAATCCCTTGGATGAGGGCTACCGGCCGAGCAACTTCACCGATGCCGAGTGGCAGAGCACGGTCGCGGCGCGTCGCCGTGACCTCATCGGCGCGCTGGCCGAGGTTGTGCTCGCCCGGCCGCTCACCCCGCTGGAGCACACGGCCATCGACTCGGCGCTGACGGCGACGGTGCGGGAGAACCGGGTGCCGATCCTGCCGATGGTGGTCGAGCGCATCCTCGCCCCATCGGAGGACGCCGACGGCAGGCTGGCCGAGGACGGCAGGATCGTCGGTCACGCGCTCAGGCGATTGGTGGCCGGGGACTTGGCGGGGCTGTTCGACGGCCCCTCGACGGTGAGGTTCGATCCGACGCTGCCGATGATCAGCCTTGACCTGAGCAGGGTCACTGAGAACTCGACGCTGATCAGCGCGCTGATGACGTGCTGCTCGGCGTGGATGGAGTCGGCGCTGCTCGACCCGGCAGGCGGGCAACGGTGGGTGATCTATGACGAAGCCTGGAGGCTGATGTCACAGCCGTCGCTCTTGCGCAGGATGGACGCGCACTGGAGGCTGGCGCGTCATTACGGGATCGCCAACGCCTTGATCTTCCACAAGTTGAGCGACCTGGAGAACGTGGGCGATGCCGGGAGCGCGATGCGCTCGCTGGCGAACTCGCTGCTGGCCAACGCGGAAACTCGCGTGATCTACCGGCAGGAAAGTGACCAGCTCGGCGTCACCGCCAAGACCCTCGGACTGACAACGACCGAACGCAAACTGCTGCCCTCGCTCGGCGTCGGGCAGGGGCTGTGGAAGATCAAGGAGCGCAGTTTCGTCGTGCAGGCGCAACTGCACCCCAATGAGCTGGAACTGTTCGACACGTCTTCTCGCGCCGCCGGGAAAAGCTAGAGGTTCGCCCGGAAACTGACGGTTCAGGCGGGCTTCTGGTGTCCCCGATCTCAGCCGGTGCGACGACCCCGAGCCGACCTGCGCACCTTGCCTGTGCGCTCGTCAGGGCGCGCGCATCACCCGTGAGGAGAGGGAATCATGTCTGAGCAGAACGAGCTCGACGGCAGCACCGGGTCGCCGTTCCTCGACGGCCTCTCCGCGTTCGAGGCCGGTGTCTCCAAGTCCGAGGCGGTGCCGGATGTGATGTTCGCGGAGCCGTGGTTCGGCCGGGACAGCGCGGGCTTCGGGCTGCTCGTGGGCCGGAACAAGGTCATCGACGTGCGCGTGGGGCCGCAGGGCCGCGAGACGCGGATCGGCCGGTTCACCGGGAATCGTCGCCGCCCCATCAACGCCGCTGGCGTGGCCAAGGCGTTCGGCATGACGGTCGCGCAGTCCGAGCGGATGCTCGACCACGTTGAGCAGGCGCTGCGAGCAGGGATCGCCGCCTACCGGGAGACCTACCGGACGCTGGCCATTGAAGCCTTCGGCACCGAAGACCCCGCTGGGGTGACGCTCACGCCGAACCTGCTGCAAGAAGTGCACCAGGAAGTCATCGAGGAAGTGCAGCTCGCCGAGCGACAACGAGCACTCCGAGACCGCCTGGACACCGGCGCCGGGCCTCACCCGCGCCAGCCGGGGCCGCGCCGTCCCATCGCACCCGAGCCGCCTCCCCGCACGGAACGGGATGCGCCGGGTCGGTCGAGTGGGCTCTCGCTCTGAACCAGGAACGTGCGGCAGGGACAGGAGAAAGCGATGGGCACAGCAGACGATGACCGGGAACGGCTCACCGCGACCATGACGGCGCTCGACGACGGGCTGAACCGGATCGCCCAGAAGTACGACGGCAGCGTGCAGTTCTCCTACGAGGATCCCGAGACCTTCGGGGCCGGGCACTTCGTGTTCTACCCCGAGAACGACACGAACTCGCGGTTCGCCATTGAGGAGCAGTACACCGGCACCGACTGGTCAGACGATGATCGGCTGCCGACGTCGTGGACGTGGACGGCTCAACGCCGGGTGCCCCACCCGGACGGCACCACCATGTGGGGCATCGAGCGCGAGGGCGAGGCCCGCGCGGAGGACTTCTGGCAGGTGCTCGACGAGGCCGAGAAGTGGGTGCGGCGCACGCACAACCGCATCGCCGGGAGCAACCAGTTCGGCATCGACCCCGGCCGACGACCAGAGCCGCCCGCGCCCAGGCTCTAGCCTCCTGCCGGGGGTTCGGGCGCACCTGGCGGCATGAGAAAGCCTCCCGCCCACGCCTCTGCCCCCGCGCCGGTGACGATGCCGGTGATCCGCCTGATCGTGCACGACGACGGCACGATGACCGCCACGGTCGACGGCGAACCGCTCGCCCCGCCCCAGCCGGAGGGAGCGTGGCGGCGGGCATCGTTCGCCCGGATCGTGGATCAGGTCACTGAGGACCGGATGATCCCGGCCCGCGTCGAAGTGCACGAGGCCGATGGCACCACGTTCACCGACATCATCCCCGCCAGCCCGCGCCAGGCCGCCCCCGTCGAGTCTCCGCCGGAGCCCGCGCCGGTAGCGGCACCGGTACTGCTGGAAGTGACCGGCGAGGGCTTCATCGCCGGGGAGGACGTCGCGGTCTGCCGCCTCGTCCGGCACACCGACGCCACCGGCGACGGACGTGTGCGCGCGCTCATCGACCTCGACCACGACAACGTGAGCGAAGCCGATGAGGTCGTGCTGATCGGACGGGTCTCGGGCACGCTCGTGGTGCGGAGCCTGTCGTGAGCGGCCCCGCCGAGGGGCGGCAGACCGGTTCCTTCGGTGACGAGCTGACCAACGCCGCGATGATCGGCCTGATCGGGGTCTTCGCGCTCGCGCTGCTGCTGCGCGCCGCAGGCTCGGTCACGGCGTTCCTCACCGGCACCGCCCAACCCGCTGCTGGCCCCGCCGCAGGCGTCGGTGTGCTGTTCAACCCGGCCGATCCCGCGACCGCGCTGGACGCCGAGGGCCTGAACGTCGTCGTCTACTGGATCGTCGCGGCCGTCCTACTCATCGGCCTTGGGACCGGGATCGGGTGGGTGTGGACGCGACTGCGCCGACACTCACGCCAGACTGCGACCGACCCGCACCGGCTCGCCGGGATCGCCACCAAGCACGAGGTCACCCGGACAGCCTCATCCAAGGCGCTGCTGGCGCGAGCGAAGAACCTGCGCCCCTCGCTGGAGCGCCCGACACCGGCCGATGTGGGGTACCGGATCGGCACCGCGCACGGCCAGGAGGTCTGGGCCAGCGTCGAGGACTCCGTGCTGCTGATCGGCCCACCGCGTAGCGGCAAGTCGCTGCACATCGCTGTCCCATTCATCTTGGACGCGCCGGGCTCGGTGGTGGCGACCTCGACCAGGCCCGACAACCTCACCGCGAGCCTGCGCGCTCGCCAGCGCATCGGCCCGACAGCGGTGTTCGACCCGCAGCACTTGGCCGAAGGGCTCCCTGCCGGACTGCGCTGGTCGCCGATCAGAGGCTGCCAAGATCCCTTGACGGCGATGATCCGCGCCACCGGGCTCGCCTCCGCGACGGGCCTGAGCTCGGGCGGGGTCGAGGGCGGCGGCTTCTGGGAGGGCAAGACCCGCTCGGCATTGCAGGCGCTGCTGCACGCCGCCGCGATCGACGGCAGGCCCCCGGCGGAGTTGTTCCGATGGACGCTCGACCCGACCGCCGCCGCCGACGCGGTGGCGATCCTCACCAACAGCCCCGACGCCGCCGGCGGGTGGGCCGAATCGCTGGAGGCGATGATCGACGCCGACCCACGCACCCGCGACTCGATCTGGCAGGGTGTCTCCCTGTCGCTCAGTGCCTTGGCCGATCCGCGTGTGCTCGATGCGGTCTCACCGGGAGACGGCGAGGACTTCGACCCCGAGAAGTTCATCCAGTCGCGCGGCACCCTCTACCTGCTCGCCACCGGCGCGGGCGCCGGGGCGAGCGCCGCCCTGGTCGCGGCGTTCGTGGAAGACCTCGTGGAAGCGGCCCGGCGCGTGGCCGCCCGCTCGCCGGGTGCCCGCCTCGACCCGCCGATGGCGCTCATCCTGGATGAGATCGCCAACCTGAGCCCGTTGCCGTCGTTGCCGACGCTCATGTCGGAGGGCGGCGGCACCGGAATCACCGCGATGCCCGTTCTCCAATCGCTCGCGCAGGCGCGGGATCGCTGGTCGGAGAACCAGGCCAACGCGATCTGGGATGCGGCGATCACCAAGATCGTGCTGGGCGGGGCCAGCAACAGCCGCGACCTGCAAGACCTCTCCGCGCTGATCGGGGAGCGCGACGAGTTCACCGACAGCGTGACCCTGGGCGACCACGGCACCCGCTCGAACCAGCGCTCGGTCAGGCGCGTGCCGATCATGCCGCCTGACCGCATCCGAACGCTGCCGTTCGGCACAGCGGTGACCCTGCTGCGCTCGGCACCGCCGATCATCACCGATCTGCGCGCCTGGCCCGCACGACCCGACGGCGACCGGCTCACGTCGGATCGGGCCGAGATCGAGGCGCTGCTCAGGCGAGGCGCGAATGCCGATGCGCCGTGATCCGCACCTGACTGCCGGGCACCGCTCCCGTGGCCGCATCCCCATGCCGCCACCAGCCGCGACGCCCGATACGGGCGTGTGGAGGTGAGACGGGATGGTCAGGCGCAGAACCCGGAAGCCACCACCGGGGCAACTCGAGTTCGACCTGTGGGGGCTCGGCGAAACCGACGCCGACGAGACCACCGAACAGGCGCGCGAGGCCGGGCCGGAGACGACGGAGGGATCAGAGCGTGAACAAGTACGGGACGAGGGCGCTAGAGCACTGGAGAGCGCACGCACCGCAGCGGCTGGCGAGGATCGAGAACCCGGCCCGGTTCTTCACCGACCTGGGGCTGGAAGCGCAGGGGCAGATCACCGAACTGGCGCAGCAGATCGAGAGCAGCCCGGCGTTGATGCTGGCGACGACGGGCTCTTCGCGAGAGACTTACTTACAAGAGGTCGCACGCCGGACGACGGCGCTACGGATCGCGGAGGAGGTCGTGATGAACCAGTTGGCCTGGACGCACGACCCGGCGCTGCCGCTGGCCGAGGCCCGCGAGGAGTGGAACCAGACCACTCCGAACGACGAGAACCTGATCATGTGGGCCGAACGGATGCAGGACGCCCCCGACCTGCTGCCCTCGACGGTCGACCTGGAGCAGAAGGCCAAAGACTGGGCCGTGCCCGTCTGGTTCTTGGAGGGCCTGGTGGAAGCCGAGATCCCGAGGCGCTACCTGGAGGCGCACCAGAGCCTGCTGGCCGAGGCAGCGACGATCCGCTTCCTGCGCGAAGTCCACTAACCCCCCCACCCGAGCCTGAGCCCGGCACGGAGCCGGGGTCGCGGTTCGTGCCCGCCTCCCACGAAGACCTCGCCCCCTCGGGTGCCAAGGCTCGCTTCTCTGGAACTTCGCGAACCTCGTCTTCATGCGGAACGTGTTGTTCGCGGTCGGGGCCATCTCCATCTGCGTGACGGTCTGCCCGAACGTCGCCGCCCACGCATCGAACGCCCCAATGCCTGCGGCTTCCAGCAAGTCCGGGCGCAGATACTTCTGCATCACGAACGCTTCGGTCACGCTGTTCGAGATCGGGGTGGCGGTCGCGCCGGTGACGACCCGCTCGCGGCCCAGGGAGCGCAGGTACTCCAGCTTCATGTGCAGGTCGCTGGCCCGGTTCGAGCCCTCGATGGCGGCGTCCTGAATGTTCGAGTCGGTGGCGAGGTTCTTGTACATGTGCATCTCGTCCACGACCACGTAGTCGATGCCGGTGTCCTCGAAGCACACTCCGACGTCCCGGTCGCTGTCGACACGGGCCTTGACCTTGTTCTCCAGTTGCAGCAGCCGACGCTGGATGCGCTTGACGCTCCTCTGCTTCTCGCCCTCAGCGTTGGCGAGCACCTGCCGCATCTCGTCCACCTGCGCCTGGATGTAGGTCTGCTGGGTGTCCTCGCGCAGCGGGATCTTCTCGAACGCGCCCTGGGTCAGCAGCACCCCGTCCCAGTCGCTTGCGGAGGCGCGGGCGACGAACAGGCGGCGCTTGTCGGTGGTGAGGTCTTTGGACGAGGCGGCGAGAATCCGCGCCTGCGGATAGATCTGCAACCATTCCCGGCTGAACTGTTCGAGCATGTGATTTGGGATCACGATCACCGGCTTGGAGATCAGCCCCATCCGGCGCATCTCCATCACGCCCATGATCATCTCGGCGGTCTTGCCCGCACCCACCTCGTGGAACAACCCGGCAGACGGCTCGGCGATCATGCGGGCCACCGCCGAGCGCTGGTGCGGACGTGGCACGAAGTTCTCCGCCATGCCCGGCAGCGTCAGATACTCGCCCGCGTCGGTGTAGTCGCGCAGCACGATGCTGTTGAAGCGTCTGTTGTACTCGGCCACGAGAGTGCGGGCGCGTTCGGGGTCTTCGAACACCCACTCTGCGAAGCGCTCCTGTATCGCGTCGGCCTTCTCTTGCGCGGCGGTCGTCTCCAGGGGGTTGAGCACGCGGCGGGTCTTGCCGCCGACGTCCTCGATCTCGTCGTAGACCAGCAGCGTCTTCTGCTCCATCACCGCCTGGGCGATGTCCGGGGCGGGGCGGCGCTCGGTGCCCCACTCGCTGGTCGCCAGCAGCCCGGCCCGGCCGCCGCGCACCTCCCACATCCCCGGCAGCGGGTTCTCCACCCGGACGTCGCTGGTGCGCAGCAGCTCGTTCAAGAACTGTGCGTGCACCTCGGCGCTGATCCACACCGCGCCCATCCGGGCGCTGATCTCCTGCACGCCGAGCGGTTCGGGGACGACCTCGGTGAGCGCGTCCACGTTGGCTTGGAATGCCGGATCGTCGGCGGCGCGCTCGGTGGCGGCGTCGAGTTTGGTGCGCACATCCCCCGACAGATAGGCCGGGGCGTGGACGAGTTCATCGGTGACTGGATCGGTGAACACCAGCCCGGTCAGCGCGCCGCGCGCCGCGTCCTCGCTCATGCCGAGCATGTCCGCGATCAGCGGCAGCTCGATCCGGCCGGTGCGATCCAGGCTCACCGCCACCGCATCGGCCGGGGTCTCGACGCCCTGAATCTCGGTGCGCGGGGTGACGACCCGGCGGGTCATGATCGCCGCCGGGGTCGCGGTCTGGTCGATGTCGTCGAACTGCTCCAGGGCGCCTCACGGGATACGGACTCCCTGAACGGCAGCCGGAACACCGTCGTGAAGCCACCGTCAAGCAGGTCCTGCACACGACGGGCGTCATCGCCGAAGTCCTCCGGAGACGTGGGGAACGGCAACGCGTACGTCGGCAGCGGGAAGTCGTGATCGAGCTCGCCGGTGACTGCGGTGATGGCAGCTCGAGCTCTTGCCGCACTGAACTCGAACCAATGCTCGCGGCTCACGATCTGCGGCTGATCGGTGATCTCACCGACCGACTTGAAGCCAAGTCCCTTGTAGCCGATAGCCGTCTCTGGATCCTTCGTTGAGGCTCCGAGAGTGGAAATGGCTCGTATGTGCTTCGCGGAGAAGCCGGCGCCGTTGTCCGCGACGAGGAGGGCCGTGTCAGTCACCTCAAAGTGGGCGCGACCAACGAGGCCGTTCTCAGCTGCTGCGTCCTCGGCGTTCTGCAGCAACTCGAAGGGATAGCGCCCGCTGTACCGCTCACGAATCAGGTCCTTCGAGACGCCGCGCTCGCGCAGCATCACCAGCGCGTTGTCGTGACGCCCTGCCTCCCATTCGGCGGCCAATGACTCTAAGAACGGCAGCCTGATCTGGTCGACGACGGACCGCTCAGCTGGCACGGGCAGTGACACAGCATGAGTCTCGCATCGGACCGAGCCGTAGGTCAGCCAGGTGACGCCAAACCGTCAGATCCATGGCTAGTAAATATTTACTGCTACGATCGGAGCGTGCGGGTTGGCCGGCCTTCGAGAGAATCCGTAGGACCCACGCGCCTTGGCCAAGCCCTGATCGACCGTCGACATGCAGCCGGGATCACCCGCTCGACACTTGCCGCCAGCGCAGGACTGTCGACCAACACCTTGATGAAGGTCGAGCAGGGACAGACCCGGGATCCGGGCGTCCTCAAGGTCGCCGCGCTGTGCCGGGCGTTGTCCGTGTCGATCGACGAGCTGGTGCACGACGCCGAACCCAACCGACGACCTCAGGAGGCCACCGCCATGACCCACGGAATCGTCTCGGTAGGTTACGAGGGCCGCACGATCGAAGCCTTCGTTGACGAGCTCGTTCGAGCCGGAGTGAAGACGGTCGCAGACGTTCGCCTCAATGCAATCAGCCGCAAAGCGGGGTTCTCGAAGACCCGCCTGCGCGACGCCCTGGCAGCGGTCGGTATCGAGTACCGCCACATGCGCAGCCTGGGAAACGCGAAGCAGAACCGTGAACCGTTCTGGGACGATCGCGTCGAGGAGGGCCGGCGCGTCTTCCGTGAGGCCCTCGAGTCGCCGGAGGCGGAGTCGTCGCTAGAGGAGCTCTCCGCGCTCGTGCGCGACCAGGTCGTCGCCGTGCTCTGCTTCGAGACGGACGTGGAGAAGTGCCACCGCAAGGTGATCATCGATGAAGTGGTCGGCGTCTCTGAGGTCCCGGTCGCCGCACTCCCGATCTAGGTTCCCTTCTTCGGGTAGTAGACACCGAGGATGCTGAACGTCTGGGGCCGCTTGGCCTGGTTACCGACGTAGAACGCAACGTCGTTGCCCGGCGCACAGATCTCCTCGAAGAAGCGCTTGCGGATCGCTGCCCTCGCGTCTTCGTCGGACCGGTTCCACAGGTGTCGCTGTAGCGCGACGAACTCCCAGTCGATGATCGACTGCTCGTGGGTTGTGCACTTGGGATCGGCGCAACGCCACTTGTAGAAGCCCCTGAACCGAGGTGGCTCGAGAGGGGTCTTGTCCTGGGCTTCCTCGAAGACGTCGAGTTCGAGCTGGTTGACGTAGGCGTCGATCTTCGACTGCTCGTCCTTGCTCCAGCCTGGGTGCGGCTCAAGTCGGAACCCGAGGATCTCGGTCGGCCGCACGAGGGCAAGCGACCGAGCTTTTGCATCGGCGCTAGCGGCGTTGCGGATTCGGCACATCGCGTCGTCGATGATTGGCTCGAGGAGTTGCTGCCGTCGCTTCCACGGCGGCAGGTTGGTCTCGACATGGAGGGTCGACATGTTCGGCTTCCAAGACTCCAGCCGCGCTTCACCGGCGGGCTGGCACTCCACCGTCACGATGTCGTACTTCTTGAAGTCCTCCGTCGCGGACGGAAGGTGCCGGAAGTTGATCGGGTACAGCCGGATCCATCCAGTCGCGCCGTAGTCCCCGAGGAGAGCGCCAGCGACGCAGACCGTCTCACCGTGCGTGATCGATGGATTCGGGGCGGCCTTGACTGTGATGAGGACGCGGTGACGCGCCGGGCCGGACGGCTTCTCAGTCGGGTGCTCGACCATGTCGCCAAACAGGGTCTCCATCGTCATCACAACCACCTCGCGTGATCGAGTTGCTGGGCCCCGAAAGTAGCGGTCAGGACCGACAGTTCTCGGCCGATTGCGGGACGCCCCAGGTACTCCGTGCCGCGCGGCGTGGAACACACACCACTTTCCAGCTTTCTCAACTGTGATCGCCTCCGGCCGAATACCGTCAGTAGCGGACCACACGGCCGAGGTGAGTATGGAGCGAGCACGCCCACGCCCCGACCTGCTCGGAGGGAGCGCGATCGATGGCCCAGTACGGATTCCGGCTGTTTCTGCTCAGGCTGCACGAGGGGTTCAAGCCTGCGGCCGTCGATGTGTCGAAGGCTGGCGACAAGCGCGACACGCATTACGCCGAAGTTCTCAAGGATCTCGTCAAGCCTCAGCTCAACATTGTTCTGGATGGGCGCCCGATCCTCATCGACACCGATGACGGGCACGATCTCAAGTTGAGCCCCGGCGCCGAGCTGAGCTGTCGATGGGAGCGTGCGAAGCGCTCAGGTACGCACGTCTCCTTATCGCTCCGCTACGGCCGGCAGGGCGACTACGACCTCGCACTCAACACGGCTGAGGAGGCGAAGCTTGAGGACAAGGCCACAACACGGCCCTACCGGGTAGAGCTCTTTCTTCCTCCCGCTGGAGATCTCGGTGTTCTCGCTGTCGAGACGGTGGGCCGAACGCATCCGACTGAGATGTTCACTCGGTGGTCGGGACTTCTGTCGCGGCGTGCGTCGCGCAGCAAGGCCAAGGGTGGGGTGCTGCCGCCCTGGTGGCGTATCAAGGTTGATCCCTACCCAGATCCTGCGCAGCTCGATCAACTGATCGCCAACGGCTCCAAGGTACGGCTCCAGGTGACGAAGTACCTTCCCACGGCAAGCGGCGCCGGCCGCAGTAAGCAGCTCGTGCTCGTCGAGCACGTCCATTCGCAGACCCTGCTGAAGAAGGCGACGGACAAGGTCAAGGAGTGGACGAGTCATCCCGACGCCGACGGCGCCAGCGACGTCGCAAGCCTGATGACCCCGGGAACTGTCGGTGGCATGGGGTTCACTGATGGCGAGGTGGTGATCGAGGACGAAGGTGGCCGCGAGAAGCGCCTCAGTCCCGGAAAGATGGACGAAATCTTCGTCTACCCGTTCCCGGGACTGCACGGCGAGCGCCCAAAGGCCGGCGCGTGGAGGGCCGAGGTCGAGACCAAGGTCAAGGCCCTAGCGAAAGAGCACAAGCTGCAGCTCGACTGGTGACGGAGGGAGGGCCAGATGACCGATCGGTTCAGCCCCTGGGGCCTGCTCGGCAGGCACCTGGCATCTCTCCGAGACCACCGGCCCGGTCGAACCTGGGACTGGACTGCGCTCGCCGTGCTGTTGGTAGTCCCCACGGCTGCCGCCGTCGTGATGGGCTTCGTTGGGACGATCACGATGCCTGCCGGTTGGTTCACCGGCGTGGCACTCCTTACCGGAGGGCTGATCGGTTCGTTCAGCTACATCGCCGGTCTTCGGATGAAGCTGGCCGAGCGCGAGAGCACGTTTCCCGACGGAGAAGCCCAAATCCGCCAGTACCTCGACGAGACAGTCGCTCACATTCTGACTGCTGCGTACGTTTCCGCGCTGACCGCCATCATCCTTGTGGTCGAGATGAACCTCAATCGCAGGCTCGACGGCCTGCTTGCTTCGCTGCCGACCTGGCCCTCCGTCTATCTGCTTCTACTGATCACCATGATCCTGCCGAGGTTGTTCCATGCGTACGAGGAGCTGAACGATGTCCTCCGATCGGTGCCGCCGAAGTAGCGTCAACTTTGAACCGCAAAGGCTCCGTGCGCAGGTAGGACACCGGCAAGGAAATCGTCGGCGATCTGCCAGCCAGGTGCGGTCAGGTCGACGGTGGCGAACCGGATGCGCCGGCCCTGGATGACGACTTCCTCGTCGAAGTGACCGTCCACGACCGGATGGAGCATCAGCCCCTCAGACGGGTGGTCGCCCTCAGCCGCCGCCTGGGACATCAGGTACGCGTAGATCTGGTAGACGTAGCCGCTGCTGAGTGTCGCGGCCCGGTAGTGGCCGGCCTTCGTGACAGCGGTGAACTTGGTGTCGATGACGACCCGTCGCGGCCCAGCACCGTCTGGGTTGGGGTGCTCCAGGACGATGTCGAGCTGCATGCTGGGCAGCACGGCGGCCATGCCGGTCGAGGCTTCGGAGATGTCCCACTGCTGGGTGGGCCCGTGTTTCACCTTCCAGCCCTGCGGCACGAGGTGGTGACGGTAGATCCCATAGGCGGCGTGCTCGAACAGCTTGCGCAGGTAGGGGTCGTCGTCCGCCGGAAGCGGAAGGTGCCGATCACCTTCCTCGGTGGTCGGGACGGCGAAGGAGAGCAGCAGCTCAGCTGCCGCCAGCATCGTCCGATCGCGCTGAAGCAACCGCTGTTGTCGAATGTGCGGGACTTCCGCGAGCCGGGGACACGCGCCCAGCACACCGGCCATCTCCAGCTGCCGGGCAAGTGATCGATACCGCGGCCGGTCAGGGACGAGCGCGGCGGCTCGTTCTAGCGCGGCCCGTGCGAGCCGGTTGGAGGGGATGTCAGTGACGATCTCGTCGAAGGTGCAGTTGACCTGGCCTCGGCTGAGCAGCTGGTGTCGTTCGGTGGTGAGCTGATTGATCCTGCCGCGGACGCGTCGCTCGTTGCGGGTGACTGACCGGAACCCGACGGATAGGCCACGGTGCAGTCGTTGCGCGACCTCGTCAGCCAGGATCCGCGCAGCCAGGTCGGGCAGCTCCTCGGGGGCGTCCTCAGCGGACACGGGTCCGTATCCGTCGATCCGGAAGAGATCGGAAGCGAAGAACTGGAGCAGCCACAGGTTACGGATCGGGATCTGCATGGTCAGGCGCCGAGGAGCTTCTTGCAGGCCTCGTCGCCGAGGTCGGGTCGGTCGAACCAGTACTCCTCCAGAAGCGGACGGACGTCGGTATCGACGACGCGTTCCCACCACTGTTTCGTGTCCAGGCCGGTGGCATCGAGCTCGACTGCGGGCGTGAAGTAGGAGTGGCCGACGCAGTACTGACGGCCGAGCGCACTGTCGGTGCTGATCTGCTCGTTGAGGGCGTCGACGCGCTGGCCGTAGATCTCCAAGAGCTTGGGGTCGTAGCCGAGTTGGCTGACGTACTCGACCCAGTCCTCCCCCAAGCGTGGGCGGAGCTCGATGAACGCGAACCGGCGCCGCAGCGCCATGTCCACGATCGCCAGTGAGCGGTCGGCGACGTTCATAGTCCCGATCAGGTACAGATTGGACGGGACGTGGAACCGCTCATCCGGCGTACGTGGGTAGGCGAGGCGCATCGCCGAACTCGGGTTGCGCTTGTCGGCCTCGACGAGCGTGAGGAGTTCGCCGAGGACCTGGGCGGGGTTGCCGCGGTTGATCTCCTCGATCACGAGCACGTGGTCGCGGTTCGGATCATCTGTTGCCCGCTGGCATGCCTGGAGGAAGGGCCCATCCTCGAGACTCAGCGCGCCGCCGGTGCTGCTGGTGGAGGGACGCCAACCTCGGACGAAGTCCTCGTAGGCCAGCGAGGGATGGAACTGCAGGATCTGCACGCGGCTGGTGTCACGCTCGCTGCACAGTGCCCACCCGAGACGGCGGGCGAGCCAGGTCTTGCCCGTGCCAGGCGGGCCCTGCAGGACGAGGTTCTTCTTCGACCGCAGCCGTTCGAGCATCGGCTGCAGCTCATCCTCGGCGAGGAAGCATCCGTCGTCGCGGATCGAGGCGACGTCGTACGGGTCGCCAGGCTCCTCGGCGATCTCGGCGGCCTCGGCCAGGGGTGCGTCGCTGACTGGCTGGCCGGCGGCGGCGTCCTGTGAGGCATGGGCAGCGAGTGTGTCGATCCAGGCTGCGTAGGACAGGTCGCAGACGTCGTCGTATGGCGAAGCGTCTGATGCTAGCCAGGACTGGAGGGCTTCCGTGTTGGCGAGGAACTGTTCGCCGGTGATCTTCGCACCGAGCGCGAGCTGGGCGGCCAGGTCAGGCAGGTTGTTCTTGATGAAGGCCACGTTGACGCTGTCATAGGCCGCGAAGGTGCCGGGCCGGATCCAGTACAGACCCATGGTCAGGAGGCGGGTGTTGCCGAGTGGGCATTCGTCGAAGGCGCTAACCAGTTCTTCCCGAGTGGATTCGTCGGCGTGTTTGGCGTACGCGACTGCCGCGGCGGCGAGGTGCCACAGCGTGTCGACGTCGTGGGGGCCGCGGTCAATCTCCCACCGGATGAACCACGACTTCAGGTTATTTGCGACAGGCACTCCGGAGAACTCGACCGGCACGGGGGCGGTGATGCCGAACTCCGTAGCGAACGCGGCGGCGATCGCGGCTCGGGCGTCATTCTTGATGCCGCGGTTGAAGCTCGCGAGCACGGTGAACGGGTCGACGTCGCGCAAGGGCCCGTAACTGCCGTCGACGCGGTGGTCGCCCTTTAGGTACTTGAACAGGTGCGGGACCCCGGAGGCCTCGGCGACCGACCAGACCTTCTCAAGTAGAGCATCTCGGTCGTTGGCGTAGTCGAGGATCCGGTCCGCGAGCTCGGGATAGAAGCTGGTCCAGGTGAAGTCGGCCTCGACGCTGGTCGGCTTCGCGATGATCTGCTCGATCTCCTCCCGTCCCGTGGTGATCTTGAAGAGCGTGATCAGCGAGCTGAGTTCGTTCTGTGCGGCCTCGGAGAGTTCGTCGCGTGGCACGTCGACGGCGAGCCACTCGATGGGTCGCCACTGCTGGTGGACTTGCGCCTCGGGGTAGAATTCGTAGGAGCCACTGACGCGGCCGATGTTGAGGGTCCGCTTCTTGCGGTTCGGGGTGACGACGATGTCGCCGACCTTGATTTTGTGAACGAAGCGGTACAGCGTGCCCGCCGATCCGGGGATCTTCTTGGCCTCGAGGTTGGGCATCGTCTGCGCAAGATGCTGCTTGAACGCATCGCGCGAGGGCGCAATCTTGGACAGGTCGCCGGCCTTGTCCCAGCCGATGCGGACCGCACCGTCGACGATGGGGTCGATGTCAGCCTGGTCGTTGTGAATGCCCCACATCACATGATCAGTCTGGCCGGCGCTCATCAGTCACGTCCTTCGGGTTGAGACATCGTCGCCATGCTTGCAGGAACAAACCTGCCTGACCACAGATCCGTGAGGCCGGAAGGCCGCTTGGCACGGCCAGTCACCTGGACATGATGCGTCGGCATCCGCCGCACGCGACCCTGTTGGAATCAATCGCCCGGCCCGGGCGGTAGAGGGCGAAGTCGAGTCGTTCGCAAGCAAGCTCGCCGAAGTCGTACGCGACGGTATGCCCCAGGTGCGCCAGGACGATGGCTGCGATCTCCTGGCCGCTCGCTGCGCGTGGCACCGTGATGTCCAGCGGGCCGATCAGGCGTAGCGGCCGCTCGCGGATTCTGATGAGCTCGTGAACGAACCCGGAGGCAACGAGCGCCTCGGCCTTTCGCCGGTCAGAGTGCTCACGGCCCTGATGCCAATACGCGCCGTCGTACTCGACGCCGAGCCTGAATCCGGTCACCGCCTCGAACAGCATGTCGAGATTCATCCGGCCATCGAACGGGACCGGCACGTCTTGCTTGCCGCAGCCGAGCACGAAGTCCAAGACGTTGAAGATCGTGGTCTCCACGCCTGAGGTCCTGAGCTCCGGCAACCGCCCGGTCCTCCCGCACGAGCAACCAGCCCGGAAGCGGCCACGGGCAACTTGAACGTCAGCAGATCTCACAAGCAGTGACCGTAGGCGCCGCCGCCGACACTTTGTCGTCGGCGGTGGCTGACCCTCACCAACGTCTGCTGGACCGCCAATAGATCCGGTCCGCGGTCTCCTTCTCCAGGTCGGAGGGTGGGAGACCGCCCTCCTGCTTGTACTGCCACATGACGGCCCTCGCAGCGCCGATGGACATGCCCATGTCGAGGAGCTCCTTGAACGCGTTGAGCGAGGCGACCGTGACGCGGTAGTGGCTCTGCCCTGCGGAGTAGAAGCGTCGGTCGAGGCACCAGCAGATCTCGTTGGCCTTCCAGATCGGGACGTCGAGCTCGGCGGCGACTCGCTTTGCGGAGACGAGGAGCTTGAGTGGGTCGGGTGCGTCCCATTCGTTCGGGTCGTAGGTCACCACCAGCTCCTGTTCGAGTGCCGGGGCATGTCGTTGACCCATGCCAGGAGGGAGCCGTACACGATCCGGTAGTTCTTGGTTCCCGCTCCGATGAAGACCCGGTCGACGTCGCCGGCGGTGACGGCCTGGCGGATCGCGTGCTCGGGCAGCGAGAGCATCCAGGCGGCCTCCTTGACGTTGATCAGGATCTTCTCGTCCTGAATCGCCCTGGGGCTGATGGAGGCTCTGGTCATTTGATTTCAACCAGGACGCTCTCGCCCTGCTGGGTAGCGTAGAACCTCCCTTCGAACTCGACCGGCGGTAGGTCGTCGAGGTAGCCGTGGAGCCGCTGGTGGTTGTGCCAGTGGACCCATCCGAGGGTGGCGAGCTCGACGTCGTCGACAGTGCGCCACGGGCCAGGTCGTGCTGGTCCGCGGATGAGCTCGGCCTTGTAGTAGCCGTTGACCGTCTCGGCGAGCGCATTGTCATAGAATCGCCCACGGTGCCGATCGACGGAACGGCGCCGATCCCGGCGAGCCGCTCCCCGTATCGCAGGCTGGTGAACTGACTGCCGGCGTCGCTGTGACACCGAAGACCCTCGAGCTGGGTGCCGCGGGACCAGCGGGCCATCTCGATCGCGTCGAGCACCGTCTCGGTGCGCATGTTCGACGCGACCCGCCAGCCCACGATCATCCGGGAGAACGCGTCGACGATGAAGCAGACGTAGGCGATCCCGGCGAACGTCGGCACGAATGTCAGGTCGGTGACCCACAACTGGTTCGGGCCGGTGGCGGTGAAGTCCCGCTTCACCAAGTCCGGGTGCCGTGCAGCAGCGGGGTCCGGTCTGGTGGTGCGGACCCGTTTGGTGCGCCGTACGCCCTCGATCCCTTCGGCGCGCATCAGGCGAGCGACCTGGTCACGGCCGACGTCGTGGCCGTCACGCTTGGCGGCCTTCCACAGCTTCCGTGCCCCGTAGACCCGGTAGTTGTCCTCCCACAGGCTCCGCAGCGCCGGCCGCAACTCGGCGTCGCGGACCTCCCGCGCCGACGGCTGCCTGGACTTCGCGGCGTAGTAGGTGCTCGGAGCCACCTGCAGACCTGCCTTGGACAGGGTGCTGCAGATGGACTCGACTCCGAGCTTCTTGCCGCCCACGACGTCGTCGCGGTTGGCGTCGATGAAGGCGACTACTTCTTGTGTTGGCGGTCGAGCTCCGCCCCGAAGAAACTCGCGGCCCTCTTCAGAATCTCGTTGGCCCGCTTCAGCTCGCGGTTCTCCTGCTCCAGCTCCTTGATCCGCTTCGCCTCGGCCGTGCTCACACCGGGTGCGTGGCCCTCGTCGATGTCGGCCTGCTTGACCCACTGCCGCACCGACTCCACGCCGTAGCCCAGCTGGGTCGCGACCCGCTGGACCGTCCCGTGCTCGGTTCCCAGCTCTGCTCGCAGCGTGCGGACCATCCGGACCGCTGCTGCCTTCTCATCCGGGGTGTAGCGCCGCGTCTGCGGCTTCCCGGGCACCTGCTCCTTCGGCATGGCTCCATCCTCGTTTCCAAGGTCAGGAGCCTCCAAGAAACCCAGGGCGATTCACTTAACGGCGTTGGAGTTACCGGGCATGTACTTCTCCTTGTGACGTGCGCGGACTCCCACCAAGGGCGAGGGCCAAGCGCCTTCGCACTTGGAATGATAATCCGAGCCACCGGCACTCTGGCATCGTCTGCATGAGCAGCACCTGGATCACACCCCATCTCGCTTGCTCACACAGGCTCTTGGCACCAGGTGTTCCGTCCTGGCACTCAGTTGTTGTCGAGATGCAGCGAACTTTGACAAGTCGCTGTCAATGTCAAGATCTACCTAAGGGGTAGACATTAGGGTTCGTCCGAGCGGCACGCTTGTCCCCTGTGGCGCCACGTCACAGAAGCGAGCCCTCCCAGAAGGGATGGGCTCGCGGAGCGACCCGGTGGCGGATCGGCTACCGGCATGCCCAGTCCGGTGGGCCCAGATGGTGAACCGGCGGCCTTGGCCCCCATGCTCGGGCATCATGAGCGTGATGACTCGGAAATGGGACGCGACGATGGCCGGGGTGCTGAACCTGCCGTCCGGACGAGTCGTGCGTGGCCGTGGCTTGCGCCGACCGATGCCCGAGAGCACGATGCCGGACTTCGGGCTGTACCTGCTCGGGAAACCGCCGGCTGATATGCGCTGGGACACGCGGTGGCTTCGCTGGCCAGACTTCCGGCTACCCGCCGACGAGGCGGACGCTCGGGACGCGTTGCGTGAGGCGTGGACCCGAGCCGGGTACGAGCGGGTGGAAATCGCATGCGACGGTGGACGCGGTAGGACCGGCACCGCTCTCGGTTGTCTTGCCGTGTTGGACGGAGTGCCGGCCAGGGAGGCGGTCACCTTCGTCCGCAAGCACTACCACCCCCGCGCAATCGAAACGCCCTGGCAACGCCGCTTCGTCGTCCGGTTTGGCGAGGAGTAACGGTGCCCCAGTGCGGGATGGGCCGCGGAGCGTGGCCGCGCAGGGATCTAGCGTTGGAGACCGCCTCGTTCGGTTCGAAATCGGCGATCTGGTTGAGCGGCCGCGTTGCGCCAGCCGTGTCAGTCGTCGGCGTCGTCGTCCCGTGCCTGGCCGCGGCGGCGCAGAGTCCGGGCCCCGGGAAGACCCTCGACGACCTGGCCGACGGTGTCCATGCGTTCGGTGACGTCCTGCAGGTGCGGCAGCAGGCCGCCCATGCCGTCGAGTGCCGGTTGGAGCAGGCCGACGAGGTCGGGCATCTTGTCGAGCAACGACACCATCGCGCGGACGTGGTCGGGTCGCAACGTGGACGCGGCCTCGCGTCCGAGCGGGGCGAGCGACTCGAGCAGTGGCTGGTAGGTGTCGAGCAGGTGCTCCATGCGACCCACCTGCTCCTCGGCACGCTGCCTGGTGTCGCGGGCTTGGTGAGAGAGGGTGTCGGTGTAGGCGGTGACCTCGGCAGCGCGGCCGACCACCTGCGAGGTGGTCTCGGTCAGGGCGTCGAGCTCGTCCAGCTTGTGCTCGAGCCGCGCCACGATGAGCTCAGCGCGGTCGAGCAGTTGGCCGGCCCGACGCAGCAGCGCGGTGACATCCTCCCACAGCGCGCTGACCTGCTGCGGCGCCCCGAGTACCGTCGTCAGGCCTTGCCTGGGCGCGTCGAGGAGGCGGCGCGCCGTGCCCGGGAGACTCACTGCGACCCGGTGACTCAGTCGCCCGGCCACTCGCCGGTCATGCGCTCGAACACTCGGGCGCCGCCGCGGTTCACCAGGGTGCGTACGACGCCGAAGATGGCGCTCTGCACGGCGGCGGCCAAGAGGACCTCCTTGAGGGGGTACTCGGTCTGCAGTGGGCCGGGTGGGTCGCTGTACTCGTCGGTCGAGGCGCGCTTCCAGACCTGCTGGAAGATCTGGCCGGCGATGACCCCAGCGATGATGCTGCTGGTGATTCCGACGGGTCGGTAGAGGATCGCTGCGGACTTGCTGGTCTGTTGCTCGCGTTGTGTCATCGTGGCTCCCTCTGCTCGGTGTCGCTGGTGTTCTCGGCGTCACTTTTCACGGCCGTGGGTTTCACGCAGCCGGCGTCCCTGCTCGATCTCCTCGCGCTCCTTTTGCTCGTCCTTCTCGAGCTTGCTGGAGTCCCGTGGCGGCAGTTGGACGTTCCTCTCGGCTTTGATGCCCGCCTGCAACTGACGACCGCGCTCGAGTTCGGCATCTACCTCCGCCCCGAAGAGCAGCGCCAGATTGGTCAGCCACAGCCACAGGAGGAACACCACGACACCGGCAAGCGCGCCGTAGGTGCGGTTGTAGCTGGCGAAGTTGGCGACGTAGAAGCCGAAACCGATGGATGCGAGGATCCACACGCCGATGCCGATGACGGCACCGATGCTCAGCCAGCGGAACTTCGGTTGCTTGAGGTTGGGGGTGCCCCAGTAGAGCAGTGCCACCATCAGCACGACGGCAGCCAGCATCACCGGCCACTTGGCGTAGTTCCAGATCGTGACTGCCGTGGAGCCAAGGCCAACAGCGGACCCGACGGCCTGAGCCGCAGGGCCGGTCACGATGAGACCCAACAGGACGGCCGCCGCGAGCACGAGGAGCACGGCGGTGAGCGCGATCATGATCGGGCGGAACTTCCAGAAGGGCCGGCCCTCGCCGACCTCATACATCCGGTTCATCGCCCGCCCGAAGGCACTGGTGTAGCCCGAGGCTGACCACAGCGCGGCCGCGAGACCCGTGATCAGCGCGATGCCGGCACCCGGGGCCTGGGCGAGCTGGTTCAGCGTCGGTTCCAGCGTGCCGGCCACCGACGAGGCGCCGAGACTGCGCAGCACCTCCAGGATCGTGTCCACCGCTTGCTGCCCCTGGCCGACGAGACCGATGATCGATAGCAGCGCGATCAGGGCGGGGAACAACGCCAGCACGGCGTAGTAGGTCAGTGCCGCCGCGATGTCGGTGCACTGGTCGCGCAGGAACTCGCGGCCCGACTTGCGTGCCACGTACAACCACGAATGCTTGGTCAGGTCGTCCGGGGTGTCCGGCTTCTCGGGGTCGTCGGGGTGCGGCGCATCTCGGCCGTCGGACCGCGGCGCGGTGTCCTCAGTGACGTCGGAGGAGCGCGCGCTCACTGCCGCCACCGCCGCCAAGTGGCCACCGCGACCGCGACCGCGACCGCGGCACCGGCCACCACGGCGACCACCTGACCGTGCTCGCGCTGGATGTCGGCGGCCCGCACCCGCGCCACTCGCGCCTGCTGCTGCGCCCCGACCTTCGCCCGCTGCGCCTGCATCCGGGCCCGGGTCTTGACGTCGAGCTTGTGAGTGAGGGCCTCGAGCGACTCCCCGAGCTCCTGACGCGTCTCCTCGATGTCGGCCTGGATCTCCTCGGCCGAGCGGGTGTCTTGCGTCCCCGGGTTCTCCTGTCTCCTCTCGGTCTGCGAGGTCTCCCCGCTCTCCTGAGTCGACTCATTCATCGGGACTTCCTCTCCTTCACGGTCTCGATGTCGCGCTGCACGCTGCGTTGGGTGGCTTCCACCGGCGGCGTCGCCTGCTGGACCTTGCTGCGCCCCACCAGTGCGGCCAGCGCAGCGATCGCAGTCAGGACGACAGTGACGATTAGGGCGGCGAGCCAGACGTCCATGACCAGCGCCAAGGCGTAGATGACGGTGAAGACCGCAGCCCATCCGGCGTACAGCGCGACCACGCCCGCGGTGCCGAAGAGACCAGCACCGATACCGGCGTTCTTCACCGTCTCCCGCAGCTCGACCTTGGCCAGCTGCATCTCGTCACGCACCAGGGTGGAGGTCTGCTCCGCGACCTGCGAGATCAGCTGGGGCGCCGACAGGTCGCCGGTGGCCGGCTGTGGTGGATATGCCCCGGTATCGTTGCTGCTGCGGGGATCGGTCACGGCAGCGACCCCTGCTGACCTGCGACTGTTGGCCGCTCCGGAGCGGGCTCGTCCCCGACCTTCTCGTCTACCTGCTCCTCGGCCCTACGCTTGAACTGCGAGGCGCGCTTCTGCACCCGCGGATCGTCTCTGACCTGCTGGGCCTTCTGGCTGAACTTCTCGTACGGCTCGTGCCCCGCACGCGAGCCAAGCAGATAGCCCACGCCCCCGGCGGCGATGATCAACAACTTACTCATCGAAACTCCTCGTAGTAGCTCGAGCCACACCCCAGCGCTGCATGCGGCTGCGGCACGACCCGCTTCACGTGCCGGCTGGGGCTCGGCGGCTGCGCCAGACCCTGGCCGTTATCGACCGAACATCTCTACCCTAGGCAGGTGTTTTTACGTTGTAAAGAGGGCTGCTCGAATGCCCTCGCCCACCGAGGTACCCATCTCGTCCACTGCGTAAGCGCAGCATTCGATCTGTTGTGGCGCGCGCTTGACGCAGTTAGGTTGGGATGGCCTTCGCCAAGATCTGTCGAGGACGTTGTCCGATTGGAACACGCCGCGTCGGCTCGCCTGCCGCTTGATGACGCCGAACCAGTACTTGGCGCGGTTCATCCACGAAGCCTGGGTCGGAGCAAGGTGGACGACGAAGCGGGGGTTGTCAGCAACCCACCCGCCTCGCGTTGGGACACGTGTGCGCGGCGTAGTTGCCCATCACCGGGCGAAGCTCGACCGGTTTCCCGCCCCCGTACGACGGCAGGCTGCGGCGTTCCGGCCACCGTCGTGCAAGTATCGGCGCGTGGACAACGAGGACGCAGGCTCACGGCCTGACCATGAGTGAAATGCCCGGCAGCAGGACGATCAGCTCACCGCTGAACCGGCGCCTGATCCTTGAGAAGGCGATACAGCTTCTCGACCGAGACGGCTTGCAGGGTCTCACCATGCGCAAGCTGGGGGACCTGCTCGAAGTCGAGGCCATGGCCATTTACCACTACTACAACGGCCGTGAAGACCTGTTGGACGCGATCGTCGACCATCTCGTCGCGGGCGTCCGCGTTGAACCCGGCAGTGTCGTCGGCGAACGTGACGGCTGGCAGCCCTATGTTCAGGCGTTGGCGCGTCGAGTCAGACAGATGGCGCTGGATCATCCCCAGGCGTTTCCACTTGTAGCCACCCGGCACCCCGCCGCCCCCTGGTTGAGACCCCCCTTGCGCAGCCTCGACCTCGCCGAAGACCTCCTCGCAGCCATGCGCGCCCGGGGGCTGACCCGACCTCAGGCAGTCCACATCTACCGTGTCGTCACTGGTTTCCTCCTCGGCCACCTCATGCTCGAAGCCTCGACCAAGGCCCAAACCCTCGTACCGGACGAATCACTCGGCCAAGGAGACCCTGCAGCCGCGCCCGACCCCGAACACCGATCCAGCGCTAACGCAGGCCCGGGCACGCGTCCCCATCCCACCATCGACGACCTAGAACCCCTTCTACGCAATCATGACCCCGACGTGGAGTTCGACGCGTCTCTAGAAGGTCTTCTGGACAGGCTCGAACGCGAGTTGACCCAGACGGGCCTGCTGCACGGATAGGTCAGAGCGTCACCAGTTCGTGCGGCAGACCCGTTCAATCCCGGAGTGCCGTTCGACGTCCACCTAGAGGAACCGTTTCCGGGATGCAGCGCCCCGCGCCTGGCTTCGAGGGAGCTTCGCTCGTCGGCGTTCCGCGAGGGTGCCGGTTGCGGAACGCCGACAACACGCGGGTCAGCGTCGTGCCGAAGCGTCAGCAAGTTCTGCCTTCGCAGCCGTGCGCTGCCTCTCGATGGCCCGGTAGACGGTGGACCGGCCAACGCCGAACAGCTCGGCGACCTCGAGGGTGCTGTACTCGCCGCTGTGCACCAACGAGACCAGATGCGCTTCCTGCTTGCGGCTCAGCTTCGGTTGCTTGCCCTTCAACCGGCCCTTGGCTTTGGCGACCTTCATGCCCTCCACGGTGCGCAACCGGATCAGGTCGGACTCGAACTCGGCCACCATGGCGAGGACGTTGAACAGCAGCCGTCCGACGGCGTCGGTGGGGTCATAGACCGACCCGCCGAGGCTGAGGCTGATCTCCCTTGTGGTCAGCTCGTCGGCGATCGCGCGAGCGTCGGGTAGCGATCTGGCCAAACGGTCGAGCTTCGTGACCACGAGCGTGTCTCCTGCGCGGCACGCGGCGAGTGCCTCACGAAGTCCGGGCCGTTCGCGGTTGGTGCCGGTCAGGCCATGGTCGACGTAGATACGGTCGACCTCGACGCCGAGGGCAAGGAGACCGTCGCGTTGAGCGGTGAGGTCTTGTTGATCGGTGGAGCATCGGGCGTACCCGACGAGCAGGGCGTTCATGGCGCACCTCAAAGGGTTGGCCCGGCCATGGCCACGGGGTGTGGTCCGGCCCGAGCATCGGGCAATGTCCCGACGGCACCAGCCAGCGCTCAGCACGCCTGCGGGTGCAAGGCCGCCAGGCACGCGACCGCCTCGCCCGCGTATCCCGCTCGTGGCCGCCACCGACGCCCAGTGCTCCGGGTGGCTCAGACGATGGGCGGGGTCGCGTCCCATGGATTGAGGCACGAGACGCCGAGGGGTTCGAAGTGCTTGGTGTTGCGCGTCGCGATGGTCATCCCGGCAGCTTCCGCGACGGCGGCGATGAGGGCGTCGTCGAAGGGCGCGTGCTCGGGAACCCGATAGGCCGCGAGGGTCCGGGCCGCCGACAGGTCGAACGGCAGCACCCGATCGGCAAAGGTGGGCAGGACATTCTCCTCGAGCCAGCGACGCAGGACGGCTCCTTGCTCGGCGTCGGATCGCTCCTTGGCAATCACTCCACGCTCGATCTCCGCGATGGTGAATGCTGAGACGAACTGGTCACCTACGGGAACCGATGCTGCCCAGAGCTCGACGGGGCGGTTGCGTCCTCGGACCCGCAGCGCGGACACCACGTTAGTGTCCAAGAGGTACTTCACAGTTGTGCCGAGCGTGCCGTCAGGCCCAGGCGCTCGGGTTCGAAGTCGATGTCGGCACCTTCGTCGGTGCTCAAGAGATCAACGATGGTGACGGGCTCGCCCTCCAGAGCCTTGGTGAGCACGTCGCGCGCCTCCGCCTCAACCGACCGGTGACGCTGCTTGGCACGCGCACGAAGCGCGGCCTTGGTCCCCGCGGGCAGGTTGCGAATCAGGATCTGTTCCATAGCGACCACCTCCGATATCGCATCAACGATATCACCCTGGCTGCCTCAGCCACGACAAGTCAGCGCGACCTCTCAGGGCGACCCCCTGCGGCGGCGCCCCTCGGCTCCGGGTCAATCACCGGATGCCGAGCGTCACCCGGAGGGTGACCGGAGCGGGATCCCCGAGCGCACCGATCAGATCGCACTGCGCAAGGCGAAAGGCTCATCCGGCGGTCGACCACCAGGGTTCGACCCGCACTTGTACCGACACCGCAACACCGTCGAGCGCGGCTTCAACCGACTCAAACACTGGCGCGGCATCGCTACCCGCTACGACAAATACGCCCTGACCTACCTCGGCGGCGTCACCCTGGCCGCACTGATCATCCACCACCGCGTACGGAGTTAGCAGACACGACCTAGCCCGAGAGCTCACCCCACAGGGCACCACCGTCAACACCGTCGCCCCCGGCTTCATCGCCAGCGACTTCCACGGCGACAACCTCGACTCCGCAGCCCAGAAGGCGGTCGAGGCCATCCCCGCCGGACGTGTCGGCCAACCCGACGACGTTGCCGGCGTCGTCGCCTTCCTCGCCTCACCGGCCGCGGCCTACATCAGCGGCCAGGTCATCCACGTCAACGGCGGATGGTGGTTCGGCACATAAGCACCTCGACCTCGAACAAGGGCGATGCGACCGCCCACAAGCCGACAGATTTGGCGTGAGTGACCAGCCGCGGAGTCACCGTCTGATGATCGGGACGTTCAACTGCTCGCCTCCACCGTTGCATCCTTGGTCAACAGTTCGATGAGACCAGGCCGCCGCTGCTGGATGTCACTGCGCCGCAGGCACGCCACTTCCGTTGCCGTGAAAGCGCTGGTCGATCAGTCCAGCCTCGCGCAAGACGCGGAAGTGGTGTGTGCGGGTCGCCTTGCCGACCGGCAGGTCGAATGAGCCACACGCGTGCTCCGTGTCGTCGGCGTCGGCGAGCGGAGAGGGACAGAGGCTGTTCAGCAGTGCGCAGATCCCGTCATCCTCGAGAAGGAAGGCGGTCCCCGTGTCGCGCTGCGGCCTGGGCACCCCACCACAGCAGGCCGGAGATCAGCAGCACTCGCGCGAGGACGACCACCAGACCGCCCTCGGGTCCGTACGCCCCACCGGTGACCCACCGGGCGCCGTCCAGGGTCTGCTCGAGCACCGGGTGGTCGACCAGCGACTGACCGCTGACCTCGAAGCCCAGCACGGGTCCGAGGGTGAGGTTCCACGAGGCCCGCATGCCGGCCGCGGTCCAGACCGACGTCGTGATCAGGAACGCCACCCCGTACATGATCCCCGCGAGCACCGCGCTCACGAAGCTCAGCGGCGTGACGCCGTCGGCGAACAGGTACGGCACGGCGACCGCCAGGGCCACGAGCGGCACGGCGACCACAGGCCGGCCGGTCAGTTCGATCACGCCGTTCAGCAGCAGGCCGCGGAAGACCAGCTCCTCGACCCCGGCGAGCACCACGAAGTAGACCGCGATCGCCACGATCTCCCCGGCCTGCGGTTCACCGCCGCGGACGTCGGTCACCCCGGTCAGCAGCAGGACGACGAAGGGGGCGGCGATGGCGAGCGCCGCGAGACCGACCCCCAGCAAGTAGCGGCCGGGGGTGCCTCGGTCGGGCCGGATGCCCCAGGACCGGTGGTCGCCGCGACGGCGAGGGAGGAGCACGGCCGCGCCGAGACCGAGCGCGATCACGAGAAGGGCGAGATTGGCTGCGTCCTGGATCGACATGCGACCCACCCTGCTCGGCGTGCACGGTCGTCACCGCCGGCACAGGTAGGCCGCACCGGCCGACGAAAGTAGGTAGTCAGCCGGCGGCGTCGCGCACGGTCAGCGCGACCTGCACCCGGTTCCCCAGACCCAGGCTGCTGAGGATCTCGGAGACGTAGGCCTTGACGGTCGACTCGGTGAGGCCGAGATCACGGGAGATCTCGGCGTTCGTGCGGCCACGGGCCACGAGGTCGGCGACCTCGCCCTGCCGTGGGCTGAGGCGGGCCAGTGCCTGGACGGCGCTGCGCTGCCGCTCGGCGGCGTCGGGGTCGGCGAAGCGGTCGAGCAGGGTGCGGGTCGCGCCCGGCGAGAGGATCGCGTCACCCGAGGCGACGGTGCGGACGCCGTCGATGATCTGCTGCGGCTGGGCGTCCTTGAGGAGGAACCCCGACGCCCCTGCCCGGAGCGCGGCGACCACGTAGCGGTCCAGGTCGAAGGCCGTGAGCACCACGATGTTGGGTGGCCGTGGGAGCGCGCGCACCGACGCGGTGGCGTCCAGACCGTTCGTCCGGCGCATCCGGATGTCCATCAGGACCACATCCGGCGCGTGTGCCTGCACCGCCGTCACCACCTCGTCCCCGTCCGAGGCCTCACCGACCACCCGGACGTCATCCGCGGCGTCGAGGATCGCTCGGAGACCGCTACGCACCAGCGGGTCATCATCGACGAGGAGGACCCGGACCTCGGTCCGTCCACCGCCGGTCACGGCCACGCCAGCTCAGCGCGCACCACGAACCGCCGGCCGGTGGGCCCCGCTTCGTGTCCGCTGCGGAAGACGCCCCCAGCGCCGGTCACCCGCTCGTGGAGGCCGACCAGCCCGCTGCCGCTTCCGGGGAGCGGCCCGTCAGCGCGCGCCTCAGCGCCGAGGTCGCTGCTGACCTCTACGCAGAGCCGTGACCCCGGTGCTCCGCTCACCCGCACACAGGTAGGGGCCAGGGAGGTGTGCTTGTGCACGTTGGTCAGCGATTCCTGGACCACGCGGTAGGCGTGCCTGCCGATGGCCGCCGGGCACAGATGGACGTGCCGGTCCTCGACATCGATCCGCAGGTCGACCGGCAGACCCGCCTGGCGAGACTCGTCGACCAGGGCCCAGACCGAGCCGAGCGTCGGCTGCGGTGGCGGGGGACGCTCCGACTGACTCCCGTGATCGGGCTGGCGCAAGAGACCGATCACGTCTCTCAGGTCCACCATCGCGCTGCGGGCGGTGCTGCCGATCAGCGCGGCGGTGTCGGCCGTGTGTGGATCCACCCGGTCGCCCGACATCTGGAGTCCGCCGGCGTGCAGGCTGATCAGCGAGATCCGGTGCGCGAGCACGTCGTGGATCTCGCCCGCGATCCGGGTGCGCTCGGACGCACGCGCGGTAGCCAGGTCGCGCTCCCGGTCGGCCTCGAGGCGGTCGGCGCGCTCGCGCAGCGAGGCGACCAGTTCGCGACGTGCTCCGAGGTACAACCCGGTCGAGGCCACCAGGGCGAGCACCAGCGCCGCACTCACCGCGACCAGCCACACGGGTTCACCGCTCGACCCCCCGACCACGGCACCGACCACGACAGCGACCAGGTGAGCCAGCGCGACCAGGGCCACGGTCCGTGGCGGGCGGCGCGCCCCCACCGCGAACACGGCGACGAGGTAGGCAGGGGTACCCACGAACGACACCAGGTCGCACAGCGCGGTCAGCAGCCCGACGACGACGGGCTGCTCGCGACGCCACCACAGCAGGCCGCAGGCAAGGACTCCGACACCGAGGTCGAGGGCGAAGCTCCCCGCACCCTGGGGAGGTGACTCGGCGCGCGCTGCAACGGCGAGCACCACGCCCAGGGCCGCGCACCCGCCGACGACGGCGATGCTCGCCGCTCGCGACCGCGAAAGTGCCGACACCACACACACCCTAGGCAACATGCCCAGCCTCCGGCACCGACGAAGTCCAGCGCAACCCCGGCACGCCCCGTGCGGGGGGGGGGACCATCGAGCTGCTACAGCCGGCCGGGTGCAGCGGTCTGAATGGCAACTCGAGCCCCTGCCGTTGGCTTCGTCAACCGACGCCAATCCGGCTCCCGCAGCCACCGACGGTCCTACTCCCGACACGTGCCCCTGAGAGAGATTGCGCCGCCCGTGAGCCGATCCCGCACTGGGACGTGGGCCTGGACGGTGGGATGCCTGTGACGTTGAAGTGTCGGGCTGGAGCATTATTCGCTGCGCGCCGTGGGTGTCGATCCCGTCACCGCGCGTGGTCCGCGGTTGCTAGGCGCGCACACCGTCGATGATGCGGTCGACGACGAGTTCGGCAAGTGAGTCCACGATCGCTGGATCCGCGTCGTGCAGCGGACCTCGGGTCGCGAGGTCGGCGATCCCGTGGACGGCCGACCAGCAGGCCCATTCGGCGTGCTCGCGCCGTGTGGGTGAGAGGAGCTCTGCCTCGACAAGGCCGTCGAGCGCGTCGTTGAGCAGCCGGAACGGTGCCGGGTCGTCCCGCTCGGGTTCGCGCACGAGCTGGTGGTGGGAGCGGAAGGCGAGATGGAACAGGCCCGGCTCCGCTCGGGCGAAGTCGATGTAGCCCAGTCCGACACCACGCAGCCGGGCGACCGGGTCCTGCCCGGCGGCGCTGATGCGCGTCGCCATCGCCCCTGCCAGCACGTCCTGGGCACGAGTGGCGACCGCGAGCACCAGCGTCTCGTGGTCGGCGAAGTGGCGATAGGCCGCGTTCGGGGTGACCCCGACGGCGCGGGTGACCTCGCGCAGCGTCAGAGCATCGGGTCCACCGGCACGAGCCAGCTCGAGCCCCGCCTCGACGAGCGCGGCCTTGAGATCACCGTGGTGGTAGCGCCGCCCGCCCGGTGCTCCCGCCCCGGTCCTGCTCGCGCTCATCGCTTGCACCTCCGAAGCTTGTATGTATACGGTGTGAACACCGCAATGTGGACAGCGTAGACTCTACGGGAGAAAGGGCTCACCGATGCGCACGCTCGCGATCACCCAGAACATCACCCTGGACGGCGTCATCGACATGACCGAGAACTGGCACAACGTGTCGGCGACGGTGGCCGACGGCGCTGACGAGCAGGTGGCGGTGCTGCAGCAGCAGGCCGCCGCGTCCGACGCCTTCCTGGTCGGTCGGCAGACCTTCACCGACATGCGGGGCTACTGGCCACACGTCGAGGACGACCAGACAGGCAACACCGCACACTTGAATCAGGTCGCCAAGTACGTGGTCAGCTCCACCCTCACCGATCCGGAGTGGGAGAACTCGACCATCCTGCGTGGCCTCGACGAAGTCCGGAAACTCAAGGACCAGCCCGGCGCGGACATCGTCGTCACCGGCAGCATTCAGCTCACCCACGCACTCATCGAGGCCGACTTGGTCGACGAGTACCGACTGTTCGTCTTCCCGGCCATCGTCGGCCATGGGGGCCGGCTCTTCGAGGGGACGATCGACGTCCCCTCCCTGCGGCTGCAGGAGTCCCGAGCCTTTCCCACCGGCGTCGTCCTCAACGTCTACGAGGTCCAGCGGTAGTCGTCACGGACCGACCCGGCCGATCCCCTCGACCCAGCAAGTACTACGACCGAATCAGCACCGACCTCGAGCAGCACCACATCGACCCCACCAGGAGGAGACCGAGACATGTCCACCTCGACACAGAGCGTCGTGGAGCGGTTCATGGCGACGTTCGAGAGCAACCTCGCCGACGCGGCCGACCTGATGACGCCCGACGCGCACTGGGACCTCAACGGCGAGACGCAGACGCAGACCGCTGCCGCCTTCGTGGAGCGACAGCAGGCCGACCTGGCCACCGGGACCGCCAGCACCGACGTGGAGTCCTGGATCATCGACGGCCAGCAGGCGGCCTGGATCGGCTGGACCACCCTTCACCCCGCACCACGACGGGGAACCGATGCGGATCTCGATGAGCGAATGGGTCACCATCACCGACGGACGGATCAGCCGGATCCACGACGTCATGGCCACGCCCGGCTGAGCCCACCGCGACCACGCGCCATCCCGCACCGCACGCGTCCCGCACCGATGGGCCCGCCGAGCGTCCCGAGCCACCCGGTGCGAGATGAGTCTTGATCACTGGTCCGGTCTGAACGTCGACCCGCGACGACTGAGAGCAAAGGAGTTGCTGCATGAGCGCCACCTACACCTGGGATGTGTTCTCCACCCTCGACGGATACGGGGGCTACGCCGAGGGGGCGAGCTGGGGCGGCTACTGGAGCAAGCAGGGCCCCAGCAACTGTCATCTCCTCCACCCTCCAGAGCACCCTGGGCTGGCCTGACGCCACGATCGAGCGTGGCGACGCCATCGCCGTGGTGCGGCAGCTCAAGGCGACCTCGGACCGCCCGCTGCGGTCTCAAGCCAGCCTGGCCCTGAACTGGTCGCTCATGGCCGCAGGTCTCGTGGACCGCATCCAGCTGACGGTCTTCCCTGTGATCTCGGCCAAGACTGGGGCCTTCCCCGTCTTCCGCGGAGCCGGAGACTTCCACCTCGAGCTGCTGGAAAGCCGCACCCTCGACGGGAACACGCAAGAGCTCGTCTACCGACCGACGCCGCGTCGATAGCTGACCAGCGCTCGCTCAACCCACATGTGCGAGCGATTCCGCAAGGCGAACCGTGAGCGGACATTGGCGACCGTTCGGAGATGTCATGGCAGCGGTGTCCCGGTGGGGTGTCGGAAACGGAACACCATCGTCGTAAGCGGATGGGCTCGCGGAGCGACCCGGTGGACGATCGCTAATCGGGACCGGTACCGCCGCAAGAGGTAGCGCGCGACACTAGCCGGTCGTGTCGTCGAGTCTGCCGCCATGAGCGAAGACTTGAGAGGGCATGACTTAGCCCCGGCGACATGGCCAAGGCCAGCTGTCCACCGGGGCTTTCAAGCGAAACGATACGTGAGAATGGGGGCGATGACAACGTCGCCACCGCCTCCGCCGAGTCCTAGGCCACCCGTGCCTGGGCCTTGGGTAGAGCGCTGGCTGAGCCAGCCCCGACACGGTGTCTACCTGGCCGCCAGCAAAGGCGACCCGCAGTTGGCTTTGGACCTGTACGAGTGGAACGCCGAGATCAGCGCCGCCCTGTTGCGAGATCTCGCCCACCTGGAAGTCGGGCTACGCAACGCCTACGACCGCGCGCTCAGTGCGCGGTGGCCCGGACCCCCACACTGGACCACGGCCAACATCCCGGCCTTCGCGCCGTTGTGGCGCACCCGTCGTGGTCGACGAGTCGACGTCAACCTGCGGACACGTGAGTCACCCCACCGTGCCGTCGACTCCGCCGGCGGCCCCGCAGCTCCACCCGGCAAGGTCATCGCTGAGTTGATGTTCGGCTTCTGGCGGTTCCTCAGCTCCTCCGCCCATGAGAAGTCGCTGTGGGTGCCATCCCTCCACCAGGCGTTCGCACCGGGCACTGACCGGCGCGACGTCGACCGCCCCATCGGACGCCTGCACGGTCTGCGCAACCGAGTGGCCCACCACGAGCCACTCCTCAGGTACGACATAACGGGACGCGTCACCGACATCGCGACCGTTGCCGGCCTGCTCGATCCCGACCTCGACCGGCACCTGAGCGCGACCAGTCGAGTCACCCGGGTCCTCGTTCAGCGCCCCCGCTGAGCACGAGACTGATAGCTCGACGCCGAGGTGGCAGAGGGGCTTGTCGCAGACGGCCCGCAGCGAGTTCCTGGTGAGGTCGAGCCCTGCTCGATGCCCGAGCCGACCCACACCCCTGGTTCGGCCGGACCAACCCCATTGGAGGTGCGCCATGAACGCACTGCTCGTCGGGTACGCCCGATGCTCCACCGATCAACAAGACCTCACCGCGCAACGTGACGGGCTGCTCGGACTCGGCGTCGAGGCCGAGCGGATCTACGTCGATCACGGCCTGACCGGCACCAACCGCGAGCGCCCCGGCCTGCGCGAGGCGCTGGCCGCCTGTCGTGCCGGGGACACGCTGGTCGTGACCAAGCTCGACCGGCTAGCCCGGTCCCTGCCTGATGCCCGGGCGATCGCCGACGAGCTCACCACCCGCCAGATCAGCCTCAGCCTCGGCGGGTCCATTTATGACCCGACCGATGCTGTCGGGAAGCTGCTGTTCAACGTGCTGGCGATGGTCGCTGAGTTCGAGTCCGACCGCATCAGGCTTCGCACAGTCGAGGGCATGAAGGTCGCCAAGGCCAAGGGACGGCTGAAGGGCAAGCAGCCCAAGCTAAGCCGCAAGCAGGAAGCGCACCTGGTCTCGCTAGTGCACAGCGGCGAGTACAGCACCCTCGAGGTAGCTGAGCTGTTCGGGATCGGCCGCTCGACGGTCTATCGCGCCATCGAGCGCCAACGAACCGCGGCTAAAGCCGATCTTGCTGACGCCTCCACACGACGCTGATCGTCACCTCGTCGGCGTCCCGCAACCGACAACTCGGCGGGACGCCCGCGAGCGGAACTGGTCGCGGCCGGTCTTGCACGGCGGCTTCCCCGAACGAAGCTCCCGCTGTGGTCACGCGCAGCGTGACAATCCCGGTCAGGTCGGTGGGCCGGGATCGACGCCGACCGCGCGGATGGGTTGGGAGGTCCCGCGGTGTCGACGCCGGGGATCGTTGTAGTAGGGGTCCGCACCCTTGGGCAGATAAACGAGTTCGCGTTGAGCCTGGTCCAGCGGCTGCTTGTGCAGCTGCCAGTACTGCTCTGCTACGAGATCGGGGCTGAATGGGCCGCCCGGCTCGACGATCCCGCACACGGCCACCACGGCAACGTGAATGCCCGCGGGCAGCAACTCTTTGAACAGGCTCAACCCCACACTGCGCAGTGCCGCTTTGCCCGCAGCCAGCGACCCCCACTCCGGGTAGGGCTCCAAGGCGAGCCCACCACCGGTCAGCAATATGGTCCCCCGTCCTTCCTTACGCATGGCGGGTAGTACTTCCTGCACGCAGGTCAATGCGCCACCCACATCTACGCGCATCGCTTCCGCCATCAGGGCCGAGTCCAGCGAGGCGACCTGGTTCGGGATCATGTCGGCAGCGTTGTAGATCAGGATCGAGGTCTCTCCTCGCCAGCTGCGGATTGCCTCGAACGCTCCTCCCAGGCTTTCCGAACTCCCAGCGTCCGCAGCGAAGAGCCCGACTCGCTCTGGCTGCGGATGCGCCTGCCGCCACTGCTCAAGACGACCTGGGGACCGCGAGACCAAGGCGACGTCGCAGCCACCCCTCAGGAAGCGTCCCGCCAGCGCGACACCGAGTCCGGGACCTGCCCCCACGATGGTGCACAACATGCGCCCAGTCTGCTCCACCACCTCGGCTTGTCGCAGATATCTCGCCACCCGGGTCGCTCCGCTACGAAATGGGATTCGAGTCTGCGACGGTGGAGGCATGGAGCACCTCCTTGACCAGCAGACGTCCGAGTTCGAGGGTCAGTGGCACTTCTCGCACGTCGTGCGCAGTCGTGGATTGCTACTGTTGTCCGGCGTCACGGGCACCCGCACCGACGGAACGGTGGACGTCGACCCGGAGCAACAGTTCGAGCAGCTCTTCACGCACTTGCGTCAGTACCTCGCCGCCGCGGGTGCCGACCTCGGCTCGCTCATCGAGATCACCACCTACCACGTGCGTCTGCGTGAGTACCTCGATGTGTTCGTAACCGTCAAGGACCGGCACTTGCTCAGACCCTACCCAGCATGGTCGGCGATCGGCGTGTCCGAGCTCATTACTCCGGAGGCGCTAGTCGAACTCCGTGCCGTCGCCGAGGACCCGCACCGTTGAGCGATGGGCTCGCGGAGCGACCCGGTACGGGATCCCTATCCGGGGCGCTCTGGCCGATACCTTGACCCTGTCGCTCCTTAAGCCGAAGTGTCATTGGCGAGTTCGAGAACGGTGACCGCATGGTCACTGTGGCCAAGTGGCGCGACGGCGCGATCGCCGAGGAGTACATCTGGGCCTGACGGGCCCCTTGCGCTGTGGCTTCGTTCGCTTGGTGGCGGGGTTTTTGCAGCGCTCCGTGGCGGTCTTGTTGCCGCGATCACGCAGGACTGGCTGCAGGTAGGTGTCGCGGTCTGAACCGAGAGGGGTGCGCCCGGTCGGGGCCGTTTGGATCGCTGCCGCTACGTCAGAGTCCGAAGGCTCCGCCGCTGACGAGGATCACGATGCCGAGGCCGATGAGAACGATGGGGAAGAGGATGTGCTCCCAGCGTTCGAGCACTTCGGCGATCGGGGGGCGGGTGGCGACGAACTTTGCCAGGGCCACCAGGACCGCGACGAGCGCGAGGAAGACGATGCAGTAGGCGACTACTGCGAGAGGTTCCACGCTGAGGAAGACAGGGGTGTAGACGCCGATGTTGTCGCCGCCGTTGGCAAGGGTGACGCCTGCGACTGTCCACACGCCGACCTTCTTGCCGGCAACCTTGGCCTCGTCGTCATCGTCGTCATCGTCTCCGCGCCAGGCCTGCCATGCGGCCCAGAGGCCGAGGCCCAGAGGGATGAGACCGAAGTACGGGATGGCTGCCGAGGGCAGGAATGCTCCGGCACCGATGGTCACCAGGACCGCGGCACCGAGGATGCCGGCGAATCCGAGGTACTGGCCGGCCAGAATGCGGGCGGTAGTGCCGCGCTGGCCTGCCCCTCGCGCGAAGAAGAGGGAGAGCACGATGATGTCGTCGATGTTGGTCGCTGCGAACAGGCCCATCGCCTGCAAGACCGAGGTGAGGATCATGCGCCCTCCCCAGCTGCGTCGCATCCGGGAAGCGAGCAGGCGGGATCGATGCACGGGGCGTCTTCGTCCACTGCCAGGGTGGCATCGACCAGTGCCGTCAGCGCCTGCGCCAGGTGCGAATCGGCGATCTCATATCGTGTCCGACGACCCTCGGGCTCGGAGACGACGATCCCGCAATCGCGCAGGCATGCCAGGTGGTTGGACACGTTCGGGCGTGTCAGGTCCAGATCTCGGGCCAGTTCCGCCGGGTAAGCGGGATGGTCGAGCAGGGTCAAGATGATCCGGGATCGAGTGGGGTCGGCCAGTGCACGACCCAGGCGGTTCATCACGTCGAGACGCGAAGCAATAGTCAGCATGGACTGAACTATACAGCGCGCACTGAACACTCGGTCACAGGCGTCAGCCCAGATCGCATGCCCGTAAGGGGAACCCCACTGGGCAAACCGCTGTGGTCGAGACCGGCTCCGATCAGTTCCGCTCATCGGCGTCCCGCCGAGGTGTCGGTTGCGGGACGCCAACGAGGTGACGATCAGCGTCGTGTGGAGGCGTCAGCAAGATCGGCCTTGGCCGCGATTCGTTGGCGCTCGATGGCGCGATAGACCGTCGAGCGGCCGATCCCGAACAGCTCAGCTACCTCGAGGGTGCTGTACTCGCCGCTGTGCACTAGCGAGACCAGGTGCGCTTCCTGCTTGCGGCTTAGCTTGGGCTGCTTGCCCTTCAGCCGTCCCTTGGCCCTGGCGACCTTCATGCCCTCGACTGTGCGAAGCCTGATGCGGTCGGACTCGAACTCAGCGACCATCGCCAGCACGTTGAACAGCAGCTTCCCGACAGCATCGGTCGGGTCATAAATGGACCCGCCGAGGCTGAGGCTGATCTGGCGGGTGGTGAGCTCGTCGGCGATCGCCCGGGCATCAGGCAGGGACCGGGCTAGCCGGTCGAGCTTGGTCACGACCAGCGTGTCCCCGGCACGACAGGCGGCCAGCGCCTCGCGCAGGCCGGGGCGCTCGCGGTTGGTGCCGGTCAGGCCGTGATCGACGTAGATCCGCTCGGCCTCGACGCCGAGTCCGAGCAGCCCGTCACGTTGCGCGGTGAGGTCTTGTTGATCGGTGGAGCATCGGGCGTACCCGACGAGCAGTGCGTTCATGGCGCACCTCCAATGGGGTTGGTCCGGCCGAACCAGGGGGTGGGTCGGCTCGGGCATCGAGCAGGGCTCGACCTCACCAGGAACTCGCTGCGGGCCGTCTGCGACAAGCCCCTCTGCCACCTCGGCGTCGAGCTATCAGTCTCGTGCTCAGCGGGGGCGCTGAACGAGGACCCGGTGACTCGACTGGTCGCGCTCAGGTGCCGGTCGAGGTCGGGATCGAGCAGGCCGGCAACGGTCGCGATGTCGGTGACGCGTCCCGTTATGTCGTACCTGAGGAGTGGCTCGTGGTGGGCCACTCGGTTGCGCAGACCGTGCAGGCGTCCGATGGGGCGGTCGACGTCGCGCCGGTCAGTGCCCGGTGCGAACGCCTGGTGGAGGGATGGCACCCACAGCGACTTCTCATGGGCGGAGGAGCTGAGGAACCGCCAGAAGCCGAACATCAACTCAGCGATGACCTTGCCGGGTGGAGCTGCGGGGCCGCCGGCGGAGTCGACGGCACGGTGGGGTGACTCACGTGTCCGCAGGTTGACGTCGACTCGTCGACCACGACGGGTGCGCCACAACGGCGCGAAGGCCGGGATGTTGGCCGTGGTCCAGTGTGGGGGTCCGGGCCACCGCGCACTGAGCGCGCGGTCGTAGGCGTTGCGTAGCCCGACTTCCAGGTGGGCGAGATCTCGCAACAGGGCGGCGCTGATCTCGGCGTTCCACTCGTACAGGTCCAAAGCCAACTGCGGGTCGCCTTTGCTGGCGGCCAGGTAGACACCGTGTCGGGGCTGGCTCAGCCAGCGCTCTACCCAAGGCCCAGGCACGGGTGGCCTAGGACTCGGCGGAGGCGGTGGCGACGTTGTCATCGCCCCCATTCTCACGTATCGTTTCGCTTGAAAGCCCCGGTGGACAGCTGGCCTTGGCCATGTCGCCGGGGCTAAGTCATGCCCTCTCAAGTCTTCGCTCATGGCCGCAGACTCGACGACACCACCGGCTAGTGTCGCGCGCTACCTCTTGCGGCGGGTGCCGGTCCCGATCACCGATCGTCACGCGGAGCGTGACCAGTGCGGGATCGCGTTACGCGAGTGTCGATGAACGACCGAAGAGCCTGCGTCCACGAGTCGAGTGCGTCCAGGTGAGCGTCGTGCGAGGCTTCCGCGAGGTCAACGCGTGCAACGTTCTGTCCAGCCGCAACAACTATTGCCGCGGACCCATGCCCGGCGGAGGGCTCAAAGATAGCGGCAGACATCCTCAGGTTCACACTCCGCGGGGTTGGCATGTGCGGCGTCGTCTCGGAGGTGGGCGACGTTCGCGCGTAGTGCTTGTAGGTCGGCGATCTGCTGATCGAGGGCCGACAAGCGGTCATCGAGAAGTTCGGCGACGTGGCGGCAAGGGGCGGTCCCGGCGTCGCGGATGTCGAGAACTTCGCGGATCTGCGCAAGGGTGAGTCCGGCGGCGCGGCCTCGCCGGATGAAGTCGAGCCTGGCGATGGCCTCGCGCCCGTAGTCACGGTATCCGCCGGCGGTCCGTTTAGCGTGCGGCAGCAGGCCGCTGTCCTCGTAGAACCGCAGCGTCTTGGTGGTGGTGCTGGTGGCCGCGGCGAGTTCTCCGATACGCATGCCGGTCTCCGCTCTGGCTACTTGACCTTCTCCTGCACTGGAAGGTCCATGGTGGATGAACGGACACGCGAACACCAAGCGGAGGAGATCAAGATGAGCCTGGAGTACGACGTTGACTTGGCTGTGATCGGCTCCGGAGGAGCCGCGATGGCCGCTGGGATCACGGCCCGCAAGGCAGGCGCCAACGTGGCGCTCGTTGAACGCGGCGCTCTCGGCGGCACGTGTCTCAACGTCGGCTGTGTCCCGTCCAAGACCCTGCTGGCCGCTGCCGGTATCCGGCACGGTGCCCTGACCAACCCGTTCGACGGCGTCCCCACCTCCGCGAACGGTGTGGACCTGGGCGCGCTGATGGCGCAAAAGAGCGAGCTGATCAACCGCCTCAAGCAGCACAAGTACGCCGAGGTCGCCGACGCATGGGGGTTCCCGATGATCTCCGGTGAAGCGCGCTTCGCCGACAAGGACACCGTGGAGGTCGACGGGAAGCCGTTGCGGGCACGCGCCTACGTGATCGCCACCGGCTCCCAGCCCACGGTGCGCGGTCTCGACGGGATCGAGGACGTGGGCTACCTGACGTCGACCACGGCGATGGAACTGAGTGAGGTGCCCGAGTCGCTGGTGGTCATCGGTGGCGGCTACGTCGGGATGGAGCAGGCACAGCTGTTCGCCCACCTCGGTGCTCGGGTGACCGTGGTCGGGCGGCTGGCGCCGCATGCGGAGCCGGAGTTGCGCGAGGTGATCGCCGGCGTGTTCGCCGAAGACGGCATCACCGTGATCCCGGAACACGCCACCGGCGTGCAGCGCGCCGAGGGCGGCGTCAGGGTGAGGACCATGTCCGGGGAGCAGGTGAGCGCCGAGCAGCTGCTGGTGGCGACTGGCAGGCACTCCGACACCACGGCGTTGGATCTCGAGGCGGCCGGAGTCGACACCGACGAGCGAGGCTTCGTGATGATCGACGAGCGCCAGGCCACGTCCAACCCGCGGGTGTACGCGGCAGGCGACGTCGCGGGCACCCCCCAGTACGTGTACGTCGCCGCCGAATCCGGACGAGTCGCCGCTATCAACGCCCTCGCACACCACGGCACCGAGCCCGCGACCGTGAACTACACCGGCCTCCCCTCGGTGATGTTCACCCGACCACAGCTCGCCTCTGCCGGGCTCACCGAGGAACAAGCCCTGGAGCAGGGGCACGCCTGCGCCTGCCGCACCCTGGCCATGGAGGACGTGCCCAGGGCGCTGGTCAACCACGACACCCGCGGCGCGTTGAAACTGGTCGCCGACGCCAGCACCGGCAGAGTCCTGGGTGTCCACGCGGTCGCGGACGGAGCGGGCGAGATCACGCTCGCCGCGACCTACGCGATCAAGGCGGAGATGACCGTCGACGACCTCGCCGACACCTGGGCCCCGTACCTGACCATGGCCGAAAGCCTGCGGATCACCGCTGGACTGTTCCGCAACGAACTGCCCACCTCCTGCTGTGCCTGACCCGACCCGGCCCCTGGCCGTCGGCGCCATCGCCATGGTGGTGTGCTGCGTCGGTCATGCCGTACTGCTGGTGGCCGGGATCGGTGGCCTCGGTGCGGTCGTCGCCGCGGTCAGCGGCAACACCGCCGTGCTTGTGACGGCCATCGCCCTCGTCGGAGTGGCGGGCGTGCTCGCCGCGCTCCGGCTTCGCCGTCGCACCCGCTGCGACCCACCCCGCCGTCTCGTCTCAGCCTCGACCCAGGCCCGCAACCATCGGGAGGAACAGTGAGGACACGCGAAGCCGTCCGTGACGTCGCCTTGGCCACCGCCGCCAGCTACGTCGGCACCAAGGCGATGGAGCCGGTGAGCATGAAGCTGTACGAGATGGAGTCCGCCGCCGACCGCGAACGCGGAGACGCCGTCCGTCCTGGACCTCCCTACCGCGTCGCCGCAGAGAAGATCACCCGCAGCGTCGGCCTCGACCTGAACGACCAGCAGTTGGACCGTCTCAGCCTCGTCTTGCACTACGGGCTCGCCGCCCAATGGGCACCGCTCTACCCGGTCCTGCGGCGCAGCACCCGCCTATCGACTCCGGTCGCCGGACTGGCCACTGGTGCGGCCATGAGCATCGTCGCGGACGAACTCATGACGCCCGCGTTCGGGTTCTCCGCGCCCAACCTGGAATATCCGCTCAGCACCCACGTCCGGGGGTTCCTCGCCCACCTGGTGTTCGGTCTGGCCGTAGCCGTGAGCGTGGAGACCGGCTGGGCGGTCTTCCGACGCCTGCGCTGACCTCGTCGGTCCATCGGATGGAGTCCCGACAGGGCCGAGGTGCCAGTACGGGTACCGCGCATGGATCCACTCGTCTTGGTTGGTCCGGGCGGCGTCCCCGTGAGCCGATGAGATATCGACGAGCGCCCGACAGAGGACGCATGTCCTTATGGAAGGCGCGAGCAGGTTGCGGCGGCGCCCACGATGAACTGCCACATCATGCACCCGCCGACGCCGCCCGGAGCACGTCTTCGAGATCGGTCTCCCGGATCAGACCGTCCAGCCGAGCGATCTCCCGCCCATCGCGAAGCACCACGATCGTCGGCACGCTCATCACGTCATAGCGAGCCGGCGCATCGGGCTGAGCGTCCACATCGACCCGGTAGCCCTGAAACTCCCCCGGATGCCGGGCGGCGAACCGCTCAAGCCGAGGCTCCAGTGCCCGGCATGGGGCGCAGCTGGCCTGCCAGAAATCGAGCCATATCAGACCCGGCTGGGTCGAGACGTGTTCCAGGGCGCCCTCGTTGACAACCGCAAACCCGGTCATCGTTGCAGCTCCTGCTGGTCCCCGGACGAGGCGCGGCCGACACTGCCGATGGCCTCGAACAGCAGTGAGGGCCGTCCGCCGATGGAGTTGATGAAGATCGTGGTGACCGACAGGGCCATCGCGATCATCGCCCAGACCGGGTAGACCAGGCCGGTGGTCGCGGCCGGGATGCCGATGCCGTTGAAGAGGAACGCCAGCGCGACGTTCTGGCGGGTGCGGCGGTAGCTGGAGCGGCTGATCTGTCGAGCCGTCAGGACTGCGCGCAGGTCGTCACGGACGACGATGACATCGGCCGACTCGACCGCGATGTCGGTGCCGCCGCCCATCGCGATCCCCACATCGGCCTGCATCAACGCCGGAGCGTCGTTGATGCCGTCTCCCACCATCGCCACCCGGGTGCCGTCGGCCTGCAGGTCTCGGACGATCTCTGCCTTGCCCTCCGGCAGCACCCCCGCCCGCACGTCCTCGATCCCGAGCTTGGCAGCCACGTGCCGGGCGGCGCGCTCGTTGTCTCCGGTGACTAGCACCGGGGACAACCCGGCCTCTCTCATCTGGGTCAGCGCCTCGATCGACTCGGCGCGGATCTCATCTCCCAGGGCGAGCGCCCCCAGTGGCTGACCGTCTGCGCTGACCGCGACCACGGTGCGCCCGGCAGCCTCCAGCTGGTCCACTCTCGCGGTCAGTCGACCCAGGTCGACACCATGGTCGGCCAGGAAGGCGGGACGACCCACCAGCACGTCCCGGCCGCTGACCCGAGCGCTGACCCCGAAGCCGGTGATCGACTCGAAGCTCTCCGCCCCTGGCAGTCCCACGCCTCGGTCGGCCGCGGCGTCGACAATCGCTCGGGCCAGCGGATGCTCGGAGGAGGACTCGGCCGCCGCGGCGGTGGCCAGCAGGTCGTCCTCGCCGACCAGAGACACGACCTCCCGGACGGCGGGGCGCCCCTCGGTCAGGGTGCCGGTCTTGTCCATCACGATCCGGCGGACCTGGCCGAAGGTCTGGAACGCCTCCCCGGTGCGCATGATGATGCCGAGGTCCGCGGCCTCCCCTGCGGCGCGCACGATGGCCAGCGGCGCGGCGATCCCGACCGCACACGGGTAGCCCATGACCAGCACGCCGAGGCCGGCGAACACGGCTCTGCGCACGTCGGGTTCCCCGGTCAGCAGCCAGGAGCCAGCCAGCCAGCCGACCAGCGCGGCGGCGGCCACGATCAACACGGTGGGCGTGTAGATGCGCAGCACTCGGTCGACCAGGTGCAAGATGCCCGGCTTGAGTGCCCGAGCGTCCTCCACATGCCGAACCACCTGGGCCAGGAAGCTGTCCGCGCCGATCCGGGTGGCCTCCACCAACAGCGTTCCGGAGGCGTTGATCGAACCGCCAATCACCTCATCCCCGGCGCTGCGCTCCACCGGGACCGGCTCGCCGGTGACCATCGAGACGTCGACGGTGGAGAACCCCGTGGCCACCCGGCCATCAACCGGGATGCGCTCGCCCGGCCGGATCCGCACCAGGTCTCCCACCGCGACCTGCGCGAGCGGCACCTCCTCCTCGGTGCCGTCGCGGACCAGGCGGGCGGTGTCGGGCTGCAGATCCAGCAGCTTCTTCACCGCCTGGCTGGAGCGGGTCTTGACCAGCAGGGACAGCCACTCGGAGAAGATGTGGTAGTTCGCCACCAGCACCGTGACGGCGAAGAACGGCGCGGTCGGATAGTTCGGGAAGGCGCCGGTCAACCCGATCAGCCCGCCGACGATGCCGGCGAACGCGCCCACCTCCAGCAGCACGTGCTGGTTCAGGATCCGGCGCCGCGCGGCCTGGTAGGCCATCCGCAGGATGTGTGGGGCGATGCCGAACACCACCGCGACCGCCAGCACCCCGGTCAGCCAGCCGGTGGCCGGTTCAGTCAGGACACCGGTTTCGCGGGCGGTGTTGGCGATCGCGGCCGGCGCGATGATCGCCAGGGCGCCGAGCAGCGCCCGCACCGGCCCGGCCGGGCGCAGGATCGCATACGAGACCGGCACCATCAGTGCGACCACCGAGGCGGGCACCAGCAGCGACCACACCCCGGAGACCTCCAGGATCAGCGCGATCGCGGTCAGGCTAGCCGCCACGGCGGCGAGCAGCCGCTTGCCCTCCCGGACCAGGTCGGCCTCTTCCTCCTCGAACGGGCGCAGCTTGCGCGGGTCGTAAAGGTCGTAGCCGATGTCGCGGAGCGTGCCCAGGATTTTCTCCGGTTGGATCACCGCGGGGTCGTAGTCGATCAGCGCCTGCTCGTGGGTAAGGCTGACCGCGACCTTGTCCACCCCCGGCTGCCGGCCCAACGCCTTCTCGATCGTGCCGGTGCACAGCGAGCAGTGCAGGCCGGCGATCCGGGCCCGGATCCGGGCGTGTCCGGCCAGGTGGCTCGGCTCTTCGGCCCACAGCTGCTCGGTCTGGGTGGGCGTGGTCACTACGGCGACACCTCGCTCTGGCCGGTGACCTGGTAGCCGGCGGTGACGATCCGCTCGGCGAACGCCTCGGGTCCGGTGACCGTGGGGTCGAACCGGACCCGCACCTGGCCGGTGCGGTGGTTCGCGGTCGCCTCGTAGACCCCCTCCAGGCGGTGCAGCGCGACGCCGAGGCGCTGCTCACAGCCGGTGCAGGTCATGCCCTCCACCTTCAGCGTGGCGGTCTCGTTCATGGTGATCACCTTTCAGATCTCCGGCCGGAGTCCGGATCGTGCCCGGGGGCCGGTTTGACGGTGTAGTGGATGGTCTGGGCCCGGATGCGGCCGTCGCGGATGACGAAGGAGTCGGCCCCGTCCTCTACCCGGGTGCCGTCGGCGGCGCGGGCCGTCCACTCCAAGAAGCCCACCTCGCCGGCGATGACCTGCGCGGTATAGGTGAAGGTCGCATCGGGTAGCTGCCGGTCCAGCAGCTTGGCCAGCTCCCGCACGCCGTCGTGGCCTCGGTGGACGCCGTCAGCGGTGAGCACGACCACGTCGTCGGCGTAGTTGCGGACCAGGTCCTCCTCGACCGTCCCTTGCTGGCCCAGTCGCAGGTGGTCCTCAAATACCTCCACTGCGGCCCGGGCGGCCATTTCATCACCCATGACACCCACCGTAGACATTCCATCCGAGTGGAAGGTCAAGTCGGACGGAACCGGGTGGCCAAGCGCTCAACACGGCCAGGGCCGTGCCCGACGGGGTTGACCCTCCAGTGACAGGAAGGTCGAACGTGGGTCATGACCGAGAAACCCGCCCCCTGCCCGGGGCCTTTGAAAGGAAGGATCCGACATGCCACTGGTCGACGACCGCACCCAGCAGCTGATCAACCTCCTGGCCGACTGCGTCGCCACGTGCGAGGCGTGCGCCAAGGACTGCGCCAGCCAAGGCAACGCAGAGCTGACCACGTGCATCTCGCTGTGCTCGGACTGCGCCACGCTTTGTCAGGCCTGCATCCCGCTGCTCGCCCGCGACAGCCAGTTCTCCGCCGCCATGTGCACCACCTGTGCCGACGCCTGCGACCGCTGCGCGGAAGAGTGCGACCGCACCGGCATGACCGAGTGCGCCGAAGCCTGCCGGACCGCAGCCGAGGCCTGCCGCCAGATGGCCGCCGCCGCCGCCTAACCCTCCCCCGACTGGCCGGCCGCGACCGCCTTCTGTCGGACGTGCTCGATCAGCCGACAGGTACCACCCACCTCCGGCAGGCGGTCGGCCTCGGTCACCAGCTCCGTGAGTTGCCCACGCAGCTCCTCCAGCTCCCGAATCCGCCGATCAATGCTGTTCAGCTGGGTCTCGAGCACACCCCGCACGTACGCGCACGGCGCCTCCCCCCGCTCCCGGAAGGACAGGATCTCCTTGACCTCATCCAAGGTGAGCCCCAAGCGCTGCGCCGTGCGGATGAACGTCAGCCGGTCCAAATAGGAGTCGTCGTAGTCCCGGTAACCCGAGTGGGTGCGCGCGGGTGCGGGCAGCAACCCGATCGACTCGTAATAGCGGATGGTCTTCGGGTTCACATCGCCCAGACGCGCCAACTCACCATCTTCACCCCGATGATGTTACAGCCGGATGGAAGGTTTGCGGCCGATGGCGAACGGTCACCGGCGTCCGTGTGAACCGTCCAGCCGATCTCGGCCTGTCGGTGGCCGTGTTCCGCTTGGGTGTCGGAAACGGGACCCCTCGCCGAAGGCCGATCGGTGATCGGGTCATCGGGCAGCGACGCACGGCGGGCCGGCCGGTGCGAGGACGCAACCCGGATGTCCTCACAGCTTCTGATGGCTAGCCTCCGGGGGTGGGCAGGAAGAACTACCTCATCGAAGGCGTCTCCGGCAGTGGCAAGACCTCCGTGTGTGACGAGCTGCACAGGCGCGGCCACCACGCCGTCCACGGCGATCGGCAGCTGGCCTACGCCGGCGACCCGGCCACTGGCGCCCCGGTGGAGGTTGGCGGCCACGAGTACCACCTGTGGGACGTGGCCAAGGTCAGAGCACTCGTCTTCGACGACCGGACAGAGGCGACGTTCTTCTGCGGGGGCTCGCGGAACTACCCGCAGTTCATCGATCTGTTCGACGCGGTCTTTGTCCTGACCATCGACCGCGGCACGCTCATGAAGCGTCTCGATGCCCGCCCCAACGGCGAGTTCGGCGCCAGGCCGGATGAGCGAGCCCTGGTTGACCGGTTGCATGCATCCGGACAGGACACTCCTGAGGGCATTGCCATCGACGCCACCGCACCGCTCGAGCGCGTCGTCGACGACATCCTGCGCAGACTCACGCATGACCGATGAGGGATGGGCTCGCGGAGCGACCCGGTGCGGGATGGGCTCGCGGAGCGACCCGGTGCGGGATCGTCTATCGGGACCGAAGTCGCTCAGGCTTCGGCTCGGTCAGGCTCCCGGCACGCCATGCAGCCCGACGGTGAGCAGGACGGCTGCGTCCTCGAGCGCCTCGAGGTCATGCCGTGTCGGTGGGATCAGCACGTGGTCGCCGGCCGCGCCGTCCCAGACTTCCTGTCCCGCATGCAGCCTGACCGTGCCATGCAGCACGTGCAGGGTGGCCTCGCCAGGACTCTCGTGCTCGCCCAGTCGGCGGTTCGCGGCGAGGGCGATCAGCGTCTGACGCAGGACGCGGCCCTGACCGCCGTAGATGGTCTGGGCGCTGCGTCCGGCGCTGCTGCGGCGAGCCTCCTCCAGGTGCTCGTCCACTAGGTCGGCCAGCGGGGTGGTCTTCATCGCGGTTCTCCTTGGGTTGTCGTGTTGGCCTGGGCGCGACTGGTGACGTCGGCGTCGGAGCAGAAGCCGGTCCTGGAGCGCTTGAGACAGAGCAGGCCGAGAAGTGTGCGGTCCGTGTCCACCACGGCGAGTCGACGCAGTCCGGAGCTGACGAGTACGGCCCGCATCCGGGCGGCCGGTGCGTGGGGGGCCACGGTTCGCCCGGACACGGTCGACCACGGTAGGGCTGGTCCGTCCCCGCATGCGTTCTCTGGCAGGTCGGTGCGGATGAGCGTGCCCTGGAGTTTCTTCCCGTGGGTCAGGAGCACCATGTGGACGTGGGGGTCGGCCAGGGCCACCCGTGCCTCGTGGACCGAGCTCAGGGCCGGGAGTGTCTTCGGAGCGGTGATCATGACGTCGCGAACAAGGCGCTCCGAGCGCTGGGCCTGCTGCGCAGCGGCGACGTCGGTGGCCGTGGCGATGCCAGGGCTGCAGGATGTCATCGCGAGGCCTGGTCCCAGCCGCGTCGTGGGGCGGCGTTGCCGAGCGGCCGGTCGTCGCGCGAGCGGTAGACGATGTAGGGGCGGGTGAGGTAGCCGAGCGGAGCGGAGAAGACGTGCACCAGGCGGGTGAACGGCCACAACGCGAAGAGGCCGAAGGCGACGAGGGCGTGGAGCTTGAAGCCGATCGGCGCCTGCGCCATCAGGTCGGCGTCGGGCTGGAAGGCGAGGAACGAGCGGTACCAGACCGAGACTCCCTCGCGGTAGTTGTACTCACCTCCCAGGCTGAAGATCGAGCCCGCGATGGTGTTCCACATGCCCAGCACGATGGCCGCTCCGAGGAAGGCGTACATCACCTTGTCCATCGGCGTCGTGGCCGAGAAGACCGGTCCGACCGTGCGCCGGCGATAGATGAGGATGGACATGCCCACCAGCGTCATGGCGCCCGCGACGAGGCCGCCACCGACGGCGGCGTAGTGGTAGAGGTGATCGTCGATCCCGACGGCCTCGGTCCACGATCGCGGGACCAAGAGACCGATGACGTGTCCGCCGACCACGCCGAGCATGCCGAAGTGGAAGAGTGGCGAGCCGAGCCGGAGCAGCCGGTTCTCGTAGAGCTGCGAGGAGCGGGTGGTCCAGCCGAACTTGTCGTAGCGGTAGCGCCACACGTGCCCGACCGCGAAGACCGCGAGGCAGAGGTAGGGGACGATGACCCAGAGGAAGGTGCTCATCGGGAGGCTCCCATCGGTGCTCCTACGGGGATCGAGGCGGAGGCGATGAGTGCCGGTCCGACGTCGAGGGCAGGGTCGGCGCCGTAGCCGGACAGGCCCACCTCCTCGGCGGGCGGGCCCTGCTCGACGAGCCGGCGTACGGCGTCGGCCTCGGCGCCCTCGAGCACGGGCAGCGTGCCGCAGAGAGCCAGCAGGGCCGCTGCCCAGGGCGACCCGGTGGTGCCGTCGTCGTTGCGCCAGCCGGTCAGGGCGAGGCGGAGCATCTCGACGCCGGCCCGGTGCTCGGTGAGCAGCTGCCACGTCGTGTGGGCGTCGACGGTCGCCCCGAGCTGGAGCACGGCGCAGAGGTGGTCGGGGAGCTCCCCGTCGTCGAGCCACTCGACGCCGGCGGCACGGTAGGCCTCCTTGAACCGCACCAGTGCAGCACCGCGGCGGCGGGTGTCGCCGTAGGCGAAGTAGGTCAGGTAGAGCGCGCACTTGCGCGTGTGGTCGAAGGTGGCGACGTAGTCCTCCTGCAGCCGCTCCAGCGGCGTCGAGCGGAGGTACGCGAGGAGCTCCCGCAGGTGGGGGTCGTCGGGCACTAGAGCCTCGAGGCCGTCCACCGCGGCCACGAGGTCGCAGGTCGGGTAGTCCAGCACCGCCGAGCAGACCGCCCACACGCGGCGTACGTCCTCGCTGGGGCCGGAGCGCTGACGGCGTCGGAACATCACTGCTCTCTCCCGTCGGACGGCGGTGGAAACAAGCCCTCGGGTGTGCCCTTGCCGTCCCAGTTGAGCAGGTTGACCCGGCTCGCCTTGTCGTCGGGCGCGGCCACGGTGTCGGCGGTCTGCCGGTCCTGGAGCATCCGGAAGTTCTCGACCGCGACAGGCGTCGGGTAGCCGGCGCCCTCGCCCAGCAGGGCCTGGTCGTAGTACGAGCCGGCGGCGTCGAAGTCGACGGCGCAGTCGGTGGCCAGCTCCTCCAGCGCGTGGGCCTGCTCGGCGTGGGCGGGAGGGATGACGTAGCGCTCGTTGTACTTGGCGATCGCGAGGAGCCGGAACATCTCGTAGATCTCTTCCCCGCTCATCCCGACGGCAGCCGGGATCGACTCGTCGGGGTCGCGACCGAGGTTGATGTCGCGCATGTAGGAGCGCATCGCGGCGAGCCGCTTGAGGACCTTGTCGACCGGTGCGGTGTCGCCCGCGGTGAACAGGTTCGCGAGGTACTCGACCGGGATCCGGAGTGTGTCGATCGCGGCGAAGAGGTTGCCGCGGTCCTCGGCGTCCTCCCCCGTCTCCTGCACGACGTCGACCACCGGTGACAGCGGAGGGATGTACCAGACCATCGGCATCGTGCGGTACTCCGGGTGGAGCGGCAGCGCGACCTCGTAACGGTTGATCAGCGCCCACACGGGGGACTTCTTCGCAGCCTCCACCCAGTCGCCCGGGATGCCGGCATCCTCGGCGGCCCTCTGTACGGCCGGGTCCTCGGGATCGAGGAAGCACGCGCGCTGGGCGTCGTAGAGCGCGTGCTCGTCCTCGGTCGCGGCGGCCTCGAGCACCTTGTCGGCGTCGTAGAGGACCAGCCCGATGTAGCGGAGCCGGCCGACGCACGTCTCGGAGCACACCGTCGGGATGCCGACCTCGACGCGCGGGTAGCAGAAGGTGCACTTCTCGGCCTTGCCGGTCTTGTGGTTGAAGTAGACCTTCTTGTAGGGGCAACCCGACACGCACATGCGCCAGCCGCGGCAGCGGTCCTGGTCGACCAGCACGATGCCGTCCTCGGCCCGCTTGTAGATCGCGCCGCTGGGGCAGGAAGCAGCGCACGACGGGTTGAGGCAGTGCTCGCAGATGCGCGGCAGGTAGAACATGAAGGTCTGCTCGAACTCGAGCTTCACCTTGTCCTCGATGCCCTTGAGCATCACGTCGCGGGCCGCGTGCTCCTGTGAGCCGCCGAGGTCGTCGTCCCAGTTGGCCGACCACTCGACGTTCATGTCCTCGCCGGAGATCAGGCTCTTGGGCCGGGCGACCGGGAAGGTGTCGGTCTGGGGGGAGCTGGTGAGCGTCTCGTAGTCGTAGGTCCACGGCTCGTAGTAGTCGTCGATCGACGGCAGCTTGGGGTTGGAGAAGATGCTCAGCAGCTTCTTCACCCGGCCGCCGGCCCGCAGGGCGAGTCGCCCGTTGGGCCGGCGGACCCAGCCGCCCTGCCACTCGTCCTGGTCCTCGTAGGTCCGGGGATAGCCGAGACCGGGCCGGGTCTCGACGTTGTTGAACCAGACGTACTCGGTGCCGGTGCGGTTGGTCCACGCCTGCTTGCAGGTCACCGAGCAGGTGTGGCAGCCGATGCACTTGTCGAGGTTCATGACCATCGCCATCTGGGCCATCACGCGCATGTCGTCGTCTCCTTCCTGCTCAGTACTCGACGGGGGCGGTCCGCTTGCGGATCATCGTGACCTCGTCGCGGTTGTTGCCGATCGGTCCGATGTAGTTGAAGAAGTAGGCCAGCTGGGCGTAGCCCCCGACGATGTGGTTGGGCTTGAGCAGCACGCGGGTGAGGCTGTTGTGGATCCCGCCACGCTTGCCGTCCCGTTCGGTGAGAGGTACGTCGATGAGCCGGTCCTGCGCGTGATGCATGTAGACCGTGCCCTCCGGCATCCGATGGCTGACGATCGCCCGTGCGGCCACCACGCCGTTGCGGTTGACCATCTCGATCCAGTCGTTGTCACGGATGCCGACCTTCGCGGCGTCGCGGTCGGAGATCCACACCGACTGCCCGCCACGCGAGAGCGACAGCATGAACAGGTTGTCCTGGTACTCGGAGTGGATCGACCACTTGTTGTGCGGCGTCAGGTAGCGCACCGAGACGCCCAGCTCGTTCTGCTCGCCGATCGGCTTCTCGCCGAACAGCGCCGTCATGTCGAGCGGTGGCCGGTAGACCGGCAGCATCTCCCCCATCCCGAGGAACCAGTCGTGGTCGACGTAGAACTGCTGGCGGCCCGTCAGGGTGTGGAACGGCTTCTTGCGCTCGATGTTGATGGTGAACGGGCTGTAGCGCCGACCGCCGGACTCCGAGCCCGACCACTCCGGCGAGGTGATCACCGGGACGGGCTGCACCTGGGTGTCGGCGAAGGTGATCTGCTTGCCCTCGTGCTCGGCCGCGAGGTCGGCCAGCTCGGTGCCGGTGCGCTTCTCCAGGAAGCGGAAGCCCTGGGTCGCGAGGTGGCCGTTGGAGACGCCGGCCAGGTGCAGGATCGCGTCGGCCATCTGGACGTCGGTCTCGACCTTGGGCTGGCCCGCGCCAGCGCCGCCGCGGGCCACGCCGTTGCGGGTGCGCAGCACGTCGATCTCGCGCTTGACGTCGTAGGCCACGCCCTTGGTGAGCATGCCGACCTTCTCCATGAGCGGGCCGATCGAGGTCATCTTGTCGAAGATCGCGGTGTAGTCGCGCTCGGCGACGGCGATCACCGGCATCGTCTTCCCCGGCACCGGGTCGACCTCACCGGTCTTCCAGTCCTTCACCACACCATGCTCGGTCGCCATCGCCTCCGGGGTGTCGTGCCACAGCGGCTTGGCGACCACGTCCTTGCGGGTGCCGAGGTGGGTCTCGGCGAGCTCGGAGAACTTCTTCGCGATCACCTTCCAGGTGTCCCAGTCCGACTTGGTCTGCCACGGCGGGGCGATGGCGGGGTTGAACGAGTGGACGAAGGGGTGCATGTCGGTGGTGGACAGGTCGTGCTTCTCGTACCAGGTCGCCGCCGGCAGGACGACGTCGCTGAAGATCGTCGACGACGTCATCCGGAAGTCGATCGTCGTCAGCAGGTCGAGCCGCCCCTCGGCGGCCTTCTCCGCCCACACCACGTCGGCGGGGCGCTTGTCCGGCGGAGCCTCCACCGCGGTGGCGGCCGAGTCGGTGCCGAGCAGGTGGCGCAGGAAGTACTCGTTGCCCTTCGCCGAGGAGCCGAGCAGGTTGGAGCGCCACAGCGACAGCACGCGCGGGTGGTTGTCCTCGTGCTCGGGGTCCTCCACCGCGAACCGGAGGCTGCCCTCCTTGAGCTGCTGGGCCACGAAGGCCGGCACCTCCATCCCGGCAGCCTCGGCGTCGTCGGCGAGCTGCAGGCTGCTGCGGTCGAACGTGGGGTACGACGGCGACCACCCGAGCCGGACCGACTGGGCCAGCAGATCCATCACCGTCTTCCCCGCGAAGACGCCGGTCCCGGCGTCGAGGTCGTCGGCGGAGAAGGTGTCGTAGCGGTACTGCGAGGTGTTCACGTACCAGTACGCGGTCTGGTTCATGTGCCGCGGCGGGCGGTGCCAGTCCAGGGCGAAGGCCATGTGCTGGAAGCCCATGATCGGCCGGATCTTCTCCTGGCCCACGTAGTGCGCCCAACCGCCACCGTTGCGACCCTGCGTGCCGGTGATCGTGGTGAGCAGCAGGATCGCCCGGTAGATCTGGTCGGAGTGGAACCAGTGGTTCACGCCAGCGCCGAGCAGGATCATCCCGCGGCCCTCGGTGTCGACGGCGTTCTGCGCCCACTCGCGCGCCAGCCGCACGACCTGGGTGGCGGGTACACCCGTGTGCTGCTCCTGCCACGCGGGAGTGGCTGGCACCTCCGGGTCGTCGTACCCCCGCGGGTCGGCCTCGTCGGTGCGCGGCCACACACCCGGTAGGCCGGGCCGAGCGACGCCGTACTGCGCGAGGAGCAGGTCGAGGACCGTGGTCACGACGCGGTCGCCGACCCGCGCCACCGGGACGCCACGGCGCTCGTGCACGACCTCGCCGTCCGGGGCGTCGAAGCGCGGCAACTCGACCTCGACGGACTCTCGGGTGCCGCCCTCGTGGTCGGTGTACATGCTGAGTGCGGGGTCGATGTCGCCGAGGTCGAGGTTCCAGTGGCCGAGGCCCTCCTCGCCATATCGGTCGCCGATCGAGCCGTGCGGGATCCGCACCTCGCCGCTCATCGCGTCGATCACCGCGGGCTTCCACATGGCGTTCTCGCTGATGCCGCCGAGGTCGCCCTCGACCAGGAACTTGCCGGGCCGGTAGGCCCCGTCCTCGCCCACCTCGAGGCAGACCAGGTGGGGCAGGTCGGTGTACTGCTTGTCGTAGGCTTCGAAGAAGAGCGTCGTGGCGTCGACGAAGAACTCCTTGAGGACGACGTGGCCCATCGCCATCGCGAGCGCGCCGTCGGTGCCGGGCGCCGGACTCACCCACTCGTCGGCGAACTTCACGTTCTCCGCGTAGTCGGGCGCGACCGCGACGACCTTCTGGCCGCGGTAGCGAGCCTCGGTCATCCAATGGGCGTCGGGCGTGCGGGTCATCGGGACGTTGGAGCCCCACATCATCAGGTAGCCGGCGTCCCACCAGTCCCCCGACTCGGGCACGTCGGTCTGGTCGCCGAACATCTGCGGCGAGGCGTTCGGCAGGTCGGCGTACCAGTCGTAGAAGGACAGCATCGGCGCGCCGATCAGCTCCAGGAAGCGCGCACCCGAGGTGTAGGACACCGGCGACATCGCCGGGATGGGCGAGAAGCCGGCGATGCGGTCGGGGCCCCACCGCTTGACGGTGTAGACGTGCGCGGCGGCGACGATCTCGGCGACCTCGTCCCAGCTCGCCCGCACCAGGCCACCCTTGCCGCGCGCCCTCTTGTAGAGCCGCGCCTTCTCCTCGTCCTGCACGATCGACCCCCACGCCACGACCGGGTCGCCGTGCTGCTGCTTGGCGGCGCGGAACATCTCCAGGAGCACACCACGCACGTAGGGGTAGCGCACCCGGGTCGGGCTGTAGGTGTACCAGCTGAACGCCGCGCCGCGCGGGCAGCCGCGGGGCTCGTACTCCGGGCGGTCGGGCCCGGCGCTGGGGTAGTCGGTCTGCTGGGCCTCCCAGGTGATGATCCCGTCCTTGACGTAGACCTTCCAAGAGCACGAACCGGTGCAGTTGACGCCATGGGTCGACCTGACCACCTTGTCGTGGCTCCACCGCTCCCGGTAGAACACGTCGCCCTCGCGACCGCCCTTCTTGTGCAGGGTGCGCAGGTCCTCGCTCACCTCCGCCTTGGTGAAGAAACGCCTACCGCCGATCAGGGCGCTCTGCAGCTGGTCCTCCAAGTCGGTCACGAGGTGCCTCTCTGTGCGTTGTCGGTAGTGGACAGGTCGGTGTCGAACATGGTCGCTCGTCGATCGGACGTGCGTCGAGCAGGTCAGGCCGAGACGGGCACGTCCGGCGCAGGTGCCGAGGCCGTGCGTCGTACGACGAGCAGGGTCAGCGCGAGGGTCAGGGCCGAGGTGGCCGCGAGCAGCCACAGCCCGATCGCGTAGGAATCGGTCTGGCCGTAGATCCAGCCCATCAGCAATGGCGGCACGAAGCCGCCCAGCCCGCCGGCGGCACCCACGAGGCCCGTCACCCCGCCCACGCGGGCGGGCTCGGTGCTGTGGGCGATGAGGGCGAAGACCGCACCAGACCCGGCACCCAACGCAGCCGCCATGACGAGGAAGGCCACAGTGCCGAGCGTCAGGTTGCTGCCGCTGTCGGACGTGACCGGCGGGTTCGGCGCGGCGAGGGCGGCGCACACCGTCACCAGCGCGAACGCCGCGGACAGCACCGGGATCGACCCGATCCGGTCGGAGAGCCAACCACCGACCGGGCGCATGAGGACCGCCACCACGACGAACCCGGCCATCCGGTTCGCGGCGTCGGCCGGCTCGAGGCCGTGGGCTGTCTTGAGGTAGGTCGGCAGGAAGACCGAGAAGGCGACGTAGCCGCCGAAGGCCACGGCGTAGAGGATGCAGGCCTGCCACGTGATCGGCAGGCGGGCGTTGGCCACCAGCCGCGAGGCCAGGCTCGTGGTGGGGACCACCCGACCGGGCGCGTCGCGCAGCACCAGCCACGCCACCACGGCGTACACCGCGAGCACGGCGGCGGTGATGAGGAACGGCGCCGTCCGACCCTGGTTCTGCGAGAGCGGCACCGTGGTGAGGGCGCTGATCGCCGTGCCACCCATGCCGGCGCCAAAGACGCCGACGGCCAGTCCGCGCCGCTCGGGCGGGAACCAGGCGTTCACGAAGGGGACGCCGACGGCGAAGGCGGTGCCCGCGATGCCGAGGAAGAAGCCGCCGAACAGCATCAGGGAGTAGGAGTCCAGGGCGAAGAAGGCCAGGAAGAGGACCGGCACGATCGTCACCGCAGACACGATCGGGAACATGACGCGACCGCCGAAGCGGTCGGTCAGCGCGCCGACGATGATCCGGCCCACCGAGCCCACCAGGACCGGAACGGCGACCATGAGAGCCACCTCCGACTGGCTGAGCTGGCCGAGCGGGCTGGCAGCACCCTGCTTGAGGTACAGCGCACCGAGCGGGCTGATGAGCGCCCACGCCCAGAAGTTCACGGCGAACCCGATGGTGGCCAGGGCCAGCATCAGCCAGGGATTGCCCGTGCGCGGAGAGGTCGGCCGCGTGGTGGCGCTCATCGTGTGCTCCTGTGACCGGAGGTTTCATCCTGCGAACAGCTCGAAGTTACTACGATGTGTCCGTGAAAAATAAGCGCACGGCGACAGGGCTGGCAAGGGGCCGCGCCGCCGTGCTCGAAGCACTGCTCGACCAGCCCGACCCCGTCGGCATCGACGCACTGGCGCAGGCCACGGCCCGGCACCCCAACACCGTGCGCGAGCAGGTGAACTGGCTGGTCGCGCACGGCCACGTCGAACGCATCCGTCAACCACAGGACGGCCGCGGCCGGCCCGCCTGGCTCTACCAGGCGCGCGGCTCGCGCCCCGGGGACGACGAGTACGTCGAGCTGGCCGCGGCCCTCGCGTGGCGGCTGCAGGACGCGTCGCCGGACACCCACGCCGAGGCCCTGGCGGCCGGGCACGGCTGGGGACGGGACCTGGTCGACCGCCGGGGGACCGTCGCCGAGCCCTCCCCCGAGGCGGGTCGCCGCTGGACCGTCGAGCTGATGGACGACCTGGGCTACGCACCCGACGCCGACTCCGACGCGCGCACCGTCGTGCTGCGCAGGTGCCCGCTCCTGCAGGCGGCCCACCGGTTCCCCGACGTGGTGTGCGCCGTCCACCTCGGGATGGTGCAAGCCGCACTCGAGCGCAACGGCGCCCGTCCCGAGGATGCGCAGCTGACGCCTTTCAGCGCACCTGGCGAGTGTCTGCTACAGCTCGGCACCCGACCGTCTTGATCATCAACTCCGGCACGACCTCTCCATATGACGATCCCGCACCGGGCGCTCCGCGAGCCCATCCCGCACCGGCACGCTCCGCCAGCCCATGGCTGTGCGGGTCAGGCGGTCTGCGAGGTGGCGGGGCGGCGTTCCATGAGGACGGTGTCTCGCCAGCGGCCGTCGAGCTGGGCGATGCCGGAGCGGACGGCGAGGGTGCGGTAGCCCGCTGAGCGGTGCAGGGCGAGGCTGGCGCGGTTCTCGGGGAAGATCGAGGTCTGCAGGGTCCACATGCCGGAGGCGTCCGACTCGGTGACCTGGGTGTACAGGAGGGCCTTCCCGACGCCCCGGCCGCGAGCGGCTTCGGTGACGTAGACGGAGGTCTCGCCGACGCCGGCGTAGCACTCGCGGGTCGACGTGGGCACGACGGCGGTCCAGCCGACGACCTCTCCGTCGAGCTCGGCGACCCAGGCCAGGCCGGGCAGCCACTTGCCTCGCAGCTCCTCGGCGGTCGGGACCTGCGTCTCGAAGGTGGCGTTGCGGGTGGCCAGCCCTTCGGCGTAGACGGCGAGGACGTCGTCCATGTCGTCGTCGGCGACCGGCCGGACGGTGACGTCCGTCGGGAGGTCGGTGGGGCAGCACGGCTGGGAGGCGAGGGTGCCCATCACGACGTCGGCGGCGTGGGGCAGGCCGGTGCAGCACGCCGCGTTGACCGAGACCATGCTGGAGGTGCCGACCTTGTCGACCACGACGAACCCGACCTTGCGGAGCAGCTCGACGTGGTGGGAGCAGGTGGACTGGCTGATGCCCAACTGGGTCGCGAGCTCACCGACCCGCAGCGCGCCCGCCGAGGCGGTGGACAGTACGTGGAGCAGCCGGACCCGGGTGGGGTCTCCGAGCAGCGCGAACCACTCGGCGTACTCCTCCGCCTGGGCGGCCGACAGGCCACCCGTCCGACCGGCCTGGTCCGCGGCCGGCGCGCAGGCGTCGGCGCCCGGTGGCGGCGTGGTCCCGGTGGTGATGGTCGCGGTCACTGCCCGACAGCTCCTTGCTTTCATCGACGGTGGTCGATACATTCTGTCACAGACTTCATCGACCTGCATCGATCCTACCGTGAGGAGACAGTCGTGAACCAGCCAGTCATCGTCATCGGAGCGGGCCCGATCGGGCTCGCCGCCGCGGCGAACGCCGCCGAACGCGACCTGCCGTTCGTCGTGCTCGAGTCCGGCCCGCACGCCGGCGCCGCTGTGGAGGCGTGGGCCCACGTGCGGCTGTTCTCCGCCTGGCGGGAGCTCGTCGACCCGGCCGCCGCGCGACTGCTGGAGCCGACGGGCTGGACGTCCCCGGACCCCGACACCTACCCGACGGGTGGGCAGTGGCGCGAGCAGTACCTGCAGCCGTTGGCCGATGCGCTGGCGGCCCTCGCGACCGGGTCGGTGCGCTACGACGCCGAGGTCGTGGGTGTGGGGCGCGCGAGCCGGGACCTGCTGGTGGATTCCGGTCGTGACCGGGATGCTTTCGCGGTGCACGTGCAGACACCGCAGGGCCGCGAGCGGCTGCTCGGTTCCGCGGTGGTGGACGCCTCGGGGACGTGGCGGCGCCCGAACCCGCTCGGTGCGGACGGCTACCCGGCGCTGGGCGAGGGCGAGCACGCCAACCGCATCGCCTACGGCGTCCCGGACTTCGAGGACCCGCAGCTGGCGGCCCGGTACGCCGGCAAGCACGTGGTGCTGGCCGGCAAGGGCGCCTCGGCCCAGGGGGCACTCGTCGGCCTGTCGAGGCTGGCGCAGTCGCACCCGGGGACTCGAGTGTCGTGGCTGCTGCGCCGGCCCGCCGTCGGCGACGCGTTCGGCGGCGGCGACAACGACCAGCTCGAGGAGCGGGGCCGGCTCGGGCAGGCCGCCCGGGCCGCGGCCGAGCAGGGCGTGGTGAGCACTGTGACCCGGTTCCGCACCGAGTCCGTCACCGTCGACGAGTCCGACGGTTCCGAGGGGGGTCGGCTGGTGCTGACCTCGACCGACGGGCAGCAGGTGTCCGGGGTCGACGAGGTCATCGTGGTGACCGGGTTCCGTCCCGACCTGGCGTTCCTGTCCGAGGTGCGTCTCGACCTGGACCCGGCGCTGGGGTCGCCGCGCGTGCTGGCGGACCAGATCCACCCCGACCACCACTCCTGCGGCGACGTCGCCCCGCACGGCCACCGGGAGCTGGCCCAGCCCGAGCCCGGCCTCTACCTCGTGGGCATGAAGTCCTACGGCCGGGCGCCGTCGTTCCTGGCGATGACCGGGTTCGAGCAGGTGCGCTCGGTGGTGGCGGCGCTGGCCGGTGACCTCGAGGCGGCCGACCGGGTCGACCTGGTCCTCCCCGAGACCGGCGTGTGCAACGGCGCCGGAGTGTTCGACGACCCGGCCGCGACCGCAGACAGCGAAGGCGGATGCTGCGGTACGACGACGGCCGCGGAGCCCGAGCTCATCACGCTGGGCCGCGCACCCCGGTGACCGTGGGGCGCGACGCGCTCCCAAGCGGCGGGGTCCAGGCCCACCACGGCCTGGACCCCGTCCCGCTGCGGCAGGTGGTCGGCGTCCTGAGCCTGAGCCAGATCACCTCGTGGGGCTGCCTGTACTACGGGTTCGCCGCATTGCAGGCCTCCATCGGTGCCGACACCGGCTGGTCGCTGGCCGCCATCACGGGCGCGTTCTCGGTCTCCCAGGTCCTCGCTGGGGTCGTCGGCCTGTGGGTAGGTCGGCGCATCGACGCCCGCGGGCCCAGGGTCGTCATGACCGCGTCGGCAGCCTTGGCTCTGCCCGGCATGGCGCTGGTCGCGCTCGCCCCGACGCTGTGGTGGTTCTACCTGGGCTGGGCGGTCATCGGGGTCGCGGTGGCCGGCACCCTGTACCCGCCGGCGTTCGCTGCACTCACCATCTGGGGCGGCGCCAGCCGGGTGCGCGCGCTGACCACGGTCACCCTGGCCGGCGGCCTGGCCTCGACCGTGTTCGCGCCGCTGGCGGCGGCACTGGACACGACGTGGGGCTGGCGGGCGGCCTTCGGGGTGCTCGCCGGCGTGGCCGCGCTGGTGACCGTCCCGCTGCACTGGTGGGGGCTGCGCCACCAGTGGCCGGCGCGACACGCTGGAGCTGGCGCCGGTGCCCCTGTCGCGGAGACGACCGAAGGAGAGTCGCGGCTGCCTCGCATCGAGGCCGTGAGCCCGGCACGGTCGCGACCGTTCGTGGCGCTCGGCCTCGCCAACACCCTGGTGGCGCTCGCTGTGTACGCCGTGGTCGTCAACACGGTCCCGATGCTGCGTGAACAGGGACTTGACACCCAGACCGCTGCGCTCGTCCTGGGACTCGGTGGGTTGGGGCAGGTGCTGGGGAGGCTCGGGTATGCCCGGTTCGCCGCCGCGACATCGGTGAGCGGTCGCGGCGTCCTCGTCGTCGCGGCCGTCGCCGTCCTGACCGCGGGGTTCGCGCTCGCGCCGCCGGTCACCGGCGTCCTCATCGCCGTGGGCATGTCGCTTGGACTCGTCCGTGGGTTGTACACGCTCGTCCAGGCCACCTCGGTCACCGACCGGTGGGGACCGGCGTCCTACGGCCACCTCAACGCCCTCCTCACCGCACCGGCACTGGCGGCCTCCGCAGCCGCCCCCTTCCTGGGCGCGGTGCTCGCCGACGCGGCCGGCTCCTACGGCAACGCGTTCCTCATCCTCGCCGCCATCGCCGCCCTCGGCGCCGCCCTAATGACCGCCACCACTGGACGCCCCGCGAACCGTTCTTGACCCCGAGCAATACCTCAGTCATCATTGAGGCAATGAGCGTTGAGATATTGTCCGATGGGGGAGTTGAGGAGCGGGTGCGGGTCTTCGCTGCCCTCGCCGAGCCTGTGCGGCTGCGGATCGTGGACCTCGTGGCGTTCGGTGACGCCGCCCCCAGCGAGCTGCAGCGGCACCTCGCCATCAGCTCGAACCTGATGGCCCACCACCTCGGAGTCCTCACCGACGCGGGACTGGTGGCACGGCGGCGCTCCGAGGCAGACCGTCGCCGGTCCTACCTCCAACTCCTCCCCGCGGCGGTGCCTCTGCTCGCCGCAGCCCTGACCCAGCCCGCCCAGACGCAACTCCGCGGGGCGCGGCGGGTCGTGTTCGTGTGCACCGCCAACTCCGCCCGCTCCCAGCTCGCCGCCGCGCTGTGGGCACGGGCCAGCGACGTCCCGGTCACCTCCGCCGGAACCCACCCCGCCGCCCGAGTCGCCCCGGGAGCCGCGCGGACCGCTCGCAAGCACGGTCTCACCCTCCTCGGCGACCGACCCCAACAGCTCGATGAGGTCACCGGGCCCGACGACTACGTCATCGCGGTCTGCGACAACGCCTACGAGGAGCTGCCCGCCGGCACCACGGACCTGCACTGGTCGGTCCCCGACCCGGTCCGGGTCGGCACCGCCGGCGCGTTCGACGCCGCCCACGACGACCTCGCAGCGCGGGTCGCCCACCTCGCCCCCCACCTCAGCCCGAACTAACCACGGAGCACCCCATGACCACCGTCCCTCCCGCCCAGGACTCCCACCCCGGACCGGCGATGCCCTCCGGCATCACCCTCGACCAGCAGCTCGCGCTCACCACGGCAGCCGCGCGACTGGCCGAGGAGTTCACGGGCATCTTCAACGCCGAGACCATCGATAAGTTCCTGACCTCCAGCTACGACCAGTTCGCCGACCACGCCACCGTCGTGAACTTCCTGCCGCTGCTCGCCGAACGGTTCGCCCGGCAGCGCCTCACCGCCCTGGCCAAGGTCGAGGGCAAGGCCCACACCGGCACGCCCGTCGTGATGTTCCTGTGCACCCACAACGCCGGCCGCTCCCAGATGGCACTCGGGTTCTTCACCCACCACGCCGGCGACGCCGCCATCGCCTGGTCCGGCGGCACCGAACCCGGAAACGAAGTGAACCCAGCCGCGGTCGCAGCGATGGCCGAACGCGGCATCGACATCTCCACCGAGTTCCCCAAGCCGTGGACCGACGAGACCGTCCGCGCCGCCGACGTCGTCGTCTCGATGGGCTGCGGCGACGCGTGCCCGGTGTTCCCCGGCAAGACCTACCTCGACTGGGACCTCGAGGACCCCGACGGCCTCACCGTCGACGACGTCCGACCCATCCGCGACGACGTCGAACGCCGCGTGCTGGGCCTCATCGCCGACCTCGGCCTCGCCCGGAGCGGCGCATGACCGCTCCCATACCCGATCTGCCACGGCGGCTGGTCGCCGAGCTCCTCGGCACCGCGCTCCTGGTCACCGTCGTCGTCGGGTCCGGCATCGCCGCGCAACGCCTCTCACCCGACGACGTCGGCCTGCAGCTGCTGCAGAACTCCACCGCGACCGTGCTCGGACTGACCGTCCTCATCCTGATGTTCGGGCCGGTCTCCGGAGCCCACTTCAACCCCGTCGTCTCCGCGGCCGACTGGCTCCTCGGGCGCCGCGCAGGAACCGGCCTGACCGGCCGCGACGTTGTCGCGTACACCGGCGCGCAGATCGTCGGCGGCGCCGTCGGCGCCCTGCTGGCGAACCTGATGTTCGGCGTCGAATTCAGCCGGCTGGCCGCCACCGAACGGACCGGTGCGCCGTTGTGGCTCGGGGAGGTCGTCGCCACCGCCGGCCTCGTCGCCCTCATCTTCACCCTGGCTCGCACCGGCCGCGGCGCACTCGCCGCCCCCGCCGTCGGCGCCTACATCGGCGCCGCCTACTGGTTCACCTCCAGCACCTCCTTCGCCAACCCCGCCGTCACCGTCGGCCGCGTCTTCTCCGACACCTTCGCCGGCATCGCCCCTGGCTCAGTGCCCGGGTTCGTCCTCGCCCAGGTCATCGGCGCCGCACTCGGCGTGGCCCTGGTCCGCTACCTCCACCCGGACGTCGGCACCCCCGAAGACACCACTCCAGCCAACGTCGTCATCCCACACGCAGACCCCAGGAGCACCCCGTGACCACCACCCACCCCGAGGTCCCCATCGACACCGACGTCCCCCAAGTCGTGTTCGCGTGCGTCCGCAACGGCGGCCGGTCGGTGATCAGCCGCGTCCTCACCGAGCACTACGCCGGCGGCCGCGTCATCGCACTCTCGGCCGGCACCCAGCCCGGCGAACACATCCACCCCGAGGTCGCCGACGCCCTTGAGCGGCTCGGCCTCGACACCTCCGGCGAGACCCCCGAACTCCTCACCCGGGACACCATCGCCGCCTCCACCTTGGCCATCACCCTCGGCTGCGGCGAGGAATGCCCCTACGTCCCCGGAGTCACGTACATTGACTGGCCCGTCGCCGACCCCGGCGGCCAGGACCCCGACACCGTCCGCGACATCATCGCCGACGTGGACACCCGGGTCCGCGACTTGCTCGTGCAACTCGTGCCGGATCTCCAACTGCCGCCCTCTGTGCTGCCAGACGCCCCGGCCTCCGGCGCCTGAACCATGACGGACGGGCTGAATTCACTCTAGTGAGCGTGCACCTCTAGGCGTGGGTGGCGCATCCCGCAGAACGAACCTCCCACGGGAACGACGCGGGCCAGGTGCCTGCGCTTCTGGGCCGGTGTCCGTTTGGCCCGTCCGGTGATGTGTTCCGGTGAAGAGGCCCTATTCGGTCGGTGTCGGCAACGCTCGAAAATGAGGCCGATCCGACGCTATGGCCTCGTTTTCAAGCGTCGTCGACAGTCGGGCCACCGTGGAACCCGAGGCGAGGCCAATCGCCTACCTTCACGACGAGCCACTGATCGACCGATCTCGCCAAACTGTCCCGCGCGCGCGTCGGCAATCCTCCCTGCATCTCGACAACCACAGCCCGCGGTCGGCATCGCGGGCGAGGCCCTCCATCTGGGCGTACTTCGGGTGCCGCGAGACCGGAGTCGAACTGTCGCGGGCCTCGGCGGACCCGGAACGGATCTGGGCGGCGCCGATGTCGCGGCCGGAGGCCTGCACGTACCGCAGCCAGCGGCCGTAGGTGTCGACGTCGTCCTGGGTCGGGTCGCTCACGAGAGTCACCTGGGTGCCGGCGGGCAGCAGCTGCTCGAGGTGCCGCGTCGCAGCCTGGCCGTAGCACTCCCCCGGCTTGCCGGGATGCGGGATCTCGGGAGCACTGATCCCGAGGAGCCGCACCCGGACGTCGCGGCCGTCACGCAGGTCGACCTGGACCGTGTCGCCGTCGAGGACGTAGGCAACGACGCCGGCCGTGCGCTGGCCACGCTCGCCGGAGTCAGGGCCGGCGGGCCGGGTGTCGAGGAGGTCGCCTCCGAACGCGAATCCGCCGACGACCACGCGGATGCCGACGACGACCACCAGGGCCACGATCGCCAGCGAGATGATCCGGACGGGCTTGCTCGCGATCACCGGGCCACCCCCGTAGCGGGAGCGGCCGCCGGATGGTGCGGCGCGGCCGCCGGGCGAGGACTCGGTGACGGCGGAAGGAGTGCCGGCCGCCTCTTCACGACCTCGGGCTCTGCACCCCAGACGTCGGCCGCATCGAGCAGGGAAGGCTGGCTACTGGTCCGCGACCAGGCCAACACATTGGTCAGGTTCTTCTCCGGCCCGTAGGTGAGATAGGTGCCGTCGCACGAATCCGCACGGATCGCCTCGGCGTAGCGGAACCGCTTCTCGCTGTTGACCCGGCCGACGTGGATCCACTTCCCCATCGAGGACGCGACCGCAGCGAGGTTGCAGGCCTCAGGTCCGAGCTTCCAGTCGGTGGTGCCGCCGATGAACAGGCAGTCGATCTCGTCCCACAGGTCCCAGGTGGAGAACTCCATCCCGTTCTGTGCCACGTAGGCCACCGGGTACCCCAGTGCGCGGATCTTCGACAGCCAGGGCCGAGATCGTTCCTCAGTGGCTCTCGCGTCTCCGACAACATCGGGCGCAGTCGCGAACAGACACGTCGCGGCATCCGCAGCGTTGGCCTCGAGGAACTCCCACCACCGGCTCGGCTCCCACTGCTCGGAGAAGCACCCGTTGTCGGCACACCACCGCACACCAGCTGGGCGCCGGTTGCCCTGCTTCGGTGTGTCGATGAAACCGATCACGCCCTCATCCATGGCGGCGCCGATCGACTCGTTCCCGCAAGGATTCGCTAGGTACAACACGAGGACCTCCCCGCGGCGGATCGCAGCTTCATCGGGCCACCCCTGTCGCAGGCGATGGCCGCCGCAGCTCGTCCGCCTCGCGTGGCCGCGACGCCGGAGGCAGGAGCGCCGGCCGCTGCCCAGAAGCCGCGCGCTCGGCCGCCGACGTGTTCTGAGCGACGGCGCTCTGAACTCGCGGGTTCGCATCCCCCAGCAGCGCCTGCAGTGTCGCCGGGGCGATGTTGGGGTTCGTCGCCAGCGCCGCTCGGACCTGCGTGTCCGGATCGGCCTGGAGCCGGGTCAGGACCGCGGGGTCGACGTGCGGGTTGCGTGCCAGGGCGCGGCGCACGTCGGGCTCCCGGTCGAGGGCGACGCGGTGCGAGTCAGCGGCCTCGATGTTCGGGTTCGACGCGGCATGCTGGCGCACCCACGCATCCGTGTCCTCGTGCGCCACTCGGTACAGGGCCTCGGGCGGCAGTGACGGGTTCTCGGCCGCACGGGCCCTGGTGTCTGTCAAGCCGTCTCGCGAGAGCCGCTCGAGGACGTCGGTCGGGGTGGCCGGGTTCTTGGCGATCGCGATCAGGGTGTTGCGGTCGGCGCTCTCCCAGCCGGCGAGGATCTCCGGCGGAGTGCTCGGGTTGCTGGCGACGGCCTGGCGTACGTCGGGGTCGACCCAGGTGCGGCCGGGTGCCGGTGCGGTGGCGAGGTGCTCGAGGACCGCCGTCGAGGCGTTCGGGTGTCGGCCGATCGCGGCGAGCACCATCAGGTCGTTGTCGCCGAGCATCCGCGACAACGTGGCCGAGTTGGTCGAAGGGTTGCTGGCGACGTACCAGCGGACCTTGGTCTCGGTGAGCTCCTTGGCCTCGTCCGGGTCTGATGCGAGACGGTCCAGCGCCTCGGCCGGCGTGTGCGGGTTCCGGGCGACCTGCCGACGCACCGTGACGTCCTCGTCAGCGGCCAGCCGCCCCAGCGTCGAAGCGGAGGTCGAGGCGTTCTCCGCGACCGTGCGCCGATTGAGACCGATCTCGCTGTGCGCGATGTCGTCGAGGACGGCTGGGTCGGTGCTCCTGCGTGCCTCGCTGTAGCGCACCGCCAGCGCCGGATCGATCGGCAGCGTCGCGGCGGTCGGGGTCGGGTCGGTCCCGGCGAGCGGCTTGTAGGCAACGATCGGGGTGCCGTCGCCATGACGGACGATGAGGATCCCGGCTGCGTCCCGCTCGGCACGGGTGCCCGACCAGGACAGGTGGGCGCCCCGGTCTCCGTCGACCGGGGTGGTGATCATCTTGTGACTCGTCTGTTTGGTGACGGTGCGCACATCCGGCTCGGTCTGGTCGCGCTGCCCAGCCAGGTAGAAGACCTGCACCCGCGCACCCACAGGGAGGCTCCGGCGCAGCTCGGCGATCGAGATCCGCTCGCGGCCCTCCCCGATCGGCCGGGAACCTGCGGTCCGCTCCGTGGCGGCTGGCCGGGTCCGGCCGTGCTGCGCGGACTCCCATGCCTTCACCTCCAGGCTCGGGTGAGTGGCGAGCCACCCGGCCAGCGCATCCGCTGCCCGGACGCTCCTCGCCCGCGACGACTCGAGGTACACCGAGTCGCGGGCCTGGCGCTGGTAGCGCTGGTGTGCGCGCGCGACGAGAACCGCGGCGCCAGCGTCGAGGTAGCCGCGGGAGCGGTCGTCCACGTCGAGGATCACCGCGTCGTGGCGGTCGCCCTCGGAGTACTCGAAGATGACCTTCTCGGAGGAATGGGCCGTCCTCCGCTCGCACGTGAAGGTGAACTGGTCAGGCAGACGCAGGTTCTCCAACGCCGTGCGCTGCTGGTCGGTGTAGTTGCGGATCCGCATCGGTACCTCCTGGTTGTGGCCGGTCGGATCAGTGGCGTCAGGCGCTGCTGTTTCGCGCTTCGGATCGGTCGGCGCCTCGGCGGCTGCCTGGCCGAGGTGTTGGTCCTCGAGAAGCTCGAGCAGGTCGGCCGGCTCCTGGTCGAGCACGGCCGAGAGCGCCCGCTCGTGGAGCTGGATCCGCTCTGCATCGAGGGCCGCCTTCTTCTGCTCCCACGCCGGGAGCACGCCGCTGGCCTCGAACGCATCCAGTTCGCGGATGTAGGCCTCCTGCCGAGGCGTGAGCGGCTCGCCCTCGACGATCGGCCCACAGCCGATGGCCGCCGCGCTGGCTGCGAACCGCGGGTACGTCCTGCTGTGCTCGCGCAGCTGCTCGCGGAGCTCGACGAGCTGCTCGCGGATCTCGGTGGGCACCGACTCGGCGATCGCCTCGATGTCGGGCCACGCGATCAGCTCGCGTGGGTTGTGCCAGGACTCGTCGAGGCCGAACCCGAGCCCGTCGGTCGTGCCGGCGATCCGCTCCCCCGTCGTCGGGTCGGTGTGGTGTGTGCCGGACCATCCGGACTCCCTCACTTGGGCGACCTCGGACGGGTCGAGGAGGATCGAGGTCATCGCCCAGGTCGACCACGACCGCAGCAGCTCGTGCTGACGACGCCGGCTCGTCACGAGGTTCGGGTGCCCGGTCACCGTGCTACCCCCGGGCCGGGGGCCGGCCACCCCGGCGTCAGCTTCGTTCGCTCCTCGGCCCCAGGCGCCGCGGCGTTCGGAGGCAGCAGTGCTGGCCGATCCGGGGTGTGGTCGGCGTCGAGGTCGAGCCCCTCGAGGATCGAGGACGTTGGAATGCCCATGGCCCGGAACGTCGCGACGCTGAGCCGGTCGGCGTGCGCCTTCACGACTTCTACCTCGGCCGCGCGCACAGCATCCTCGCCGAGCTCGCGCACCGCGGTTTCCCGGCTGCCGTCGTCCTGGCCGGCCATCAGACCTCTCCGGGGTAGTGCTCGTGCGGCGGGCACGAGCAGTCCTCGCACGGCAGGAAATGGTGCGAGTGGCTGCACCACGGACAGGGCAGGTCGTGCCCCAGGCTGAGCGGCCCCGTGCGCCGCTCAGCCCGAGCCCGCTCGGGTCGCGGAGGAGCCCCGAGCGTTCCGGTGGCCATCACGCTACCTGGACGCCGGCGGCCTCAGCAGTGCCGCCGGCGTCCCCGTCGCTGGTGTCGGAGTCGTCGCTGGTGTCGGTCTCGACCTGGCGCAGCCGTCGTACCGTCGCCTGGTCGAGACCGGTCAGCTTCACGACGTCCTTGACCGCCAGCTTCTCCGCCAGGAGCCGCTCGATCGCGGCCGAGGCCGCGACCTCCGCGTCCTTGACCGCCTGCTCGGCCTGGGCCCGGTCCTCCCAGGCCACCTCGACGTCGACCGACGCCTCGTCGATGCGCCGCTCCCGGGCCAGTTGGTCCGGGTCGAGCTTGAGCCGGCGCTCGCGCGCCGCCTTCAGCCGGGCGTCCCGAGCCCGATCCCGAACTGCCTGTGCCTGAGTCGCCTTGCTGCCCACTGGGGACCACCTTCCTCGCTTGTCACGTCACGGAAATCCACCGCGACCCTTCACAAGCGAGAAGCAACCTCGATCGCCCCAGATCGGACACCTCGACCCAACCAATTTCGAACCACCGAAACCCACCCGCCTCACTCGTGTCGAGATGCAGGGAAGATTGACAAACGCCCCGCGGGCGACCTTGACAGATCCGGCATTCTTGGCGCCGGTCGTCAAAGTAGGGCGCCGGCCAGATCGCGTCCCCAGTTCGGTCCGCCATGCTTCAGCTTCAGGTCAGCCAGGCCACCAGGGCGTTGTTAGTCGTTGGCCAATATCGATGGAGCTTCGAGGAGCGCAACGACTTCGCGCTGTAGTCGCTCGATCTGTAGATGTCGGCTCTCGATCTCTTCCCGCAGTTCGTCGATGAGTCGGTAGATTCGGGTGACGTCGTTGAGGGTTGCGGTGCGATCCCTGACCCGTGCCTCCGTGTCGTCGCGCCTGGCCGCCCGCCGAGTCATCCTCCCGTTTGCTTCCGCCTCCCGAGCGACGTCACTCGCCTCGACCTCCCACAGCTTCCGCTTGCCGGCTGACGCCATCCGAGCGCGCACGCGAGGTGGTTCCGAGATCGCCCACTTGCGGATGGTTTCCGTGGTCAGGCCCGTCCTGTCGGCGGCCTGCGCGAGTGTGAGCCAGGTGTCCACGGCCTGTCCTCGCTAGAACTGTCGGTGGGTTGGTCTACCTTGGGCAACGATGGGCAACGATGGAGACTTCAAGAGTAGCCTGACTCTGGCCGAAGAAGCCACAGTCGGGCTGCTGTTCGCACTCTCCAAGGCAAGGGCGCTGCCGGCACGGCCTTGGCCACTTGTCGCTGCATGCCAAGTGTTGGCCAAACGATTGCCCGCGACTTCCCCGTACTCGGCTCACCTGGGCCTGGCGACTGATTCGGTCCGCGGTGAGTCGATAGTGGCTGCCTGGATGCTGGTCTTGGCGGAGGCGGGGTCGGTTGCCGGCCGAGGTCGGATGGCGGCTGCAGCTTGGATCCCGGCGAGCGGCTGGATCGAGGGGTGGACGCTCGCGGCCGACAACCTGCCCCGAGATGAGGCGGAGGCGTGGGATGCGGCGGCTCAGACTCTGACGAGGACGCTATCGATCTGGCGGAAGGCAAGCTCTGCCGCCTGATCCCGCGTCGGACCGTCTGCCCTCAAGGCCGCAGCCCCACGCCAGCCTGACGCGTAGTGGCGTTCGGTCTCGTATCGCCACGTCCCGTCACGCATTCTCCTGCCTCGCACCCGCATGTCCTGGCCATTCCACGTCCCCAGGTATTCGACGCTGTCATCGGCGTACGCGGGCCATTCCCAATCGACGAATCTCGCGCGGTTGAGGGCCGCGATCATCTCCGCGGCGCTCTGGTATCTGCCATCCGGGGTAGGGCGCGTGGCCTTGCGGACGATCCGGCGGAGCGAGTCCGGCACGTGGGGCGCGAAGCCGGCGTGGCGGGGCATGATCGCCGGTCGGCCAGCTGCCAGCCTCCTGGCCAGGGTTTCGACGTCGTAGGAGTCGTACGGGATAGGCCCGGACAGGACCTCGCCGATCGACATCCCAATGGAGTACAGGTCGGAGCTTACACTGTGCGGGTACCCGGTGAACGTCTCCGGCGGGGCCCAAAAGCCCGGGCTCAGGAGCGGCGGCGCTTCACGACGGTCGTCCATGCGTACGGCCTCTCCAAGGTCCCCCACCTTCACGAGCGAATCGTCGCCGGAGAGGAGCAGGTTCGGTGTCTTGAGGTCGCGGTGGAGAACTTTGTGGACATCGTGAAGGTGCGCGACGCCACGGAGAGCCCGGATGGCGAGGTCACGGCCAGCTGAGGTGCGGAACCGCACCCCGCGTTCCATCGCATCGAAGGTGCTGCCCTGCTCGTAGTACGGCATCGTCATCTCGATGATCGCGAGCGTCGGGTCTGATCCCGCGACCTCGGCAACGTCGTAGATGTCAGCGACATTGGGGTGGTCAATCTCCCGCAGCAGGGTTGCTTCGGTGGCAGCCAGAGTGCCTTCGCGGCCGAGGCGGCTGATCCTCTTGCCGACTTGGCGTGCCTGAGTGATCACGTTGCGGTAGAGCCTGACCTCGCATCCGCCGTAGTGGAGGGTTCGGACAACCCCATAGGGGAGCGTGAGGGTGCCCTCCGCGACCAGGTAGTCACTCATCGGAGCATTCCGTTGCGAAGACGAGCGCTGCGGCAGCGGCCGGAGCTCGGGATGCCCAGTTTGTCGGGGCGTCGATGTCTAGGGCTTCCGCCACCCTGGAGCGAAGCGCTGGCTTGGTGGGAGCAACGTCGAACCGCTTCCTGACCGCGGCGTGGGTCACGCGTGTGACGGGGACGCCGATGCGCTCCGCAGCAATCAGCACGATCGCTTCCACCTGGCCCCGTCGGTGGGCAACGTGCACGGCACGCGCCTGGCTGGAGGTGCCCGCGTCCAGCAACGCGATCGCAGTTGGGTCAAGGCGCGTCAGATGCGCCTCCAAGCTGTGCTCGAGCTCGGAAAGGGCCCTGGCCTCGCCCAGCATGTCGTAGTCAACCCGAAGGCGGTCATCGCGGTCTTCTACGTGCATGCCGTCACCGCCAACGCAATAGAACCAAAGTCCGCCTGCGACGATGTTCACCCCGAGAATCACCTCGGCGGCATCGGTGTCGGGCATGACGTCGAGTATGCCGCGATCCAGCGGAGGTCGTTGCGAAATCGGCATCTGCGCGCGGCGGTTTCAGCCGAGAACCGGGCTGTCGGCGACGTCGGCGCCTGCGGTCACATCCATCACGCCAGTCCACCGCCGACATTTCAATAACTAGTAAATATTTACTGCTATTGTCTGGGGTGTGCGTGTGGGCCGGCCGACGAAGGACGCCGTCGGGCCCACCCAACTTGGCCGAGTCCTGATCGAACGCCGACGCGCAGCCGGCATCACTCGTTCGACGCTCGCCTCCAGAGCAGGGCTATCGACCAACACCTTGATGAAGGTCGAGCAGGGACAGACTCAGGACCCAGGCGTACTCAAAGTCGCCGCGCTCTGCCGGGCGTTGTCCGTGTCGATCGACGAACTGGTGCACGACGCCGAACACAACCAACTACCTCGGGAGGCCATCGCCATGACCAACGGAATCGTCTCGGTCGGCTACGAGGGTCGCACCATCGAGACCTTCGTTGACGAACTGGTCCGAGCAGGGGTCAAGACGGTCGCCGACGTTCGTCTCAACGCGATCAGCCGCAAGGCCGGCTTCTCGAAGACGCGCCTGCGGGATGCACTGGCAGCTGCCGGTATCGAGTACCGACACATGCGCAGCCTGGGGAACGCGAAGGAGAACCGGAGCCCGTTCTGGGACGGACGCGTCGAGGAAGGCCGACGCGTATTCCGTGAAGCCCTCCAAGAACCGGAGGCGGAGTCATCGATCGAGGAGCTCTCCGCTCTTGTACGTGATCAGATCGTCGCAGTGCTCTGCTTCGAATCCGACGTGGAGAAGTGCCACCGCAAGGTCGTCATCGATGAGGTGGTCAGCGGGAAGGACGTGCCCGTAGTCGCGCTCCCGGGCTAGGGCGTGTCTCCCTATTCGCGAAGCCAGATGGTGATGGCGCGTAGGACGACGCCTCCTCGATAGACCACCGCGAGCTTGTCGTAGCGGGTGGCCAGGCCGCGCCATTGCTTGTGGTCGTTGAAGGACCGCTCGATGACGTTGCGCCCCCTGTAGGTCACGGCGTCGAATGAGGGCGGACGACCGCCGGCCGATCCGCGCCGTTTGCGGTGGGCGATCTGGTCCGAAGGCTGCGGGATGACCGCCCTGACTCGGCGGGATCGCAGCTCGGCGCGGATCGCGCGGGATGAGTAGGCCTTGTCGCCGAGCACGGCGTCCGGGCGAGTGCGCGGCCGCCCCGGACCGAGGCGCTTGACGGCCAGGTGCGACAGGAGTGGCTTGAGCATCGGGGAGTCGCCGGCCTGGCCGGGCGTGAGCGCGATGACCAGCGGGCGGCCCTGCCCATCGACGAGTTGGTGGATCTTGGTCGACATCCCGCCGCGGGAGCGACCGAGCGCGTGGTCAGGGGGCTCGGCACGCAGGTCCTTGTAGTTCGACTCAGCCCCCCGTGCGGCGCCCGGCTGGCACCTCGATGCGGCTCAACGTGGTGGCGTGCTGGTGCGCCCGGTTGATCGTGGAGTCCACCGACACGTCCCACTCGACCTGCCCGGCGGCGTCGGCTTCGGCGACCAGCCGGGCATGTACCTTGTCCCACGTTCCGTCGGTGCTGAACCGCTTGTGGCGCTTCCAGATCGTCTGCCACGGGCCGAAGGACTCGGGCAGGTCCCGCCACGCCACCCCGGTCCGGAACCGGTAGACGATGCCCTCGATCACCTGTCGGTGATCGCGAAACGGCCGACCCCGCTGGCCGTCCGAGGAGGGCATCAACGGCTCGATCCGAGCCCACTGAGCGTCAGTCAGCACCGCAGAACGCGACATGCGTCAACAATCCCGGCTCGACCCCGCGTTCTTTGGGAGACACGCCCTAGGAGCCCTTCTTCGGGTAGTAGGCGCCGAGGATGCTGAACGTCTGTGGGCGCTTGGCCTGGTTTCCGACGTAGAACGCCACGTCGTTGTTGGGGGCGCAGATCTCCTCGAGGAAGCGCTTTCGGATCTCTGCCTGGGCTTCAGCATCGGAGCGGTCCCACAACTTCCGCTGAAGGGCTACGAACTCCCAGTCGATGATCGACTGCTCGTGCGTACCGCCCTTGGGATCGCCGCACCGCCACTTGTAGTAGCCCCTGAAGCGCGGAGCTTCCAGCGGCGTCTTGTCGTGGGGTTCATCGAACACATCGAGCTCGAGTTGATTGACTTAGGCGTCGATCTTCGCCAGCTCGTCCTTACTCCAGCCGGGATGCGGCTCCAACCGGAAGCCGAGGATCTCCCTCGGCCGCACGAGTGCCAGCGATCGGGCTCGAGGATCGGCGGCTGCGTTAGCCCGGATGCGGCACATCGAGTCGTCGATGATCGGATCTAACAGCTTTCGACGCTTCCGCCAGGGCGGCAGATGGGTCTCGACATGGAGAGTGGACATGTTCGGCTTCCATGACTCGAGCCGTGCCTCGCCGGCGGGCTGGCAGTCGACGGTGACGATGTCGTACTTCTTGAACTGCTCCGTCGCGGACGGGAGGTGCCGGAAGTTGATCGGGTACAGCCGGATCCAACCCGTCGGGCCGAAGTCACCGAGCTGGATGCCAGCAACGCAGACGGTTTCGCCGTAGGTGACCGATGGGTTCGGCGCTGCCTTGACGGTGATCAGGACGCGCTGTCGTGCCGGCTCGACCGGCTTCTCCGCTGGGTGCTCGACGGTGTCGCCGAACAAGGTCTCCATCGTCATGGCCGCCTCGCTCAAATGCTGGGAGCTCGAAGGTAATCGGTACGTCCGACAGTTTCGCCGCAGTGTTCCTTCCGCGGTGGACACGGGCATGACCCCCTGCTGGCGATGAGGTCGTCTGACTGCTGACCGTCGGACGGGATCCCAATGGTGATCGGCTCCGCTCAGTTCGAGCAGTAGACCTCGAACCTTCCCTTGGTCACGCTCTGGACGTAGGAGGCTGCGCCTGCGATCAGTCGCAGTTGCTCATCGGTCGATGCCGCCACGCTGAGGCCCGGTTGCGCGATGATCGTGGTCATCTTCGGGAACAGTTGGGGCGCCCTTTCGCGGATACGGAAGAGGGTCTCACGGTCTCCGGTCTCGAATGCGCTGCCGCCGGTGCGGCGTGCGTACGCAGCGGCCCGGCGATCGAGGTGGCCCAATAGGGGGCTGCCGGCGTGGTCTCGCCATCGGGCGCCTCGCATGGCCTGTCCGCAGACCTCGTACAGGTCCGCGAGGCGACCGCCTGGTGTGGAGCTTGTGGAGTACTTGCAGTGGACGAGCGTGATGTGCAGCTCGTTGCCATCGACTCGTAGACCGACGAGGTCAGCGGCCTCGCCAGCGCGGTCGTCGTCGATGAGCACGTCAAAGGTCTGGCTGTCGGTCAGGTGTCGCACCATGAAGGCTTGGATGGAGTCCGCGCGGCGTTCGGTGCCTTGGGACTCGACGCGGATGTCGACGCCGTCCCAGGTGATCGCCGAGAGAAGGTTGCGGTCGTAGGGCGGCAGTTCTGTCCTGGGTTCGAGGAGGCGGTCTCCGTCGGTGATCATCCTGTCGCCGCTCAGGAACAGAGTGGGTTTGTTCGCGTTGAGCCATGCCGATAGCGGGGTCGTGGCGTCACGGTGGTCGTGGATCTCGGCGTCGTCTTGGGTGGTCGGTCGGTAGTGCAGACCCGCGGGCCCGAAGTCAGCTTCGTAGGCGACTTCCCAGGTTGGGGTCACGACGGAGAACTTGAACGGTCCTGTCTCCGAATGGTCGTCGACGCGCAACTCGGCATCGGTGAGCATGAGGGAGGCGCTGTCGTGCTTGACGCGCAGCGAGGTGCCGGTGCCGAGATAGAGGCGCCAGGGCCATTCCATGGCCAGCAGCGGGTGAGGCGGTCGAACCTTCAAGTCGACGGGGATGATCATGTCACGGAAGAGCGTGCGCAGGTCCACGGTCGTGTCGAGGAGTTTGCGGCCTTGTTGGTCGCACCATTCGCGCCACTGCGCCAGGTTGGCGGCGCTTCTCATCGACCAGAACCTTCCAGACAGCGACGCGGCGATGGTCATACGATCGCCGTCTTCGAACGCCTTGGCTGCGATGTGGGTGTTGGTCTTGTGGTTCCGCTCGGCCTCGGTCAGTGCCGTCTCGACATCACTGCCGACGTGCATGGAGAAGCGCTTGTCTCGGTCGCGAGCATCGAGCAGCCCGACGTTGGTGGGCACGATGCGGTCAAGGGCGGCGAAGACGCGGAAGGTGTTCAAGCCTTGCACTTGGTCGGGCTCGCTTCCGAGCACTGCGCGAGCCAACGGTTCATAGTTCCGTTTCGTGTCAGAACCATGGATGTAGAGGACTCCGCTGCTTGCGTCGAAGTACATGACCACGAGGGTGTATGAGGCTGGATGGAGGGAGGGCACGTGGCCCCAGCGCAGGTCGTCGATCGTCTCGAGGATGAACCACGCCACTTCGGCAGTGGTGCTTGCACTGATCGTGTCGTCAAGGACAGCGTCGCCATAGACGAGCCGAGCGGCGAAGGGATTCCAGTCCGTTGCTGTGGTGACGAAGGCGATCGCGCTCATCTTGGGCTCGAGTAGCCCAACGGGCACATCAGCCGGGTCGCCTTCGAAGGAGGCTTCGAACTCGCTTATCTCCTCGGCGCGAGTGGTCGCGCGTTCGGTGATGTCACTCAGAAGCGTGTTCCAGTCTGCATCCTCCCGCAGTAGGAACCGGAGAGGGGAGAGCGCTGAGGATGGATCTTGGCGGACGAACACGCTGGCGCGGCCGACCGGCGTGGGGGAAGACGTGCGCGCTAAGCGACCGACCAGTTGGATCATCGGGCTCAGCGACTTGTGCGAGTCGTGGAAGGCGCCGACCTTGAGGTTCGGGAGGTCGAAGCCCTCGCCCAGCATGTCGACGCAGACGATGACACGGCTACTCCGAGTGCGAATGGCTTCGAGAGCATTCCGTCGCTTCGTCTTTGACAGACTGTCGTGCAGCACGGTCGGTTGGAGGTCCGACCCGAGCCGGCTGTACAAGGCGTGCAGTTCCTCGGCCCTGCTCTTTTGGTTGGTCCGTGCCAGCAGAATGTGGTCAAGCCCGGCTTGCTGGTCGGCCCGCAGGCGTGCGAGCGCTGTGGTTGCGAGCGCCTCGTCGTCGTCATCGAGATCGAGGACTGCAGTGAAGTCGATGGTGCTGAAGTAGCCGTCCCTCTGCGCTTCGCGGAGAGGAAAGCGGAAAATGATGCGGCCAGGGATCGTTCGCCCATCCCGGCGGTATGGCGTAGCCGTGAATAGCAGTACCGAGCGCTCGCCGAACGCTCTGATGATCTCGGTCCATGTACTGGCCGGCGCGTGGTGAGCCTCGTCGACGATCAGATGCGTGAACGCGCCGTACAGGGCTTCTCGCACCAAGGGGCTGTTGGCTTGGATTGCGCTCGGCGTCGCGATCACGACGTTGGCAGCCGCGACGAACTCCCTGGCCTGCTCCTCGTCATCGAAGCGATGCTCCACCCGTCCGACGCACGGGCGCAGAGCGCTCGGCGCCGCGATGCCCAGCGCGTGAAGAATCCCGAGGGTCTCGAACTTCGATGCGATCTGGTCTCGCAGGGCCGACGAGGGCACGATGACCAACACCTTCGTAGGGCGTTCGACCAGCGTCCACGCGATAAACGTCTCGGTCTTGCCGGTACCAGTCGGCATGACGACGATCCCGGGCTCAGCCACACCTGATGTCTGGTACCCGACGATCGAGTGCAAGGCAGCGATCTGGGGACGCCTGAGGCTATGCGGCTCATCGTGGCGTGTGAATCCCATGGCGCCACGGAAGGAATCGAGCACCACGGCCGGTGGGATCGGGCGACGCTCGCCGATCCATGTCAGCACCCCATCGTGACCATCGAGCGCCGACAAGTCAGCAGTCAGCTCAGATGTTTCGACCGTCTGACCGGCGCGCGACGCGCGCCACGACCCGAAGTTGGTCGAGACTTGCAGGCTGCCTTCATCCCCGGTGACGGCGACGGCTCTGGACGCCGGCACCAAGAGCTGGCGTACGCGGTTGCGCCCGAAGACCAGGTCCTCGGCCCAGACATCTTCCGTCTCGATCACCATCGGTACCACCTCCTCGACCGAGGATGCACGAATCTAAGACCAGTCGTGGGCGATTCGCGCGAGACGTTTCGGCGCAGGCTCGGTGCCCCGAGACCAGGGGTCGTGAGCGCGGCATCATGGGTTCTCCTCCAACTGGCTAGCGCACGAGGCACGCTCGTCGTGGGAGCATGCGGTCATGCTGGTCATCGACGCTGCGGTGTGGCCGAGCGGCAAGTCGGCCGGATCGGAGTCGATCGGACGCATCGCGATCGGGCAGGTCTCCGTGAGTGCCGGCGGCGACTACGCCGACTACCTCGTCGCCGAGATCGACGGCAGCGGACAGACCACACGCGCCCGGGTGCTCCGGCGCCGGCACGTGATGGCCGGGTGGCGGGACCTGCTCTGGGCGGCACTGGATGGCGACGCCGCCGAGCCCGTCGCTGTCGACGATCCGCAGGTGGCCCGGATCGTGGCCAAGGTTCGTGAGGGCGTTTCGCCACCAGCTTGATCAGCAACTGAGAGCCCGAGACGCTGCGCAGGTAGGGGCGCTGTCACGCGTCTGTCCCTCGCTCGTCGGGTGCGGGCGGTGTGTCCGTGTCGAGGGTCTCAAGAAGCTGACGGCCGGATGCGGTGAGCTCGTTGAAGGCGTGCATGTAGAACATGGTGGTCATCTCGTCCGGGCGTACGTCGTCGAAGGCGTCGAGCAGTCGGCGGAACTCCTCGACCGCTTCGGCAACGGTGGGTGCGAGGTCCAGCCAGTCCGCCTCGGACTCGCCGGGCGCCGGCTGGTGCGTTGTCAGCGAGTGGCTCGTCGAGACCCATCGCCACACGACGCGTGTTGAGCCGTGTGGTGCGGTGATGGTGAGTTGTACGGCGGATCCGCCCGGGTCGTGCTCTGGTCCCGCGGGGCGCCGCAGCCACACGAGGGCGGGGTCGCCGACACAATCGTCGGTGGCTGCGAGGAAGCGGGCTTCGCGGAGGGCATGGATATCGGCCGCGTCCGGCGCCGGCAGCGGCGGTGCGTACGGGTTGTCGACGAACGGCCTGAACCCCGCGGGGGTGTGGGCGGCGAAGAATTCGTCTTCGGCGACGCCGTACCAGGTGGCCATGTTCTCTTCGATGAGCAGCCGGACCCGCTCGGAGCCATTCGTCATGGCCCATTCCTTCAGGCGGGCGATCCCCTCATCGCGTGCCCGGGTCCGCGCCTCTTCTGCTTCGTGCCATTCCCGAAGTGCCCGATCGCGGGACTCCTGGTTGATCGCATCGAGCTCACGGCGCCAGGCGGCCGCCTGCGCTCCGTGGGTGATCTCGCGGACTTTGTCGCGGTGCTTGGCCATCACGTCCAATGGGTCGGGTCCTCCGGGGACGGCAGTTCGGCGGATGCGTGGCCAGTCGGGTTCGGTGACTTCATAGGTCTCTTCCCCAAAAGACATGATCGGTTCTTGCCAGGTCTTGACGCGACGCTCTCTCAGCACGTCTCGGTGTGCTTCAAGGAGTTCGGCGAGGAGAGCGTCGACGGCGGCGGCTGTGGCTCGGAGTGTCTCGAAGAGGTCCTCGACGGTCGGAGTGGTGACCGCGATGGGCGCGCCCATGTGATCGGCGAGGAGGTCCCGCTCCTCTTGGGTGATCGCGTCCAGGTCGACTGCGATGCTCTCGGTACTGGGGTCGAGACCCGCGCGAATGGTGGCAGCACGGTCGACGTAGATCGGCACCTGGATCGTCACCATCACGCGCCTCCATTCGGTTCTTGTAGATGACGTCCGGGGCTGACGAGCGGCGGTGGCTGGTCTACCAGCCGCGTCCGACGGATCTCGACGACCGCCGAGATGATGTCCCGGTCGGCCAAGAACGATCGATAGCGCTCGAGGTGCTGTTCACGCGCATCTCGAGCGGCCTGGTCCGTGAGGTGCACGCTGACGAGTTCATCGGCGTCCCACAGTCCCCACGCCTCGTCATTGTGTTTCACGCAATCCTCCTCCTGGGTTGCGACGCGGTGGCCACCGCGATCTCGAGGAGCGCGTTGGTTGCGTCCGCGGAGAGCCGCTTCGCGTAGCGACGGAATCGTGCGCGGTCGGTGTGGTCGGGCGGTTGTTGCCAGCCGGGACTGGTGTCGATGTGCCCGTGCGCGTACTCGGTCCACAGCCACGTCACGGCATAGCCCGAGCTGGTTGCGCGACTGCCCGGGCGGTAGATGCGCGCCCACCGCCGGTACCACCTCGCCGTCGATGCGAGGCTGCGTACGACGGCCTCGCGGGATCGGTAGTCCACGCCTGCATCGAGCTGCCCAGTGAGGTCGTCGAGGACTTTCACGAACCTGTCGGCCCGAACGAGGAGGTCGGCGCTGCAGGCGCGTGCGGTGTTGACGCCTATCCCGGAGGGCAGGCCGAGCGTGGTCGCGGCCTCTGCCCACGACCCCGCGGCCGTGTGGCGGCGGGAGAGGCAGAGCGAGGTGAACAGGCGGCTCGTCTTGGGGCGGACGGCGAGCATCCCATCCAGGTGCCGGTCGTACAGGGTGGCCGGGAGGACCTGCGGGATCGCCGCCGCCGGCAGGTCCACTGGCTGGTGTGGTGGGGCGTGGTCGAGGAGCGTCGCGACGCGGCGCCGGGACGCGGTCGCGGCCATCACCAGTCCGGTCAGGGTCGGCGTCATCGCGGTGTGGTCGGCCAGCCACCCGAGCTGACCCTCGTTGCACGCGGGTGTCAGCTCTGTCCACGGGTGTAGGGCATCGGCCGCGGTCTCGGCATCGGGTTGGCGAAGGATCGCGTCCGCCGCAGCGAGGGCCTCGCCGCGCAGTCTCAGGTCGGCCGGTGGGGCCAGGCCCCATCGGACTCCCCCACCGGCGGCGCTCCGGCCCCGATCCGCCCGCGCGTCGGACGCCCAGGTCGCCACCTCGTCCGCACCGTCCTGGGTAGCGAGGTGCAGCAGCAACACCGTCAGCGCCTTCAACTCGGCCAGGTACTCCGTCGGTTCAGCCTGCTGGCCGACCACAGTGATTGGGCCACCGGCGATAGCGGTATCGATCTGCCCCTGCGCCTCCAGAACCGCTGGGGGCGCGGTGTCGGTGCGGATCTCGGTGAGCGGCTGAGAGCAGTTCCGGCCTCGGACACCGGCGGGGTTGCCGCATGTGCCCCAGGCTGCGTCCACCGGCCGCAGCGGCGTCCGATGCGTCCGGAACCGTTGCCGACAGTTGGGGCAGGTCCCGGCCAGCCACGAGCCATGTCGTACGCAGGCGGACACCCACGGATGCCGCCAGACGATCCGCCAAACTCCGTCCTCGACCAGACACACCGGGCAGAGCGCGGTGCCGTGTTCGGGTGGCCAGCCACGGGATGCCACCGTGCGCCATGTCGCTCGCTCGGCCGGATCGAGACCGGACACGTCGACGCCCGGCATCGCGGCGAGCGCACCGCCGTCCAGCACCGCGGCGTCCATCGCCGTCAGGGCCGCGACGTTGGCGCTCAGCTGTGGATCGGGAGCCGTGGTCAGGAACGTGGTCCTGGCTCCACCGGCGCTGATGCGCCGAACGAGAATCGGATGGTCCATGCCGTTGGCAGCCGCGAGGCGTTCGAGGTAGCCGTCGATCGCCTCCCCCGACGCCCGGACCACCGTGACCGGTAGCCGCGCGAGCTCAGCCGACATCACGTTGCCCCTCGCGCGTCGTCTCAGTGGGCTGGTGGTGGCGAGCCACGTCGTCGGTCACTGCACCGAGCTGTTCATACCCGTACTCGAGGAGTACGAGTCGGTCCTCGGGGGTGAGACTGTGCTCGAAGGCGGCCAGGCGTGCCCGCGCAGCCGCGTGATGCGGCGAGTGGTGCAAGACACCACCGGCGAGCTCGATCCACAGCCATGCCGCCGCGTCACGGGCCAGCGGGTTGGCGCGCACACGGCTGGCGACCTTGCGATCCCGCACCGGCTTGCTGAGTCGCCGCAGCACCATCGCGGGTACTGTGCGGACCGTCGTAAGAGTCTCGCGTCGCTGTTGATAGTCGATGCGCCTGTCGAGATCTGTGGTGGCAAGTTGGCCAGCCAGGCGGTGGAGGATCCTCAGCCCGGCAACGTCGTGGGCGAGCAACTGGTTGATGGCGGCGATCTCGCGGGTCTGTCGCAATGGTCCGCGCCCGGCGATCAGCTCCTCCTTGGTGAGCCGGTGCCCACTGTGGGCGAGCACGACCTCTCGTCGCATCGCCCGAGAGACGGCGTACCCGATCGCTTCCAGATGACAGCCACCGATCGGTGAGAAGCCCGGGCCGAGCAGATGGTCAGGCACGTGACGCTCCTGCAGTCCCCATCGGCGGATGTCGCGCTGTAGCCGGTCCCGCTCCGCTTCGACGTCCCCGAGGCCGGCAGAGACTCCCTCGACGTCACTGAGGAGGGTGCTGGTCGCGGTCGCTTTCACGTGCTCCCGAAACGTCTTCACCGTCTCGGTGGCCGGCCACGCCGCCTGAGAGAACAGGGCGATCCAATCCGGGTCACGCCACGCCAAGTCCCTAGGTTTGCCCAGTCCAGTCCCGACCGGCATCGAGGTAGGTATCGGTCCCCGCGCGGGTGACCACCACCAGCCCGTGCAGAGGTGGAAGCTCAGCAGCCGCCAGAACCGTTGGATCCGCTCGTCGTCGCGAAGACGGCCTGCGGTGAGCGCTTCGAGGTAGTAAGCCTGCAGCTCGCGTGCGGGCGCGGGCGCCAAGTCACGTGCGCAGTCGTCATCGCTGAGCAGGCGACCGCACTCGGTGCAGGCCGTCACCAGGGCCAGGCGACTCCAGATGGTCTGGAACCCGCACGCCGGGCACCCCCAGCGGCGAGCCACGCGGAAGTCGCGCCACGCGAGCGTGGAGTACGCCGGACCGAGGTGTCCTGCCAGGCAGTGGCCGGATACCGACACAGGATCGACCCCCAGGACATCAGCCAGCCGCTCTGCGACGTCGGCCTCGGGCCGGTCGTAGAGGCTCTTGAAGCTCTTCAGACCTGTCCTGGGTTGGATCGCGAAGCCCGTCACTGCCTGGAGGCGCCAGATCATCGACGGGATGGACTCATCGGGCCAAGGCACGACGCTGACCGATGGCCGCCTCATCCCGCGACCTTCCCGGAGGTTGTGGCGCGAGCTCGGTGCCGTCGCATTAGGTCGCGTTCGCCGTCCTGGGCGCGCTGGCTCAGCGAGATCTGCCCGAGTCCGCTGCGGTTCACCCTCGCACGCCCCTCAGTGAGCGCTCCCGCCGTGGCCTCGATCAGGAGCCGCGCGGCGTCGCTGACGAATCCCTGCGTCCTGACCCAGATGTAGGTGGAGTTCTTGGTCGCGAAGTCCCCTTCCCCGTTGCCAGACAGGTAGGGCAGCAGGGTCGCCTCGCAGGTCTTGAGGAACCGTTGCCAGTGGCGTCGGCCGGCATCGGTGTCGATCTCGTAAGCGTCGAAAGAGTGCTGTGCCAGGCGTCCACGGATCTGTTCGTCCTCCAGGACGTCGCCGCCGGTGAGATTGGCTCCGACCAGCACCAGGACTCCGCCAAGTTCGCCCAGTTCGGTGTTCAGATGCTTGATTGCGTCCAGCGTCGCCCGTCCGGTCTTCGACGTAGTGCGCAGCATGTGGGCGTCGTCGATGATCACCATCCGCGTTCCGTGTATCGCCAGCGCTTGGATGGCGCGTTCGACGATCACGCGGACCTTGCCGCCGGGATCGACGTCTTCGTCGGGCTTGGTGAACGCGAACAGCTGCGCGTAGAGGTCGGTCGCTCGCGAGTCCGCGAGGAGAGTCGTGTAGTTGACCGGGATGACATCGGCCAAGTGGCCGGGCTTCGGCGACCACCGCGGCAGCTCGCCCGCGGCGGCGTCCGTGTCATCCTCGACCGGCCACTCGGCCAACCACGTGCGATGGAACTCCTGCGCCCACCGCTTGACCATCGTCGACTTGCCAGCCGTGTACGGCGCCGAGAGCGACAAGATCGTCCGCGCCCCGCACGGCTCGAGCAGCGCCGACTCCAACGCGCGGGTCATCTGCTGCGCGACCCGGTCGTGGATCGGTGACGTCAGCGTCCGGGCACGCAAACCGTGGCGGACCTGAGTCGCGTACTCGCGGCGCGCGGCGTCGCTGAGTCGCTTGAGCTCCCGCTGCGACAACGGCTCCGGCAGAGCCGGCGGAGACGCAGTGACCTGCAGATGCCAGTTGCGCGCCCGCATCATCCACCATCCAGCTCGTCGTAGTCGGGCCACACCTCATCCACGTCGTACAGGGGCGAATCGTTGGCTGGTTGCTCGCGACGTCGAATCGGCGTGACGACGCCATCCGAGCCGTCCAACAGTGCCGCAGCCTCGGCGGCTTCGGCGTGGTCACGTTGGGCCTGCTCCCGCCGGACTCGTGCCGCATACGACTGTGCCCGCAACTCGGCGGTCTCCTTCGCAGTCGTCAACCGACCGAGCTCGTCGATGATCTGCCGACGAGCCGAATCCGCCTTCAACGCTCTGTTTCCGCCCCGGGCCCTGACGTTGACGATTGCCCGGTCGACCATGAAGTCGCTCAGGGGCAGATCACGTAGGTGGGCGGCCTTCAGTCCGATCTCGTGGATCCGGTCGGAGTCGGGGTGACGAAGCCAGATCCGCGTCATGTCTCGTGGGTCGTAGTGGAAGGGCACCTGGCGCGAACCTGCCTTGAATGCGCCGCGCCGGAGGTCCCGGAACTCCTCGAGGATCTCGCCGTCGTAGGAGAGGTTCTTGTATTCGACCCCTGCATGGCCGATCGCGAGCCAGGCCTTCGGAAGGAATTGGTAGATCAGGTCCGGATGCTGCGGCACATCGATGCGGCCTGTGGCTTGCATCATCGCGTCCCACATCTCCAGCGGTGAGAGCCGCACCTTCTCCGCACCGGGCAGAACGAGTCCCTGGTGCCAACTGCGGTGGTAGTCCAGTGCAACGAACCGTCGGAGGTGACGTTCCAACTCAGCGGCCGTCAGGAGAGCCTCGCCTGGCTCGTCGACCCTGCGCCCACGTTCGGACACGTTGCGGCCCTTGAAGCCCGGGAGGGCTTGGTAGGCCCGTTGGAAGGTCTCATGGACTCGCTCAATATGAGGGTTGTCGGTGGGCTTGGACCCGCGGGACAGCATCAGGTCGACCCCGAGGTCTCGAAGCAGAGCCCGAAGCGGCTCCGAGACGAAGACCGACCCGTTGTCCGCACGCAACGAGATGGGATTCACGCCAGGCTTGTGGTGGACGCCCTGGATGCTCTGCAGACTTTGACCCGGCGGGATCATCCTCTTCGGCGAGCGGTGGATGGTCACGCCGGTGAGGTCGAGCAATTCCGGAACGCCGCACCAGCGCCAGTCCTCGACCGTCGTCCCGTCAACGAGCATCGACATCGGTCGCATGGCGTCGTAGAGCACGAGGCCGGCTTCGAGCCCATTGGCCGACTGCGGGACGACCCGGAGAGCCACGATCACTCGTGTAGCGACGCTGATCACCGTGATGATCTCGACGTTGCGGGGACACTCGTGGATCTCGTCCCAGACACGAACGTCAGCACGAGTCACATCGACTGCGAGGTGACCCGGATACATCGCGGCGAAGCTGGTGTGCGCCGACGCGGCGCGTCGTAGATGCCGCGACCGGTGCGCGCGGGTCGTGCCGCCGAGCGCGCGGTGGCGCTCCGAGAGGTACTCCTGGAACAGTCGCTCCGGAACCTGGACATCGGCGATGCCGTCTTCCTTCATCCGAAGCAGAATCTCTGCCTTGATGGTCTCCAGGTTGACCTTGGATTCGTCCCCGTTGAACCGCGCGAACAGGTCGTCGGCGATCCTGCGAACACGCTCATCGAGCGCGTCGAACCCCTGGCTCCCGCGGGTGGAGCGCTTGTCGACCAACCCCCGGAGACCGTGCTTCTGCCACGCCCGAACCCAGCCCCGGACGGTGCTGACGGAGACGCCGTCCGACGTGAGTTCACCATCTTGGATTCGACGGATCATCACTCGGTCGCGCTGCTGTTCGTAGGCGAGCTGGCGTGCCATGCGCTCGCAGCGTTGGAAGATGCTGGTTTCGGTGTCGCCGAATGGCAGGTACGGCTCACCCGGTTGGGCGAGGCGTGGATGGCCCCAGCGGTATCCCGTCAGCACCTCCAGCACGACTTCAAGGCGAAAGAGCGCGATCTGTCTGACCCCCTCGGGAAGCCCCCACCACCACGGCTCAAGTGCTTCCAGGGCTGCTTCGACTCGACCATCGACGATTCGGCAGCCGGTGACCTCGCCATACGGGATCTCGCGTCGGACGCCAGTGCTGTTCTCGACCGTGACGGCGTGGCGACCGAGTTCGACCACCACCAGGTAGCCGTCCTCGTCGCTCAACAACCGGGCGCCGACTTCCAGGCTGGTCCTCGAGTCACCCACGAGCGGTGACCTCCGTGTTCGCCTTCAAACCGGATGTCAGGTCGACGACGAGTCGGCCACTCCAGATCAAGTGCCACGTCGCCGACACTCGTTGCGGATCGCTGTCGCGCACGAGCTCGCCCAACGAGGCGCCGCGCACCACGTCGGCGACGATCCCGTCCTCATAGGCGGCGGCCCAGTGCGGTCGGCGGCGATAGGCATGCAGCCACATCAGGTTGTGACGATGAATCCGCGAGAGCCCGGTGAACACCTCGTAGCGCCAACCACGATCACGACATGCCGCCTCTGAGACAACCCGGTGGAGTACGAACTCTTCCGACTCGGTCGCATCGGGTCGCTTAACGTCCCAGACAGTGACTCGGTCGGTCTCGTCGACCGACAAGAGGTCGGGAGTGTGATGCTTCTCGGCTCGGCGGCCAGAATGCCTCCAGGAGAGCTTCACCGGCTGAGCAACGATCCAGACGACCCCGGGGTCGCGGTCCAGGACGCGAACGAGATCGTGCTCAAGGCCGGACTCAAGCTCTATGTGGTCACCGACGGTCGTGCTGAAGGCGCGCACCGGCACGTGCTTCGACCTACTGCCTGACTGTGGCCTGCGGACTGGCTCAAGGGTCTTGATCTCCGGAGGGCCCTCTGCCCAACCCCATTTGGTCCGGCGACCTTCGCTCTGGAAGGTCCACGTCACCGTGGACGGGTCCGGGCCTAACTCGAGGCAGGCTTCGCCCCTAGACTTGGGCACAGGTCGTCCCCTCGCTTTCTAGAGTTCCGTAGGTGTCGACCAAGAGGCGTCCCCGTTGCACCGGGGGCGCCTCGACTTTTTCCAGCTCGGCGCGCGGCCTCCTGACCAACTTCCGGTGAGCCTAGGCGGCACGGTCCCCACCGGCAAGGAGAAGGTGCACAATTTCCGTAACGCGCTGAGCATCGAGCCCGCCTTTCTATGACGGACACTTAGCGCCCTTCATGAACGGCGGTCAGCGCCGTTCTTGGTTATTGTGCGCTCGAGGTGCACAATAAGCGGTGTTGCCAAGGGCCGCGGCGTAGAGCGCACGCGGACCCCAAGCAAAGAAGGCAGAGCATCAGAAGGAGGGGCGGCCCGGTGACGGCACCAGGAAATGTGCGTGCGTCGTCCTCCGCGGCGTCGCGGACGTGCGATAACCCTGACTGCGTAAATCGGGTGGCCTGGTCCAACCGGCCTGGCCGTCCGCAGACGTTCTGCTCGCCGAGTTGTCGTCAGAGGGCCCGCCACGCAGCCTCTCGACTGCGAGCGGACCTGCAGTCGCTGGAACGGAAACGCTCCTCGGCCGAGCTCAACTACCGTCAGCGCCGCGACGTCGATGCCGAGTTGGCCCACAAGCGCTGGCTCCTCAGCTCCTACCCTGCGTCATTCCAGCCGTGACTCCGGCAGCCCACTGCGCCTGCGCCGTCAACGACCATTCCTCGTCCGCGAGCGGCGCGTCGTTCAGTTCGTCCCTGCGGGCTCGCCAGTCCGGCAGGAACTGATCCATCAGCGCCACGAAGCGTTCGCCGTGTCCGCGCTCCAGCAGATGCGTGAGCTCGTGCACCACGATGTACTCCAGGCAGCGGGGATTCTTCTTCGCGAGCTCGGGGTTGAGCCAGATCGTGCGCGCGTGGGTGATGCAGGTGCCCCACTTGGTCTTCATCCGTCTGACGACGATCTTGTCAGCCGTGACGCCGATGATCGGCTGCCACTTCTCCAGTAGGGCAGGAACGGCGGCCTTCAGCTCGCGGCGGTACCACCTGTCCAGGGTCGCTCGTCGTGACTCGGCATCAGCGCCCGCCGGCACCGTCACCCAAAGCGTCGAGCCCTTGGCCTCGACGCGGTGGTTGCCGCTCGTGCGTGAGGCGTCCAGGAGGTAGCGCTGCCCCCAGACATAGTGGGTCTCCCCCGACACCATCCGCCGCTCAGTTTGTCGGTCCGCGTTCTGGAGTTGCTCGCGCTGGCGCTTGATCCACGGCATGCGCTGCACAATCGCGAGCCGGATGGTGTCCTCGTCGGTCCGCGTCGGCGCGGCGACTCGGACTCGGCCGACGGGTGGATAGACCGAGATGTGGAGGTTCTTGATGTCCTTGTAGACGACGTCGACGCCCAGGTCGCCGACCGTGAGGTACGCGTTAGCTGTACTCATGGTGCTGTCCAAGCAGGTCGATGAGCTCTTCCAACTTCGCAGATTCGAACTCAACTGGGAGCTCGGGGCGAAGGGCGCGCGCCAGGGCACGCCGCTTGATCGGCGAGGTCGACCAACCGTGCTCCTTGACGTTCTGCACGACCTGGTGGAGGTGCTCGACATCGATCTCCACCCCCCGCGGCCACGCGAAGTCGACCAGTGCTCGCCGGGCCGGGGTCGAGGCCCACGCGGGGTAGGACTCGTCCGACTGGCCGGTTCCGACTTTCTTGGTCAGGTCGATGAGCTGCTGGAGATAGTCGGCATAGTCGGCGGCGTCTTCCTTCTGCTTCTCGATGAGTGCATCGAGGAGTTCGGACATGTGGTCGTAGTAGCGGGGGTTCATGGCGTGCTCGTCCACGATGGTCTTGCGGACGTTGTTGATGATCGTCTCCGCGGCGGCCTCCGGGTTGCCATTGATTCCCGGTGGCAGCGCGTCGATCGCATCTGCGCCGCGTTCGACGATGAGCTGGACCAGTGGCTTGTCCAGGTCGGCGACCTGTTCGACGGGTTTGGCGTGGATGTAGGTGTCGAGCAGCTGCCGCATCCCGGCTTCGTACTGCTTCATGTCGATGTTCTCGCCGGCACCGACCTCGACCTCGCTCTTGGCGGCGACGTAGTGGGCGACCTCGGTCTTGATCGCGGCGATTTCGGTCGCGGGGTAGCCGGACCCTTCGGGATCGCTAGCCACTGCACCGAATGTGCGTACGAGACTGGCGACGGTTTTGTACAGCAGGACGCGCTTGGGTTCGTTGTCCTTGATCTGGTCGGTGTCGCCGGGCGTGGAGGCCACGAAGTAGTGCAGGTATTGCTCGGTCTCCTTGGGCGGCGCCACGGGTTCGCACAACGCACGGACCGCCTCCAGTGCGTCGTCGAGGTCCTTGCGCTCCTGCTCGCTGCGGTCGCTGATCAGACCGTCGACGTCGTCACTGTCGTACTCACCGAAGGCTTCGGAGGTGTAGTCGGTGACGGTCTTGTCGAGTGACTTGAACAGGTCCCGGTAGTCGACGATGTATCCGTAGGTCTTGTCGTCGCCGTCGAGCCGGTTCACACGGCAGATCGCTTGGAACAGGCCGTGGTCGCGCATGCTCTTGTCGATGTAGAGGTACGTCGCGCTCGGAGCGTCGAAGCCGGTGAGAAGCTTGTCGACCACGATCAGGAGCCTCATCTGGCCCGGTTCCTTGATGAACCGCTTCGTGACGTCGGTCTCGAACTCCTCGACCCGGGTGATGGCCTTGTCGGGGTCCTCGCCGAAGTGGTCGGCCAGCATCTGCCGGTAGCTTTCGTACTTGCGGAGTTCCTCGGTGTCGCCCTCGCCGGCGTCCTCCATGGAGATCGCCGTCGGGTTCGGCTTGTAGCTGGTGACGATCGCGACCTTGCCCTTGAACCCGCGCTTGGTGAACGCCTCGTAGAACGTGCAGGCCTGGTAGACGGTTTCGCTCACCAGAATGGCGTTTCCTCGACCGCTGACCAGCCTGGGCTGCAGCTCCATGTCCATGAGGATGTCCTGGACGATCTGGGCCGAGCGGGGCGCAGAGGAGAAGACCTTCTGCATGGTGCCCCACTTCTTCTTCAGCCGCGCCTTCGACAGGTCGGTGAGGTTGCGCGTCTTGGCGTCGAACCACTTGTCGACGGCCGCGGCGCCTTGAAGCTCCTGGTCGACGTTGCGCGCTTCGTACTTCAGGTCGAGTACGACGCCGTCGCGGACGGCCTCGTCGAACTTGTAGGTGTGGATGAAGGAGCCGAAGGTCTCGATGCTGGTCTTCTTGTCGGTCTTGAGCAGCGGTGTGCCGGTGAAGCCGATGAACATCGCGCCCGGAAGCAGCTCCTTCATGACGCGGTGCATCTTGCCGCTCTGGGTGCGGTGGGCCTCGTCGACGAAGACAAAGAGGTTGCCCTTCGCGCTGAACCCGTCCGGGACCCGTGCCCTCAGCTCCTTGACGAACTCTTCGGCATCCTGATCGCGCGCCTCGTCATCGCTGCCACGAAACTTGTGGACCAGCGAGCACATCAGGGACGGCGTGGACCGGTTGAGCTTCCCCAGCATGTCCGCACCCGATTGGGTTCGCACGATCTTCTCCCCGACGCCCGAGAAGCCATCTTCGATCTGCTCGTCGAGCTCGGTGCGGTCGGTGATCACCAGCACCCGGGCATCGGTCTGGGTCTCGCGGATCCACTGCGCCAGCCACACCATCGTTAGGCTCTTGCCCGAGCCTTGGGTGTGCCAGATGATGCCGCCCTCGCGCTTCACCACGCGCGCCTGGGCCGCTTTCACCCCGAAGTACTGGTTGTGACGGGAAGTCTTCTTGACACCGGCATCGAAAACGATGAAGTCGTGGATCAGCTCCAGGAGCCGCTCCTGGGACGCCATCTGGGACAGGGCGCGGTCCAGCCGATGCTCAATGCCGGCGCCGACAGGGCTGTCGGCGGGCTCCTTCCACTCCAGCCAGTACTTCTCCGGGGTCTCGATCACCCCGTACCTCAGGCCCTGGCCGTCGTTGCCGGCGAAGAGCAACTGCACCGTGGTGAAGAACGGCCGCACGAAGTCGTGGCGCTGATTGCCGATGTTCTGCCGGATCCCCTGGGCGAGATCGATGTACGAACGCTTCAGCTCGATCACCGCGAGCGCGATCCCGTTGACGTAGAGGACCACGTCCGGACGCTTCGTGTGCTGCCCCCTGATCGTGACCTCTTCGGCCACGACGAAGTCGTTTGCATCGGGACGGTCCCAGTCGATCAGCCAGACCGTCTCCGTGGTTTCGCCTACGTCGCGCTTGACCTTTACCCCGTAACGCAGCAGCTCATAGACGCGACGGTTGGCGTCATAGAGCGACTGCCCTGCGCCAAGCGAGGCGGCCGTGAGCAGTTGCTGGACGGCTCGATTGACCAGCTCTTCACCGACCCCGCGCTCGCGCAGGTTGCGACGTAGCTCGCCCTCGTCGACGTTGCGGTTGTCCTGGTCATCCAGGCTCCCGCCGTACGCGTAGCCGAGCCCCTCGCGGAAGTGCTTTACGACACGGTTCTGCGTCACCCGTTCCTTGTCCCCCACACTCACGCCGAAGCCTCCACCGGTAGACGCGTTCGACCAGTCAATAACTCCTGCATCATGCCCATCTTCACCGCTCGCGCGGACTCAAGCCGACGCTCAAGTGCGGCGATCTCGCCAGCGATGTCGAAAAGGACCCCCGCGATCGCCCTCTGCTCAGCAGGGTCCGGGAGTCGCAACCGGATGCTGGAGACGTACGCCCGTGTCGTCGCAAGTACCTTCGTGCCTGCGGCCAGACGGAGTAGAGATTGGCGGAACGCGGGGATGAACTGCAGATAGGCCTTGAACCCATCGGCGAGCACCTGCTTGTCGAAGCGGGCCGCGATGGTGTGCAGGCCAGGTACCACCCCCTCCGGCGGCACGTTGGCGACCTCCACCGACTTCCCGACACCGGCGGGATCCTCGGATGCATCAGCGAAGACGACATCACCTGCGGCCAAGCGGCCGGCGTTCACAGCGAGCCGCCCAGCCGCCCTCGGCATCGGCTCAGCCGCTGCATCCAATCGAACGCTCGTCCTCGTGTGAATGTCGCCGTAATGGAGATAGCGGAGCGGCGACACCTGGTCGAGCTGCTCTCGGGGAAGCGGGACAGTCTTGAGGTACGTGACGTGGTCGCCAAGCAGCACGTCTCGCCAGTCCGCTTCGAAGCCGGGGAGGCGGGTGCGACCCGTCAGGAGCTCCTGCATCATGCCCTGCTTGAGGTCGCGCTTCTTCGCGATCAGCCGCTCAAGCGACTGGACCAACTCATCCGCTGCCCTCAGAGCCTCAGCGATCCGCTTCTGCTCCTCGGGACTGGGCATCGGCAACGGGACACGGAGAAGGTTCTCCTTCGTGAGATGGGCGAGGCTGGATTTACCCACCAACGCCTGTAGTTCACCAGTGGCGGCCCATCGCTCGAAGAACGCCGCAATCAGGTCCGGTTGATACCGGCCCTTGGTCCGTAGCCGGTGAAGTGTGTTGAGGTAGTAGGCCTCGGGTAGTTCGTCACGCCATACGCTCGACCGGCCGATCTCTCCTCCCTCGCATACGAGCACGTCACCGTAACGCAAACGCAGGTCACGAAGGTCCGCCTTCGACAAGAGTTCTGTGGCCGCCTCAGCCACGTCGATGCGACCCCAGCGCACGCCGCGGTTGTTGATGCAGGTCTTCGGCACGCCACGTGCAACGGCTGCATCAACTCGCTTGCCGAGCTGAACCTCGAACTCGATGCCGATCATCGACTCATCCCACGCTGCCGTCATTCCTCGACTCCCATGGCAGCAAGGTGCCTAAAAAGCTTGGCGTTCAGCCCGTCGATATCGGCTTCGAGTTCGCTCACTGTCGACTCGTACCTACAAGCCAGCACCCGAAGCCGAGCGATCAATGCCTGGCCGAGACCCGTGACCTCAGCAGCGACTCGCGCATCGATCGCGGCACGCCACTTGTCGTCGGTAACGAGGGTCTGGATTTCGTCGACGCTCAGCTCGCTGTACTGAGCAAACGCCTTCTCATGGAGCTTCAGGGTCGCATCCTTGACCGCGCTCTTGGCCTTGGTCTCGGCCGCGAAGAGTTTGATGACGTGCTGCAGCGCCTTGATCTCCTCCGCGTCGGCGCCCTTGCGCTTGGCGTCCTTGAGTCGAGCGGCCGCGGTGGTCTTGGAGACCTTGTCGTTGACGACGGCGTCGGCGAGCAGGCCGTCCTCGACGGCGTGCTCCTCGACGTACTCCTCGACCGCCTGACTCGCGGCCTCCTGGCCAGCGATCAGCTCGTCGAGGCGGGCCTTCTCCTCGGGGAAGAACCGGGCGATCACGTACTCCGGAGGGATCAGGTCCATGACCCAGCGCTTTGCCTTCGCGCCGGTGCCGAAGACCAGGTGGGCGTCCTCATACTTGATCTTGTTCTTCTTGTCCTTCCAGCTTCGAGCCGGCCGCGGCTTCGCGGCAGCCTCCCAGCCTTCGCCCACGATCATGGTGACGTCGTCGTGCATGGTGGCGTTCCAATAGCTCATCAGCTGCTCGTAGACGCCGTACTCGTCGATCAACGGGCGCGATCGGAACGCCTCCAGCAGTGCCTCGGAGATCTCGTCGATCAGGTCGACGGGGCGGGTCGTGCTGGTGATGTCCGCCAGCCTCTTGCGATGGTCACGCCACCACTCGGCGACCGTGTCGGCATTGTCCTGGGCGAAGGCGACGTACTCCTTCGAGCTCATGATCGCCTGCTGGATGTCGGCCTTGCCTACCACCAGCTCGGAGTAGCCCTCGCGCAGCGGCTTGAACAGGTCCGCTCGCAGATTCGGGAAGGCATCCCAGTAGGGCTGCAATGCATCGAGGTCTCGGTTTGGGATCCCGCCTTGCAGGTGGGCGCGCAGGTCCTGGATGTCCTCGGGCTCGGAGCTGTCGATGTAGCGCGGGATGTTGAGGTTGTAGTCGTTCCTCGGGTCGCTGATCTCGCTCAGCGGCACCATCCGCGAGTAGCGGGCGATGTCCTTCTGGTTGACGAAGGCATCGACGATCTTGTGCATGTCGCGCGGGCGCAGCCGGTTCTTGGGGCCGTCCTTCTCGAAGCCCTTGGACGCGTCGATCATGAAGATGCCGGTGCGGGCCTGGGCGTTCTCCTTGTCGAGCACGATGAGGCAGGCGGGGATGCCGGTGCCGTAGAAGAGGTTGGCGGGCAGCCCGATGATCGCCTTGATCAGCCCGCGCTTGATCAGTTCGGTGCGGATGGTCGCCTCCGCGTTACCGCGGAAGAGCACACCATGCGGCAGGACCACGACGCCCTTGCCCGTCGACCTCAGCGATTTCACCATGTGCAGCAGGAACGCGTAGTCGCCGTTCTTCTCCGGCGGCGTGCCGAACCCGTCGAAGCGGCCGAAGGTGTGGTCGAAACCGTTCGTCCAGGTCTTGACCGAGAACGGTGGATTGGCGACGAGGTAGTCGAAGGTGTCGAGCTTCTGGCCATCGCGGAACTTCGGGTCCGCGAGAGTGTTGCCCTGACGGATGTCGTGAGTCTCGTACCCGTGCAGGATCATGTTCATCCGGGCGAGGGCCCAGGTTGCGTTGTCATTCTCCTGGCCGTAGATGCTCAACCCGTTCGGCGCGGCGTCGGCCACCTTGATCAGCAACGAGCCCGAGCCGCAGGTCGGGTCGTACACCGTCGCCGACTTCGGCGTACCCGCCGGGATCTGGAGCAGTTGTGCCAAGACCCGCGACACCTCGGCGGGCGTGTAGAACTGGCCCTTGCTCTTGCCGGACTGGGTGGCAAAGTGTCGCATCAGGTACTCGTAGGCGTCACCCAGAAGGTCATCTCCCTCGGCCTTGGAGCCGGTGAAGTCCATGTCCTGGAAGATGCCGATCAGGTTCGAGACCTTGTCCTGGAGCTCTCTGCCCGAGCCAAGTTTCGCCGGGTCATCAAAGTCGGCGTTGTTGATGACACCTTGGAGGTCGTTCGCCTCGGCGAGCTTGCGGATCGCGATGTTGACCTTCTCGCCGACGTCCGGCTTGCCCTTGAGAGTGACTAGGTGGTCGAACGATGCGTCGTCCGGAACCAGAGTCATTGGGTCGCGCTCGGCCTTGGCCTTGTCCGACACGTACTTCACGAAGAGCAGGGTGAGGACGTAGTCCTTGTACTGGCTCGCGTCCATCGAGCCGCGGAGCTCGTCAGCGCTGCTCCACAAAGAGTTGTAGAGGTCGGACTTCTTGAGCGCCACGCAACATCCTTCGTCGTGCCATCGGCCGGGTCTCCGACTCTATCGGCGCGGGGCACGGCGGAGGCCCCCTTCGGAGGGCAATTCCGAGTTCGGGCGACCACGCGAGGCCGCGCTGACGTTCCGCTGCCGCATCGCGGAGTGGACGCATGGTCGACGTTGCCAATTACTGCAACGTGATCGTCCGTGTGTGCTCTTTCGACTCGCCAGCCTCATTCCACCTTGCCGTGATCTGCACCGTGTCACCGCTGGCCTGCATCGTCCGGATCGGAATCAGCCTCCAGGTCAACGTAGAACCTGGATGCACCGTGACCGGTTCGTTCGGGCCATCGAAGTGGTACATCGTGTCGCCAACCGGTTGAAGCTCAAACACCAGGTCATCCGCAGCCAGGCTGCCAGCGTTCTCAACTTCCAACTGGTTCTTCGTGGCCCTCCGCTTCGGTCGCCCCTTGCTGTCGGTGTACGGGATTTCCTCATGGATGTGCTTCCATCGAAGGTCCGCGACATCGGCCTGGGCCGGCGGCTGCAGGACGGCTTGCGAAGCCCACCCCTCAGCCTCGAGGTCTGCCTCCAGGGCGCGCACCACCTGGCCAGCCAGGTCGACGGGGTCGGAGTAGTTCCCCAGGAGGCCCCGGCGTCCCAGCTCCTCCTGAAACTCGCGCAGGGCGGTCAGCTGGGCCGCGTCGACATCGCGTGGAAGCTCTTCCTCCGAGAAGTACACATGGACTGGCTTGCCCAGACTCACCGCGCGGTTGATCTCCTCCGCTGTGCCGGAAACATCGACGCCGGTCTCCGTTCCAAGCCGACTGTCAAAGAAGGCGACTACCACGTCAGCTTGATCCACGGCCTGAGCGTTGATCAGGGCCTGCGGCCGCCCGCCGATCTTAGGAACCGAGTGGCGTTCCCAGAGCCACGGCAGCAGCGCCACACGTTCCCGGCGGCCACGGCGAACGTTCCAGTCGTTGATCTCGTCGCGAACGACAGCCCGTTCTTCCACCGCATCGCCGGGTGACGCGATCACGACGAGTACCCCGCTCATCGCGCTCGGCACTGGTGACCTCCTACCTCTACGACAGCCACACTGACCGCACTTAAGTCCACCATCCCTGTAGATCTTGACCTTGACAGCGAGTGTCGAGATGCAGCGAAGACTGACGATCCGCACGCGTACAAGTTTGCCGAAACCGGCGGTTGCTACCTACCAACGCAAAGTTGCGGAAGGAGCGACTGACGATCCGCACGCGTACAAGTTTGCCGAAACCGGCGGTTGCTACCTACCAACGCAAAGTTGCGGAAGGAGCGCAGCGCGGATGACGACCTGCGTCGATCCGAGCCAGCGCCCTATGCCTGACAGGTAGGCGTCAGGTGAGTTCCGGGCCCGTCAACGACGGCCACCACGGTCTTGCTCGGCCGTTCCTTAAGGTGACGGCAACGTGTGCACGCGCGCAGCTCCGACGGTACAGCGTCTGTGAACGCGGCCGCCGTCCGTGGCATGTTCCCACCAGCCGATAGGACTGGGATATGGCGACCGGCGAGCTTACAGAAGGCTTCCCGTGCCTCCCAGATTCGCCTGTGGTCTTCCGTCGCAGACGCATGATGGGGAGCAGTCATCAGAGCGACGTGTTCCCAGGGCACAAAGTCCGAGTGGATGCCGGCTCCTCCGGTCACCCGCGCAGAGTCCCCCGCTCCGTCGCTCCAGATGAGAACGCCCCACGGCTTGATCGCTGCGCGCAAATCGCGCTCGTCCCAGTAGTCAGTGTCCAGTTGAAGGATCCGATCAAGAACGTCGACGCATCCGGCATCCCAAAGAAACGGCGCCAACGCCCGGCGGTTCTGAGCCGTGAGCCGCATTGCCAAGTAGAGGTTGGCCCCTGGGTCAGTCTGCTTCGAACGAACGAAGAAGACCTCAACCGCGTTGACGAGGGTGAGCATCCCGGGACGGCCTGCCGACGTCCACGGCGGTGTCGTCCCAACCGCATCGGTTGAGAAGAACCGCACCCGAATTCCGGCCTTGAGAGTCGACTCAACGATCGAAAGCAGCTGCTGAGACTTGGCCGTTAGATCCGCAACTACTTCCGCAACCTCCTCTGGCTGCGGGAGCGGGGGCCACGCGGGATTGTCAACTCGCTCCTTGTTGATCGCCTGGCGGATCGCGCTCTGCACCCAGTCATCGTCGGGTCGTTCGGATTCGAACGCCGGTCCAAGACCCAGGACATGCATCTGCATCTCTACATCGGCCGCAAGGGCATCGACGTCCTCTCGCCATGGCCAATCAAGGACGACTGCCGGCGGGTACTTGCGCTCGCGGATCACTGACGCACCAAGGTCTCGAAGGTCCTCTGGGCCCGTTTCCGCATCGGTTCCAGTTCGCAGCACACCGACGAGGCCAGCAAGTGCCTGCACGAGCAGGCCCCATTCATACGGAACCCAAATCTCCCGCAGTCTCGAGCGTCGGGCTGTAATAAAGTCCTCGAATCCGCCGACGTGGTCGCTGTCAGAATGCGTCAACACGAGGATGTCCGGGTCGAATCCAGCTGCGTGGCTGCCCCCTTCCGCACCCTCTTCTCCCAGGTCCACAGCGACGCGCACCGGCCCTTCCCCGTCGAAGGTCCGCTCACGTTGGCCCCCGTTCCAGCAGATATCCCAAACGCGACAGCACGACGTCGAGCCAGCTGTCCATAGATGGGACTCGCCACCGTAAGCGTTCGCTCCATTGCGACGAGCTCCGCCAGGACTGATAAGCGTTCCGATGCCGCACCTCCAGGAGCGTCAGCGCTAGGGAATTACGTGGACCAACTCTCAAGCACTTTGTCGACGTTCGGGGCGCCTTTCGCGAGAGTCGTGCGCCAATCGAGCTTCTTGAGATGCTGCAGGTGGCCCACCAGCGTGATTGGAGCAATGCCTTCCGCTACCGCGGTCTCGAGGACCCAAGGCCCGCTAAGACGTTCTGGAAGTGGCCGCGGGAGACCTTTGGGCAGCACCCACCGCGCGGCCGTCTCGTTGGCTTCACGCTCTTGCGTTGCTTCGTTGGATTGGTCATCGGGGTCGTCGTCGACCTCGATCGTCTCGACGATGGGCGAGTCGTCCTTCACGTGGCCGTGCGTGTGGTGCGCAATCTCGTGAATGAGCGCGAAGAGGACCTTGTCCAGGCGCTTTCCCCGTCCGGACAAACCGATGACACGAGTCTTGTCCACGATCATCGCGCAGCCGTCGATCTTCGCTCCGGGGAGCCCGGGCACGTATACAAGCCGCACGCCGACTCCAGCGAGCATCTCAGGGAGAGCAGCGAAGTCCTCGGGTGTCTTCGCGACACGCGGAAGTGCGGCCCCGATCGCTTCGAGCGCCTTGAGCGAGTACGTCCCGCTCAGGGGCGTTTCTCGTGCCGCGTGGCGGACCATGTAGAGCCACGACGTCTGAAGCGACGACAGCGACTCGCCGTGGTTGGACCGTTTCGCAGCGGCCGCCAGACGAGGCTCCTCGTCAAGCGACTTCAGTTCGAAGAACCGAAGCACCTCGCTCTCGAGTTCATCGAGGGTCTTTCCGGTGAGGACGCCGGCCTTCTTGAGAACGGCGATGGGACCCTTCTCATTGAGGCGGGCTCGGCGACGGACGTCGTCCAGGTCGCTCTGGGCCTTGGTGTCCTGGTTCTGCTTCCAGAGGAAGTACTTGTCCTGGAGGCTGAGCCACATCTCGGCGCTGGTCCCGAGGGCAGCGCCTATCTGCGCAGCGGACTCGCGAGTGATCTCCTTCTTGCCGGAGATGATCTCGGAGACGAACTGCGCCGGGCGGTCGAGGATGGTGGCGAACTCGGCCTGAGTCCAACCACGAGCCTCGAGCTCGTCAGCGAGGAACTCCCCCACGGGGAACGCCTCGGCTAGTACAGCGTTCATCTCGATCTCTCTATTGCTATCTGTGGTAGTCGACCACTTCGAGGAGGACCGCCACTCGGTCGCCCTCGGTCTTGAAGGTCAAGATCAGACGGAACTGATCGTTGAGACGCATCGATGTCTGGCCCAGACGGTCGCCCTTAAGCTTCTCCATCCGGAGACCCCGCATGTTGTACAGGTCGCGTTCATCCACTGCCGCGGAGATGAGCTGGACCTTTTTCCGATACGACTTGATGACGCCTGGATCCCACCCCTTGGGTGCGTACGCCTGCTCCTCAGCGAGCCGGCGTAGCACTTCGTCGTGGTACTCGACGCGCAACGTGACCTCATTCCATCACCCATGAGATGAAGACCCGCACGCGTCGGATCCTAGGCGGTCCATGGTCCCACTTTGGTCCGACAGGCCCCGACACGCCGAGTCGTCTTTAGGTCTTCATCCCTAGGGTGATGACAATGATGCTACTATCAACCTACGTGGCCGGCCGCCGGCCATCAAATCGAGAACCAAGGAGTCGACATGCCTGACATCAACGGGAACGACAAGCACGACAAGGCCTACGAGGTCGTCATCAATGGCACCCCGTACGACCTCGACGACCAGGTCGTCACCTACGAGGCCCTGGGCGCTCTCGCGTTCCCGGGCCACGACCCGGCAGCGATCTTCACAGTCGCGTACAAAAACGCGATCGCCGCGCACGGCGGCAGCGGCACCCTCGTGGCCGGCGAGTCGGTCAAGGTCAAGAAGAAGGGGACGAGTTTCGATGTCCGGCTCACGACTCGTTCGTAACAGCGCCGACCTCCAGCGCCTCGTCGACGACGGCTACACGGTCCGCATCGTCAACGGGTATCTCGTCATCGACGACATCCCCTACCTCGACGCGACTCAGACGGTTCAGTGGGGTTCCTTCCTCTGCCCACTGGATCTCGCCGGCGAGCAGACCGTGAAGCCGAGCAACCACGTGATGGCGTTTGTCGGCTCGGCCCCGTGCGCCAAGGACGGCGGCGAGATCTCACCTGGGTTCGCCAACACAGGGCTGACCTACGGCTGGACCGCGGGACCTGAGTTGACCCCGTCGGTCGGGTTCTCCCAGAAGCCGCGGCCCGACGGGTACGTCGACTTCTACGAGAAGGTCACCACCTACACGGCGATCCTGATCGGGCCGGCGCAAGCAATCGACCCCGACGCCACACCATTGCAAGGGAAGCCGTTCTCGACGGACGAGGACGACGGTGTCTTCGTCTACCTCGACACCTTCTCCAGCCGGGCCGGCATCACCGCGCGCAGCGAGCGGCTCGAGCTTGCAAAGATCGTGATCGTCGGGCTCGGCGGCACGGGCGCCTACATCCTCGACCTCGTTGCCAAGACACCGATCCGCAACATCCATCTGTACGACGGCGACGTCTTCAGCACTCACAACGCCTTCCGTGCGCCGGGTGCCGCGACCTTGGAGGCGCTCAACGCGCGGATGAAGAAGGTCGACTACTACGCCATGTCCTACTCCGCCATGCGTCGCCAGATCCACCCGCACCCGGTCAACGTCACCGACACGAACGTCGCGGAGCTGCTTGATGCCGACTTCGTCTTCCTGGCCATGGACTCTGGCCCGGACAAGCAGGTCATCATCAGGACGCTTGTCGACAATGGCATCGCATTCGTCGACACCGGCGTCGGCGTCAGCGACGACCCCACCGGCATCGCCGGCCAAGTCCGAGTCACCACCGGTCTGCCGAATGCCAGCGAGCACGTCCTCGCCGGTGGCCTCATCTCCGTGGTGGCTGGTGACGCTGCTGAGTACGACACGAACCTCCAGGTGGCCGAGCTCAACATGTTCGCCGCCGTCATGGCCGTCGTCCGCTTCAAGAAGTGGCTGGGCTTCTACGCCGACAGTGAGTGTGAGCTGCACAGCTCGTATCGGATCGACACCAACGAGATCCTCAACAAGCACCAGCGTGCCGAGGCGCCGGACGAGTCCAGCAACGGCGTCGCATGAAGGTGCACAGGCTCGAGCCGACGTTCGTGACGTACGTGCCCCGTGACCTCGAGGACGGCCACCTCTACATCTCGATGGAGTACGCGACCGCGGTCCATCTCTGCGCATGCGGCTGCGCCACGAAGACGGTCACCCCTCTCTCGCGCGGCGGGTGGACCCTCAGCTTCAACGGCGCCGTCACTCTGCGACCGTCCATCGGCAACGGTCAGGCCCAATGCCGGTCGCACTACCTGGTCAACGCCAACAAGATCCAGTGGCTGCCGTCCATCGGCGAAGAGGAGACCCGCGCGGCCATCGCCCGTGATCACCAGGTTGGAACCTCAGTCCACACCGTCCCGGCCCGCACCGGATGGTGGTCTCGCGTCAAGGCGGCAGTGCTAAGGAAGCACTGAACACCCCGACCACAGGAGGTGGCAATCATGGATAGCGCATGGGCGTCCGTGGGCATCCCGACCGTTGCAGCGATCGCCACCGCCGTCTACACAACAGGTGGACGCGGAGCATTGGAGCGCCGCGTGATGCGCCAGGAACTGGCGGTCGTCGCCCTCCTGCCCGCAGGCGACGAGAAGGACGTGATGGAACAGGCAGTGCGGGACCGCGCCGCGATCTACGCCGCGCGCCGACTGGGCCAGGAACCATTCACGCCACGCCAGCACGCGATCGTGCTCGGCTTCGGAGGAGCCGGTCTCATCGTCGGTTACGCCGGCACGATGCTGTCCCAGACCGCGTCGGCAAGGAATGCGCTCACGACAGTTCTGGCCAGCCTCGCCCTGCTGATGATGCTGGTCGGCTTCACCCTCGCGGCGAGCGCCTTCACCGCTTGGGGATCGCGCGTGTTCATCGCTAGCAGGACGCAGAGCCGGAGGCTGTCCGTCGCAGCCCATCGAGAGCGGCTCGCCGAGCACATCGCCACTGAGCGTGTCTGCCCTCGCAGCACTCTAGGCGCTCGACCGGATCCGGTGGGTCCTGCGCAGGTTAGTCCAGCGCGCCGATCTGCTGCCGAAGGCGTACCGCAGTCGCATGCACCCGCTCCAGGCGCTCCTCGAAGTCAGTCTCGCTGCATAACGACGAGCGGCGCGCACGTTTAGGAACTTAGGTCCGGGCCCCGAGATCCCTCTCGCAACAGTCGCTCAACGCGACTCAGGGTCGCACCGTCAGCGGCCGCAAGAAGCCGAACCACGCGACCGAACGACGCGTCACCGACACCCGGGGAAGATGGCGGTTGCTCGGTTCCAAGCAGCGCGTCGGAGCTGGCCTGCCCAGCGCCCGCCTCTGCGACAGGGGGACCGATCCCCAGCTCATCGCGGAGCTGCTGCATCGCAGGCAACAACACCTCAGACATAGCGTTGAGCACGGCCACCGGACCAGAGTCTGGGCGCCGGTTCTGACCTCGCACCTTCGCCTTGAACTCGAAGGCAACGTCGCGACCGATTTTCGGGTCTCGAAGTACAAGGTCATAAGGACCGTTCTCTAGCCAACGGATCCGCTCCTGCTCCTTCATGCACGCAAGGAGCGGCCGAGCTCTAGCCAGCGACGGCGCTTGGGCCCCGCGCTCGATCCCGCGGACGAACGACACGTGCACGCCCGCCTGATCGGCGAGTTGTTGCGGACTGAGGCCACTGCGCTCTCGCAGGTTCCTCACCAGAGTCCCGAACCGCGCGTTGCCGGTCGTCCCGGCTGCAACCTGCCAGGGCCCCTCTGGTTTGTTTTCGCCGTCGCTCACGAGAAAAGGATACAAGATCCTCTTGCGAGTTCGATGGTCGCCGTGCCAATATTCGCCACATGATCCTCTCTTCCTCTATCGATGGGGTTCGCGCCGGCCGTGCTCTCGGCTTCGGGCTCGCGGACGCGGAGAACTGCACCGTCTTCGCGGGGCGGCGTCTGCCGGCCGCTGCGGCCGCGGCGGTCTTCGACGAGCTCGAAGGCTATTTCTCGGGCCTCCCCACGTGTGCTGCGCTCGCGGGGTCTCTCCTGGCCCCATACGTGCCGCTCCTCGCGTGCCGCGGTTGGGCCCTCGAGGTGGTGCCTCCCGGCCCTGATGCTTCCGATCTCGCGCTGCTGGCCCGAGCGGACTTCTTCATCCGGCGTGGTTACACCGACGCGGTGGTGGCGTCGGGAGATGGCATCTTCGCCGCCCTCGCCGACCGGGTCCGTGTGCACGTCGTCAGCCATCCCGACCGCTTGAGCCGGAAGCTTGCACAGGCTGCGACGAGCGTGCACCTCCTTCGCAGCGGAACGGGGAACCCGATGGCGGCCTGAAGTCCCCGAGCCTTAGTGCGATCCAACAATCCAGACCTCAACAACACGGAGTGACCCATGCCCATCTTCATTCTCTATTTCCTGGCCGCCGGAGCCGCCAGCGTCGGCGGACCCGCGATCGGCGCCGCCCTCTACAGGCGCGGTCAGCAGGACGCCGCCGCATACGAAGGGCAGCGCGAGATCGCAAACCTCAAGCGCCTGCTCCAGTCCGAGATTGACCTGCACGACCTCCGGGCACAGGCCATGCGCGCCGGCATCGACCCCGACGCCGTCGAGCGCGGCTACCGCGAACTCCGCGACGGGCGCGTCACCGTCGAACAGGTCGCGGCACGGGTCGACTCCTGGAACGCGCGGTGAAGGGCCGGGGCCGCCGCGCCGACCACTCCGGCGGCGGTTGGGATGACGAGGTCGATCGCGCCCAGAGAGCGTACGACGCCAACAAGCGACGGATCGACGCAGGCGAGACGTTCCGCGGCCAGAAGCCACCACGGCCTCGCCGTCCATCCCGGGGCGGCGGTCACGTTCGGAAGGTCGGCTGACCCCTATTTCGCTGCGTCAGCGGCGAGGTCTTCAGGCTCACCCTCGCCGCTGACGCGCGCCTAGGTTTCCGGTCGTCCGACATCACGGCAGTCGGAAGCGAAGCCTCACGCTGTTGCCGACGAACGTGAAGAGTCCGCGACTGTCGTGCCGGAACGGATTGGGGAGCATGTAGATCCTTGGCGCATCCGACATCGCGTTCTCCACGATCAGGAGCCTCCATCGGTCGCTACGGGCGAACTGTTGTGCGCATCTGACCTCTGTCTCGCCCAGTTCGATCATGCCGGCGTCAGCGGTGGTTGCCTTCACTTCGTACATGACGGATCCGCCGCGCCTGGGGACTTCGAAGTCGTAGCCAAGGCTGTCGTCGCCCACCGCACCGTCGAACACGAGTCCACAGTTGCTTGACTTCCAGCAGGACGCGTCGACCACGCCGGACGGGTCCTTCTTGATGAGCCAGTGGTAGGCAACCATCTCGCCCACAAGTCCGATTGCGTTGGTTTGCTCCGTCGACGGTCGCTTGGTGGTCGGTCCGCCGGGGGTGCGCCGGCCGTTCCCATCGTCGGCGCCTGTGTGGCGGGCCCGGCCTGACACTTCGGCGAGCGAGCTCGTGCGGTAGGCGGTGTCCAGGCTGGTGGGCTGCGTCTCCAGGAACTGCGTGACCCGATCGACGAGGGTGGACATGGTCTGGTCGAGGTCAACGTCGCTGCCCTGGAAATGTACGCGCTTGGCAGCCATGGCCTTCTCGGCCTTGGCGTCTGCATCTGCTCTCTCTTGGGCATTGACTTCCTGCTGACTGAGGCGATGGGCGTCCGGAGCGACCGAGTGGGTCATTCCTGGTGGCCAAGCTCCTGTTCGATCGAGCCAGTGGGCCAGTTCCGCGTCGGACAGTTCCCTGAAGTCGAGGGCACCGACTTCCTCGAGCCGCTGTCTTAGTTCGATGTCGAACGCTTCAGTTGTCCATGCGACGGGGAGCTCTGCGTCTTCGCGCTCACACCAGGCGGCAAGAACGCGTCGCGCTTCGATCAGTCGGGCGCGGAGCGGGCGTCCGTTCGCGGCTTGGACTGCGTCAAGATCGGGGAGGGAACCCTCGTTGGTCCGCGGGCCAAACCTCAGCGTCATCTGATCATCCATGCGCGCGTCAAGCAGCTCCAGGCTGATGTCGTCGAGGGTGGTCTCCCAGTCTGGGTCAGGATCGAGGTAAGACAGGTTGCGGAGGTCGAGCCAGTCGGGCTGGCTCTGGCCCGCGTCGAAGCGGCCGATGCGTGCGCCGCGCACCCAATCGACCAGTTCGCGTTGACGTTGGCGACGGCGGAGGTCGAACTCTTCGGCCTGAGCGGCGCCGTAGCTCACTGGTGGCACGGCTGGGAAGTAGACGCCCAGCGCTGTGTTGAAGTCGGCCAGGCTCACACCGAGACGTCTGCGCAAGTCGTCTGCGTTTGCTGCGTCTGTCGCGGTTTCGAGGACAGCGGCGGCATGGTCCTCGTCCCCGCATAGTTCGGTCAGAACATGCAAGAGGTCGTCTCGAGAGTAAGTAGCCGAGATTGACTCTGAGAGTGGCTCCACAGCGGCCTCGCCCCAGATTGCCGGCGCGACAAGTTGGAGCCGCGCGACGATGCCCCGGACGGTCCCGAACGCTGTGGACTCGAGTTCGGTGATCTGACCTTCCGAGACCCGCAGACTCGCGGCGACCTCGGCGTTGTCTGGGCGGGTGACGGTGTGGTCAGCCCCCGTGCTGAGGTCCCGGATGGTCAGCGAGACTTCGGCCTTGAACCGCTCGTGGCCGAGGAGTTCGAGGACGGCCTGCGTGAGAGCCTCGAGCTGTTCCCAGGTGGGTGGCGTCTTGTGGGATTCGGTCAGCAGAGTGGGGATATCTCCGGCCATGGGCAGCACGCCGTTGAGGCGTGCTGGAAGTGGTTGATCCCCGTTTGCGGTGGCGATGGCCAGCCGTGCGGCAGGCGCTAGTCGGATGCGGGCGATCTCGTCGAGCACGCGGCCCAGCTGCTTTCCGATACGGATGCCGCTTGCGCGCGGGAAGCGCATGCACGCAGCGACCAGCAACGGAAGCCACGAGACCTCGTCGACCAAGCGGGCCGACGCCTCGCTGGCCTTCCACGATTCGCCATCGGCAAGGACCTCAAGTTGCCATTCTGAGGTAACTCCAATGTCGTCGTGCCAGGCGCTGCGCAGCACGTCCGCGACTTCCCGCAGCCTGCTGAGGTCGTCGGTCTCGACTGCGACAACGGGCCAGCCCAGTTCGCGTATCAAGCGGGCTGTTGCCGATTGGTCGTGGGTCCCGGTTACGAACAGGGTGCCAGCGGTGGACTCCTTAGAAGCGAGGTTGAGTTGCCCTTGGACCTCGACCAACAGCGTCTCTTCCAGCGTCGGCCGGGTCCGAATTGCCGCATCGCCGACGGAATCCCACGCCGCTGCCAAGCTCGTCCGGAAGTGCTCGCTGGCGGTCTCGGGCACCTCGCCGGTGGCGAACAGTTCGGTGAGGTGGTCAATGAGGAGCGCAGCGTCCTCCGGAGAACTCCAATCGAGGAAACCCAGGGGTCTCCAGTGTCGTTCCCCGACCTCTGACGAGTCCATGAGTCGTCGCAGGCGTGAGTCGACGAGGGGCGAGTATGAAGCTGCCATGTTGTCCGCGACTCCGACGTACCAGGCGTCGGAGGGTGGGCGGAACTCTCGGGTGGGTTCGTTCGGGACCGCGATCGGGACCCAACTCGCGTTGGTCAGGAAGCAGAACAGTGGCGTTTCGACGGTCGTGGTCCAGCCGTTGGGTCGGTCGCGGCTCCAAGTGGATCGTTGATGGATCTCGGTGAGGTAGGGGGCTGTCAGGATGACGAGTCGAGCGTAGGCACTCCGGAGACGGGCTGGCAGGTCCGCAACTTCGTGTTGACCGGCGAACCAATACACAGGGTCTCTTGTGGAGAAGTAGGTCTCGGGATGGTGAGGGTTTCCGGTGGCCGTGATCCCTGCGGCCCATTGCTCGAGGACACCGGCGGGAAGGATGCGAGGGGCGCCGTCGCCGGCGATGATGGCCGCCGTGAGCGACCGTCCGTACATCCGTCGGGGGTCACCGGCCGCCTTGATCGGCAGCGTTGCGGTGACCCCGAGGACCTTGAGGAAGGAGGTCCACTTGTACATGTCGGGGTTCGCGCCGCCGAGCGCCGCCGGTTCCGCAATCAGACTGGCAGAGATCGCGGCAAGCTCCGAGGCGCTGCCCGGCGAGCTAGCCGCGATGTCGCTTAGATCGTCTGCGCCCGGGACTTCCCAGCCCCTGGAGAAATGCGCGTCAGCCGCCTCGATCCAGCCGCCGGTGATCGTTGGGACGGCGAGCCCAACGCTCGCGAGCTCCTTGGAGTGGCGCGTCGGGTTGGTCGCGAACAGCCTGAACGCGAAGTCCAGAGCATCCCGTTTCATCGCATCGCTCGGGCTGCCGGTCATCATCTGACCCAGGTGGGCGAGAAGCGATGCCGTTCGGAATTGGCGTGCCAGGCGCTGGTCTTGGAGGAACTTGCGTCCCGGTGTCTGCTGCGGGCCGTCGTACCACTCCAGGTCGGGGTGGAGGAAGCGGATTCGACGAGCGAGGGAGCGGGGTGGCGTGATGTTCACCTCGGTGTCGACCGCGTCGTCGTCCTCTGTTCCCGCAGCCTTGGGCGCGAAGAACACTGCGCGCTGGCGGCGGCCGACCGTGCGCGGCGCCCCGTGCGGCGTGGGGGGCTGATCTGCAGGAACCAGTTCGCCTGACTCGGCAAGGAGGATGCGCTTCCCATGGAGTGGTTGGCCGGTAGTGAACAGCATCGGAAGGTCGTCGTAGAACGCGCGCCACAGGCTAAGGTCGGCACCGTCTGCTACGAGGCTCGTCGCGACGCTTTCTACCCAGTCCGCTGCAGTTGCGGCGGGAGGGGTCAGTTGATCGCCGTGCCGAACGTTGGTCAGTCGGCCAAGGCGGTCGGTGTCGACCGCTGAGGCGTCTATCAGTTGGGCATCGGCCGTCGTGACCAGCCGGTCGATCGTGATCACCTGGCAGGGCAGGTCCGGCCAGGCTGCGAGTTGCGAGAGGGGGCTCCAGTCGGAGCTTCCTGAGGTCGGCAGTCGAAGGAAGTCTTCGAGGCTGGCGTGCCGCGTACGACGTACTGCGTCGGTGATCCACTCGAGAGAATCTGGGTTCCAGCTCAGCAGGTCGATGACTGCGCCGGCGTCGTGCTTTCCGTCCATCAGGCGCTCCGCCGCGACGGTGCATACGTCGGCGATCCGGTGCAACATCAGCCTGTTGATCGGTTGTTCGGCGTCGAGCCCGAGACGTGCGAAGTCAGTGACGAACTGTGCGTTGATGTGGCCGCCGAGCGGAGACGACGCGGCGCCTCCCATTGGGAGATACGTAAAAACGGCAGGGTTAGGGATTGCCCAGCCGTCGCCCACTGCGACGCTAACGCTGGCCTCGGCGCTCCACTCGAGCCAGCGTTTGTCGAGCGCGCCTTCGTCGACGGCCTCCTCGAGCGCCGCCCTGAGGTCGTGGTCGGGCACGACGTCTTCGAACAGGAGGTAACGATCGGTCTCGTTGAGCACGACGCGAGTCAGGTCGCCGTGGGGCTTCTGCAGCCGGGTCAGGATGAGGGGCTCGGAATCTGAAGCGGTCTGGATCGAGAGCGAGTGCAGGCGGTCGAGAAAAAGCATGACGGGCGCGGGCGAGCCCAGCAGGCGATCCATCCGCTCACGGATCTCATCTGCCGCGCGCTCGCTCGATGCAGGGAGCCGAAGGACCGTGACGAAGCCTTGGCTACGGAGGTTGGCAGCGGTCGGTGGCACGACGTCGAGTGGGACTGGGAGGAGGCTGAGGGAGAGTTCGCTCTCGATCTTGGGCCTGAGCGGGTCGTCTCGTCCGATATAGGAATCGAGATCGTTAAGTGTCCCGAAGCGGAACGAGAAGCCCGAGAACCCCATGTCGTCGGGGCCGAGAGCGCTGTAGACCTCGGGTGCATCGCAGATCTGAAAGACGCTCTTGAACCCGACGCCCTTGTTGCCAATTCCCACACCGATCGGCTTGTCGCTGTCGCCCAGCGACGACATTCGCAGAAAGTTGCTCTCCGTCAACGGGTGCCCTCCGTTGGCGACGTAGAGAACGCCATGCTCGCCTTCGCCGTCGTGGAAATGTACGGCGATCTTGCCGTCCCGGGCTCCGGCGGGATGAGCGTCAAACCCATTCTGGATCAGCTCATGAAGGAATCGCCCGCGGTACTCCTTGATCGTCGTCGCAACGAGTTGCTTGATCATGCGGTAGACACCGACCTCGTCGTGACGCACCGCATCGACGACCTTCGCGGCGCGCCTGCGGATGATGTCGGCGGTGTTGTCCATGAACTCTCATTATTCAGAATCGGACCGCGAGTCGCGGGCGTCTGTGGATGTTGGGGCAGCCGATGAGCCGTTGTCCGCAGCGGCCCTCCAGCCGAGGCAGGCGGTTGGGTCGGACGTGCGGGGGACCATGCGGTCATGCTGGTCATCGACGCTGCGATGTGGCCGGGCGGCGATCCGACCGAGTCGGAGACGGTCGGGCAGATCGTGATCGGACAGGTCGCCCGGAGTGCCGGTGGCGACTTCGCGGACTACCTCGTTGTTCACGTCGAAGCGAATCTGTGCGCGACGAGTGCGCTGATGCTTCAGCGGCGGCACGTGATGGCGGGGTGGCGCGATCTGCTGTGGGCAGCTCTCGACGGCGAGGGCGCCACACCGGTCGAGGTCGATGACCCGCGGGTCGCCAAGGTCATCGCCAACCTACGTCAGGACGTCGCGCCGTCCGATTGATCAGCCACTGATCGGAGCGATGCGTCCGCGCTGGAGGTCCTCCAGTTGCTGGGCGAGAGTCTCGGCGGAGACGGGGGTGTAGTCCCACCAGTCGACGCCGACGTTGATGCCCCAGGTCCCCTGCTTCGTACGTCGCTCACGGAACGATTCGTGGACGTGGCCGTGGAGCAGCGGGATGCCTTCGTCGCGGAGTCGGAACTGTGAGTAGCGGTCTCCGACCTCGGTCTCGCGGGAGTCTCCGGCGTAGGGGAAGTGGGACAGCAGCACCCTGGTTGCGGGTGCCTGGGGTCGAACTGGCGGGAGGGTGGTGACGGCGAAGTCCATGACGGCGGCGAACCCGGCGGCGAGGTAGAGGTCGCGGTTCTTCCAGCCGTCGCGGACGCCGGCCCAGCAGGAGTCGTGGTTGCCGCTGATGAGGATCTTGGTGCCGGCGAGCCGTCCGACGAAGGCCAGGGTGGTGTCCTTGCCGTGCATGTCGAAGTCGCCGAGCACGTAGACGGTGTCCTCGGGTGCGACCACCGTGTTCCAGTTCGTGATGAGCCGGGCGTTCATCTCGCTGACGGTCGAGAAGGCAGCACCACGAGCCGCGGAGAGCTCGAGGAGGCGGCCGTGGCCGAAGTGCTGGTCGGCGGTGAACCAGACTGTCATCGGATCCTCCTTGCTGGCGGTCGAACAGGGTCGCACGTCATGGCGAGGGCGGGCGAACGAGTTTCCGGCGCCTGTAGAAGCCTGTTGCGGCCGTCAGCTCTGTGGCTCAGGTTGGTCGGCGACGTACCGCCAGACGAGGAGCCGTCCGCTGTTGGGAGCGGTGATCGCGAGACGCACTGCTGGGCCACCGGCGGTCTCGCCGGTGTCGCTGGTGCTCCCGATCCAGACGAGGTGGGGTTCGCTCAGCGCGTCGTCGGTGGCCGCGACGCGGCGTGCCTCACGGAGAGCAAGGATGTCGGGCACGTCCGGCACCGGGAGCGACCGGACGTCGTCATCGTCGGTCAGCGGCGTGAACCCTGCGGGGGTGTGGTCGGCGAAGTACTCGTCCTCGGCGAGCCCGTACCAGGTGGCCATGTTCTCTTCGATGAGCAACTTGACCCGTTCAGAGCCATTCTCGATGGCCCACTCGTGCAGTCGAGCTTTGCCCTCCTCGCGTGCTCGGTCCTCCGCCCGATCGGCTTCGTACCACTGATTCAGGGCGCGCTCTCGGACCTCTTTGTTGATCGCTTCGAGCTCACGCGTCCAGCCGGCAGCTTCGTCGCCGTGGGTGATCTCGTGGATCTTGTCGCGGTGCTTGGCGACGACCGGGGTCCAGTCGCGTGTGCGGATGGCGCCTCGCCCGTACTCGGGCCAGTCGGGTTGGACGACGGTGAAGGTCTCGTCGTCGGATGCCGCAACCGGCTGCTGCCAGGACTTGACCCGCCGCTCCCGCAGCACGGCGCGGTGCGCCGCGAGGATCTCGGTGAGGACCTCGAGCTCCTCGCCGGCTGCGGTACGCAGTGCTTCGAAGAGGCACTCGATTGTCGGTGTGGTGACAGGGACGGGACGCCCGTCGTGATCGGCGAGGAGGTCGCGCTCCTCTTGGGTGATCGCGTCGAGATCCACCTCGAGGGTGGTGGTGGCAGGGTCGAGGCCAGCCCGGATCGAGGCCGCTCGATCGGGTTCGATCGCTACCTGGAGCACGACCATCACATGCCTCCATCCGATCCTCGTAGACGACGTCCGGGGCTGACGAGCGGCGGTGGCTGGTCTACCAATCGCGTCCGACGGATCTCGACGACCGCCGAGATGATGTCCCGCTCGGCGGGGAAGGCCAGGTACCGCTCGAGGTGCTGTTCACGTGCATCTCGAGCGGCCTGGTCGGTGAGGTGCACGCTGACGAGTTCATCGGCGTCCCAGAGTCCCCACACCTCGTCGCAGTGCTTCACGCGATCCTCCTCGTGGGTGCTGACGCCGCCGCGATCCCGCTGAGCGCGTCGGTGGCGGCCGTGGAGAGTCGGCTCGCGTAGCGGCGGAACCTCGCACGGTCGGTGTGATCGGGCGGGCGCGGCCAGCCGGGGCTGGTGTCGATGTGCCCGTGGGCGTACTCGGTCCACAGCCACGTCGCGGCGTAACCAGCGCTGGCGGTGTGACTTCCTCGGTGATGTGCGCGCGCCCACCGCCGGCACCAGATCGTCCTGGACGCGAGACGGCGTACGACGTCCTCCCGAGCTCGGTAGTCGACGCCGACGTCGAGCTGCCCGGCAAGCTCGTCGAGGGCGCTGACGAACCGGTCGGGCCGGCCGACGACGTTGGCGCTACAGGCCCGAGCCGTCTTCACGCCGATCTCGGCGGGAAGCCCCAACACGATCGCGGCCTCGGCCCACGTCCGGGCACCTGTGTGCCTGCGAGCGAGACAGAGCGAGGCGTACAGTCGGCCGGTCCTATCGGCGACGTCCAGGAGCCCACGCATGCGAGCGGCGTAGAGATCGGCGGGGAGGACCTGCGGGACCGCAGTCACCGCGCAGTGGTTGGTCGGCGAGTGGTCGAGGAGGGTGGCGATGCGCCGTCGGGCGGCGGTCGCGCTCATGACGAGGCGGGCCAGCGTCGGCGTCATGGTGGTGTGGTCCGCGAGCCATCCCAGTTGGCCGTCGTTGGTGGGTGGGGTGAGCTCGGTCCATGGGCGCAGTGCCTCCGCAGCGGTATCGAGGGCGGGAGCGCGGAGAACGGCGTCGGCGACTGCGAGGGCGCTCCCCCGGAGCATCAGGTCGGCCGGCGGTGCCAGTCCCCAACGCGCGCCCTGACCGCCGGCGCTGCGACTCCGGTCGAGCCGTGCTCGGTGCGCCCACTCCGCGATGCCGTCGCCGTCGGGCTGGATCGCCAGGTGCAGGAGCAGCACGGTGAGCGCTTTCAACTCGGCCAAGTAGGACTCGGGGTCGGTGAGCACGCCGAGGATCGGGACTGCGGATCCGGCGAGTGCGGTGTCGATGCGACGCTGGGAGTCGAGCACGGCCTCGCGGGCTGGTTCGGTGTCGAGCTCGTCGAGGGGTTGGGGACAGTTGCGGCCGCGGGCACCGGCCGGGTTGCCACATAGGCCGGCTGGAGCGTCGGCGGGGCGCAGTGGTGTGCGGTGGGCGCGGAAACGTCGCCCGCACGCCGGGCACCTGCCGAGGAGCCACACTCGGTGTCGTACGCAGGCGGTGACCCAGGGGTGGCGCCACGCCAGCCGCCACACTCCGTCGTCGGCGAGGCAGAGCGGGCATAGCGCGGTCCCGCGTTCGGGTGGCCATCCACGCGCTGCGACGTTGCGCCAGGTCCGCTTGTTCGTCGGGTCGAGGTCGTGGGTGTCGATGCCGGGCAGACTGGCGTGCGCCGAGGTGTCGTCCGGTTCCGGCAGGTCCGCGAGGGTTGTGATGTTGTCGAGCAGCCGTGAGTCAGGGGCGATGGTGAGGAACGCGGTCGTGGCGCCGCCGGCCCGGATCCTGTTCACGAGTCGTGGGTGGTCCATGCCGTTGGCGGCGGCGAGCCGCTCGAGGTAGCCATCGAGTGCCTCCCCGGCCACCGGCGCGACCGAGACGGGCAGCCGAACGTCAGCTGGCATCAGCCTGGTCCTCGCGCTCCACACCGACCGCCGCTGGCCGATGCTGGCGGGTGACGTCGTCGGCCACAGCGCCGAGGACCTCGTAGCCGTACTCGAGTAGCAGGAGCCGGTCCTCGGGAGTAAGGGTGCGGTCGAAGCTCCGAAGCCGGGTCCGTGCCGCGGCGTGGTGAGGTGAGTGGTGGAGCACGCCGCCGGCGAGCTGAATCCAGATCCACGCCGCTGCGTCGCGCCCGAGCGGATTGGCCCGGACCCGGGCGGGGACTTTGCGCTCGCGCAGGGCCGGTGAGAGTTGTTTGAGGATCGAGCTGGGAACGGTGCGGAGGGTGGCCAGCGTCTCGCGGCGGTGTCGGTAGTCGATCCGCTCCCCGCGCCCGGGTTGGGCCAGGCGGGCTGCGAGCCGGGTCAGGATCTCGACGCCGGCCGCGTCGCAGGCGAGGAGCTGGTTGATGCCTGCGAGCTCGCGGGTCTGACGCAGTGGACGGCGACCGGCAAGCAGCTCGTCCTTGGTCGGGCGATGCCGGGTCGTGGCGTGGACGACCTCGCGACGCAACGCCCGGGAGATCGCGTAGCCGATGGCCTCGGCGTGGCAGCCGTCGAACGGGGTCCCGTCGGGCAGGACGTGGTCGGGGATGTGGTGTTCGGCCAGCCCCCAGGCGCGGATCCGACGGTGAAGCCGCTTCCTCGATTCGACGACATCGACGTCGGGTTCGGCCTCCGCGAGGTCGGGTGCCAACATCTGGGTGGCCACGGTCTTGATGTGGCCGCGGAACGAGCGGACCGTCTCTACGGCGGGCCAACCGGTGACGGCGAACTCGGCGATCCAGTCCGGGTTGCGCCAGCCGAGCTCACGATTCGTGCCGAGACCGCTGCCGCGCGGCATCGGCTCCAACCCGCTTTCGGGGTGCACGGGCCAGCCAGTACACAGGTGGAACGACAACAAACGCCACCATCGGGCGATTCGATCGTCATCAGCAAGCCGGCCGTGGACCAGCGCGTTGAGGTAGTGCCGCTGCACGCGACGTGCGGTCTCCGGTGCCGGCCGGGTTGGCGATTCCTCCTTGCTGCTGAGGAGGATTCCGCAGGCCGTGCATGCGCTGACAAGCACGAGTCGTGTCCACACGGTCTGGTGGCCACACGCGGGGCAGGCCCAGCGGCCTGGCTGGCGGAAGTCCCACCAACTCAGCTGGTTGTAGGTTTCGCCGAGCCGACCCGCCAGGGTGTGCTGGCCGAGCACCTGCGCCGGAAGTCCCAGTGCTTCGGCGGTGCGACGCAGGGCGGCGGGGTCGGGGTCGTCGTACAAGCTCCGGTACGTCTTGAGGCCGGACGCGTGCTGGGGGTAAATGCCGACCTCGCGCTGAAGGCGCCACAGCATCGATGGCAGCGACTCGTGGGCGAGCGGCATGATCGAGACCGGCGGCTGGTTCATCATTCGTCCTCGCCGCCAGCACTCGGCCCGGCAAGCGCAAGAGGTCGGCGCAGCAACTCGACTCGCTGCTGGGCGTCGTGGGCGCGCTGGCTCACCGCCACCGGGTCCATCGCGAACCGATCAAGCCGCTGCCCCGTGTTCATCGCGTGGCAGGTGCCATCGATCAGGAGGCGGGAGGCGTCACCGACGAACCCGGTGGTGCGGATCCACAGGTACTCAGCCAGTCCCTGGGCGATATCACCGGGACTGTTGTCCGGCAGGTAGGGCAACAGCGTCGTCTCGGCGGCCTTCAAGAACCGCTGCCACGCTCGCCGTCCGTCATCGGTGTCGATCTCGTACGGGCCGAAGGTGTGCTGAGCCAGGCGCCCCCGGATCTGCGGATCGGCAAGGACATCGCCGCCAGTGAGGTCAGCTCCGACCAGGACGAGGACGCCGCCGAGTTCACCGAGCTCGGTGTTCAGATGTTTGAGCGCGTTCAACGTGGCGCGGCCGGTCACCGACGTCGTGCGGAGCATGTGGGCGTCGTCGATCACCACCAGCCGCGTGCCGTGGGTCTTCAGGGCGCGTATGGCGAACTGCACAACGGCCCGCACCGATCCGCCGGCGTCCTTGTTGGCGAAGTTGAGCAGTTGGGCGTACAGGTCGGTGCCGCGCGAGTCCGACAGCAAGGTCACGTAGCTGACCGGGACCGTGTCGGCGCTGAGCCCCGGCGTGGGGTTCCACCGTGGCAAGAACTCCGGAGCGCTGCCTGCCAGGACCGAGCGGTGCAGGTGCTGCGCCCACGCCTTGACCATCGTGGACTTTCCTGCCGAGAACGGCGCCGAGAGCGCCAAGATCGTGCGAGCCCCCGCAGGCTCCAACAGCGCCGAACCCAACGACGCCGTCATCCGCTCAGCAACGCGCTCATGAATCGGGGAAGCGAAAGGCCGGGCACGCATCGCAACGCGGAACGCACGGACGTACGACGCCCGAGCCGTCTCGCTCCACGCAGACCATTGTGCCTTTGTCATCGGATCAGGCAGTTCTGGCGGCGGGGTCATCGCCTGCATGTGCCACGCGGCAGCGTCCATCACTCGGCCCCGATCTCGTCGTCGTAGTCCGGCCACACCGATTCAGGGTCGTACTTCGCGACGGTCGGCTCCGGCTCCGGGCGTCGCAGCGGGATGACGACAGCATCTGTCCCATTGCTGTCCGCCCCAGGCTGCGACTCCCGTTGGTCGACATCGTCGGCGTCCAGACCAGTCGCTGCGACGGGTTGTTGAACGTCGGCAGCGATGCCGCCGTGGTCGGCGGCCTCGGCGTGGTCGCGCTGGGCCTGTTCCCAACGCAGACGCGCGGCGTACGCTTTCGCGCGGTTCTCAGCGGTCTCCTCAGGCGAGGTGAGGTGGCCGAACTCGTCGATGATCTGCCGCCACGCGGAGCCGGCTTTGAGCGCCTTGTTGCCGCCGCGGGCCTTGATGTTGACGATCGCGCGGTCACGGATGAAGTCGCTCAGCGGGACATCGAGGAGGTGCCTGGCTTTCCAGCCGATCTCGTGAATCCGGCCGGTCTCGGGGTGGCGGAACCAGATCCGCGACACGTCCCGAGGGTCGTAGTGGAACGGGGCTTTGCGGGAGCCGTCGAGGAAGCTGCCGGGTCGGACGTTGCGGAACTCGTCGAGGACCGGCGCGTCGTAGGTCAGGTTCTTGTACTCCACTCCGGCGTGCCCGATCGTCAGCCAGCGGATCGGGAGGAACTGGTAGATCAGATCCGGGTGCTGCGGGACGTCAATGCGGCCCGTGACCTCCATCATCGCGTCCCACATCTCCAGCGGGCTCATGCGTGCCTGACGCTCGGCGCCGGGCAGGTAGAGCCCCGTGTGGTGGGATCGGTGGTAATCCAGTGCAACGAACCGTCGGAGGTGGCGCTCAAGCTCGTGAGCGGTCAGGAGCCGTTCGCCGGCAGCCTCGACCTTCCGGCCGCGCTCGGAGACGTTGCGACCCTTGAACCCAGGAATCGCCTGGTAGGCGCGCTGCAGCGTCTCGTGCCAGCGCTCAACGTGAGGGTTGTCGGTGGGACGGGATCCGCGCGAGAGCATCAGGTCGACGCCCAGATCCCGGAGCAGTCCGGTGAAGTGCGCGGACAGGAAGATCGACCCGTGGTCGCAGCGCACGGAGGATGGCTCGACGCCCGGCTTGTAGTGGACGCCCTGGATGCTCTGCAGGCTCTGTCCGGGCGGAATCAGCCGACGTGGTGAGCGGTGCACCGTCACGTCTGAGAGATCCAGTGATTCCGGTACACCGCACCAGCGCCAGTCGTCGACCGTGGTGCCTTCGACCAGCATGGACATCGGGCGCATCGCGTCGTACAGGGCAAGGCCGGCCTCGAGTGCGTTGCCGGACCGCGGCGTGACGCGAAGCGCGACGACGACGCGCGTGGCCACGCTGATCACGGTCAGCACCTCGACGCTCCGCGGGCACTCGTGAACCTCGTCCCAGACGAGTACGTCGGCGCGGGTTGCGTCCAGGACGAGGTGTCCGGGATGCATCGCGGCGTAGCTGACATGCCCGGACGCGGCTCGCCGCAGGTACCGGGACCGGTGTGCCCTGGTCGTGCGCCCCAGTGCTTGGTGGCGCTCGGAGAGGTATTCCTGGAACAGGCGCTGTGGAAGGCGGACGTTCTTGAGGCCTTCGCGCCTCATCTGGATCCGGATCTCGGCCTCGATGGTCTTGATGTTGACCTTGGAGTCGTCACCATTGAATCGGGCGAAGACGTCATCGGCGATCCGGCGTACACGCTCATCGAGGACGTCATAACCCTGACGGGCCTTGATCGCCCTCTTGTCGACCAGCCCGCGCAGGCCGTGCTCGCGCCAGTTGCGGATCCAAGTCTGGATCGTGCTTGCCCCTACGGTGTGCGTCCGCAGCTCGCCGTCCTGAACCCGCTTCAGGATCTGCCGGTCGGCGTGCTGCTCGTATGCGAGCTGTCGCGACATCGCCTCACACCGCTGGGTCTCACTCAGGTCGGGATCACTGACGGCGGGAAAGGGCTCCCCGGGCTGCGCCAGTCTCCGGTGGCCCCATCGATAGCCGGTCAGGATCTCCATCACGACCTCGAGCTTGAAGAGGGCCTCGCGGCGGACCTCTTCCGGCAAACCGGACCACCACGGCTCGAGAGCAATGGCGAGGGCCGCAACCTCGCCGTTGGAGACATCGGCGCCTGTGATCTCCGCGAAGGGCACGTCTTCGCGCTCGCCCGTGCTCGACTCGAGCGTCACGAAGTGGCGGCTCACCTGCATCACGAGCAAGTAGCCGGCGCTGCCGAGGATCCTGGCGCCGGCCCGGAGCGAGAGTCGGGCGTGACTCATGTCGTCACCTCACTGGCGCCGGTCAGGCGCTGCGCGAGATCGACCTTCAGGTGACCAGCCCAGATCAGATGCCAGATGGCGGCGAGATACTCGTGTGATCTGCGGGCGCGGACGAGATCTCCCAGCTTCGCCCCGCCGTCGCACGCGGCGATCAGGTCGTCCTCGTAGTGGTCCACCCACGGCTGTCGTCGGCGATAGGCGTGCAGCCAGAGAAGGTTGTGGCGATGCGTAGGACCGAGTCCAGTGAAGACCTCGTATCCCCAGCCCCGTTCCTCGCAGGCCTGCCTGCTGACCTCACGGACTTCTGCAAACTTGGACGATGCAGCACCCTCGGGACTCTTGACGTCCCAGACCGTGACAGCGCCGTCGCTGGCGAGGGAGATCAGGTCGGGCACGTGAGACTTCCTCGTGCGGCGGGCAGCGACGTCCCAGCCGAGAGCGAAGGGCTGGGAGACAAGCCACGTGACTGATGGGTCGCGGTCGAGCCGTCGCAGCAGGTCGTGCTCAAGACCCGATTCGAGCGCAAGGTAGGCGCCGATCGTGTAACTGAACGCTCTCACCGGAACATGCCGCGACCCCGAGCCGGACGCGGGCCGTCGGTAGGACTGCAGCTGCCGCATGTCCGGAGGTCCGTCGATCCAGTCCCAGGGGGTTCGGCGGCCCCGAATCCTGAAGGTCCATGCGACTTCAGCGGGATCCGGGACTGACTCTAGGCATGGGTCGCCCATAGACTCGGGCATGGGTCGTCATCCTTCGCTTTCGGGCGTTCCATCGGGAGTCGACCACGGAGGCGTTCCCGTTCCCGCGGGGGCGCCTCCTCTTGTTCGAGGTCGACGCTCAGCCTGTAGCCAACCCCGTGAGGGTATGACTCGAGGGCGCGCCCGGCAATAGCCGTTGCACTTTTTCTACGAATCTTCTGGCCTTCCTAGCTCACCAGGGCACCACCGGATCGGACTACCGCGGTGTAACTACCGCACTCGACTACCGCACTCGACTACCGCACTCCGGAAGTTCCGAACTCCCGTAGTCCGCCCATGCCAATCCCGCGGCCACATTTGTCAGATCACCCGCTGGCGATGCACAATTAACGCCCTTATGCGACCGCCTATTGGCACATTAGTGCAGGTCACAGCGGCTGCGCCGTGCACCTGGAGAGGAGAGCGGCCAGTGTCCGACAGTCGTCAGATGGTCCGCGTACCAGCCGCCATCCCCGTAGCGCGAGCCTGCGACAACCCCGCGTGTGGCCGGCGCCTCAAGTGGTCCAACAGCCGAGGCAGGCCACCGCTCTACTGCTCCAACACGTGCCGCAAACGCGCGGTGAGCATCGCCGGCAAACTTGCGCGAGCCATCCAGGGGCATCAGCGGCAACTGCTGGCCGATGGCCTTACCTATCGTGCCAAGCGCGAAGTCCAGACCGAAGTAGCTCGGCTGGAATGGCTGTTGAGCATGTATCCGCCGTCGGCCCGAACCGGCCAGCGAGAAGGTCGGTAGTACTCCCGGACGTAGCCGAGGGCTTTCTCGAAGACGTCGTTGTCGCGGATCTTGAACTGGACGTCGAGCGTCTTCCGCAGATCCTGGGAGACCGTCGTGGGACGCCGCTCCGCTCAGCCATCCGAGCTTTCCTGCGCGAACCGCGGGGCCATTGCCTCCATCTGGTCCATGACGAGCTTGATCGCGCCGGCCTGCTGGTCGGGCGGGTAGCCGTACTTGATGAGCAGCCGCTTGATGGTCGTGCGCATCTTCGCTCGGACGTCTTCGCGGACGGTCCAGTCGGTGCGGATGTCCCGACGCATCGTCGCGACCAGATCGCGTGCGATCTGGGCAAGCGTGTCGTCACCGAGCTCCAGGACCGCGGACTCGTTGCGGTGGACCGCGTCGTAGAACGCGAGCTCATCTGGGACCAGTGGCGGCTCGAACCGCTTGCCGCGCTCAGACTCGGCCACGATGTCCTTGGCCAGCTCAATGAGCTCTGCGATGACTTCCGCGGACGTCAATTGCTGGTTGGTGTACTTCCTCATCAGGTCGGCGATCCGATCTGAGAAGGCCCGCTGACGCAGGACGTTCCCGCCAGTCGCCGCGATCGACTCGCTGGCGACCAGGTCGCGCAGAGCCTCGATCGCCAGGTGTGGGTTTTCTGCGGCTTGGGCCTGCTCGACGAACGCGGGACCCAGGTCCATCAGACTCGGCTTCGGCATCCCCGCCGCCTCGTAGATGTCGAGCACCTCGCCGGTCACCGTGCTGTCGGCGATGAGCGCGCCCAGAAGCCGCTGGATGTCGGCCGGGATGGCCTCCCCCCGCGACTGGCGGTCGTCGGCGTCGAGCTTGGCCATCCAGACGCGGACCTCCTCGTAGAACTTCGCGTCCGCGTGCACGTCCTCGAGCTCGCCCGACGAGGCGCACAAGGCCCAGGCACGCGCGAGGTGAGTCGACAGCCGCCGGTACGCCGCCGCCAGCGTCTCTGCCTCCTCATCGGCGTTCTCCGGGAGCTGGTTCCCCGGTGTGGCGGGGTCGCGGAGATATGCGACCAGCTTCGTCACGACGAAGGCGTACGCCTTCGAATCGCCCCGCGAAGACCGGTCGGAGTAAACGGTGCGCCACGGGTACCCGGCGACGAGCTCGTCGAGCTTGCCGAGAATCTCGCGGACAAGTTGCACCGCCTCGCTGAAGTCCTTCCCGAGCGGCTGGTTCCGCTGGTCGTCGGGTGAGTACTCGGCAAGAGCGGCGTGCAGGTTCTCCGCGAGCGGGGCGTAGGCGACCAGCAGACCGTCCTTCTTGCCGCGGAAGGTGCGGTTGACCCGAGCAAGCGTCTGCATCAACAGCGCGCCCTTGAGCGACCTGTCGAGGTACAGCGTGTGCAGCGGCGGAGAGTCGTAGCCGGTGAGCATCATGTCCTTGACGATGACGATCTCCAGCTCGTCGTCCGGATCCTTCAGCCTGGCCTTGATCGCCTTGTTCTGCGACTCGCGCCGGACGTGATTCGAAACCGGGGGTACGTCGGAGGGATCGCCGGTATAGACGACCTTGATCTTGCCCTTGTCGAGCTCGTCGGAGTGCCAGTCGGGACGCAGCGCGACGATTGCCTCGTAGATCTTGGCGCAGATCTCGCGGGTGCCTCCGACGATGAGCGCCTTGCCAGACCCGCCGATGAACTTTTCCATCACCGCCCGCCGCGCCTCCCAGTGCGCGACGAGGTCCTCGGCAAGCCGCTCGACGCGAACCGGCGCACCGTAGACGGCGTTGACGACCGCGACGCTCTTCTCGATGCGGTCACGTTCGACGTCGTCGAGGCCTGTGGTGAGCTCGTCGGCCGCGGCGTCCAGGTCGTCCTGGGTGACGTTCTCGGCGAGGCCGACCTTGATCAGGCGCGGCTCGAAGTGGACCGGGACGGTGGCGCCGTCGTTGACGGCTCTGCTCAGGTCGTAGACGTCGATGTAGTCGCCGAAGACCGCACGGGTGTTCTTGTCGGAGAAGGAGATCGGCGTGCCGGTGAAGGCAATCAGGGTGGCGTTCGGGAGCGCATCCTTGAGGTGACGCGCATACCCGTCGAGGTCATCGTAGTGGCTGCGGTGAGCCTCATCGACGATCACGATGATGTTGCGGCGGTCGGTGAGAAGCGGATGAGTCTTGCCCGCCTTCTTCTCCTCGGGAGACAGCCCGAACTTCTGCAGCGTCGTGAAATAGATGCCGCCGGTCGTGCGGTCCGTCAGTTCGCTCCGGAGCTCCGCACGCTTCGTGATCTGTCGGGGTTCAGACGGCAGCAGTTGGCTGGCCTTGAAGGCGTCGTAGAGCTGCCCGTCGAGTTCGGTGCGGTCGGTCACCACGATGACCGTGGGGTTGCCGAGTCGCGAGTGACGTTGGACGTAGTGGGTGTAGAGCTCCATCTCCATGGACTTGCCGGAGCCTTGGGTGTGCCATACGACGCCGGCCTTTCCGTTGGAGCCCATCGCCTCGACGGTGCGCCAGACCGCTTTGTTGACCGCGAAGTACTGGTGCGGCTTGGCGATGCGCTTGGCCAGACCGGCGTCGGTGCTGTCGAAGGCGGTGAAGCTGCGCAGCAGCTGGAGGAAGCGCTCCATGTTGAAGACGCCATCGATGAGGTGGTCGAGGCCGGTGCCGAGCGCGTCGAGCGTTGCCAGGTCCGTGGTCTCGCCGAACTCGAGCGGCTTGCCGTCCTCGTCGACGTTCCAGGGTGAGAAGTGGTTGAGCGGTGTGAACGGCGTGCCGTACTTCGCGAGGACCCCGTCAGTCGCCACCGTGAAGACGGCGAACCGGAAGCACAACGGAAGTTCGCGGACATACGTCCCGAGCTGAGCATGCGCCGCGGCGACATCGGCCGCCTGGGAGCCGGCCTTCTTGAGCTCGATGATCGAGATCGGCATGCCGTTGCAGTAGAGCACCAGGTCGAAGCGGCGCTCGACGTCCTTCTGCCGGACGATGACCTGGTTGGCAACCGCCCAGTCGTTGTCCGCGGGATCGGTGCTGACCAACCGAACGGTCGGGTGCTGCTCGGTGCCATCGGGATCGATCCACGACAGGCCGCGGTAGCCCTCCACCAGAAACCGGTGGACCCGGTGGTTCTCCGTGATCGCGTCCGTCGACGTGGGTCGAAGGATCTCCGCCGCGGCCTGCTTGAGGTACTCCACCGGCACCCGCGGGTTGAGCCGCCGCAGGGCATCGAGGAGGCGCGAAGGGATGGCCAGCTCATCCCACGACTCGCGCTCGCCGGATCCGGGCGCCAGGTCCTTGCCGCGGATCGGGCGCCAGCCGTGCTCGCCGAGAAGCTCTATCGCTCCATCCTCCCACTGGGCTTCTGTGTAACCCGTGAAGTCCGCCATCTCAGACCACTCCCTCGACGACGCTCTCCGCGTCCTTGACCTTGAGCCTTCCTGACATCAACTGCTGCAGCAGAACGTCGCGCGTGACGCCGAGCCTGAGCGACTCTTCTTCCGCAGCCAGGGCCCGATCCCAAAGCGCTGCCATCGCGGCGTCGTGTCTAGAGATTGCTGCGTCGTCCGGCACCGGCACGATGTCGTCCAAGTGCCGTCGTTGAATATGCCCCATGGTGGTTGCCTTGTCCGCCGCGATGGCTCGGAAATCGCGCAGCTTCCGGCCGAGCGCACCCTTCACAACCCACATCGGCACCTCCGTTGGAATCACCTTGAAGATGTGCTGGTTGACGATGCCTTCCGGTCGGAACCAGCGCTGCACGGTTAGGGACCCAGACCAGGCAAACAGCAGGTCGCCAGGACGCGCGAGGTGATCGTCTGCGACCTCGATGTCGTTGTAGACGGTCGAACTGCCGATCCCGGAGTTCAACTCCGCGATTCGGATGACCACACGCCCCGTACCGCTCGCATTCTTCGTGAACGCCTTGCCGTTGACGAACCTGGCGAGTGAACTCAGGGGCTTCCCGGTGTCACCCAACATGCTCTCGAACCGAGCGGTCGCAAGTTCATCGGCGACGTCGATCAATCTGGCGTTGGCGGCAATCTTGTCGTCGAGCGCCCCGAGCACCTCCACGACTGCGTCCTGGACGGGTCGCTCTGGCAGCAGCGCACAGAGGGCCTTCGCCTCCGGGTAATACATCGTCTGATGCGTAGTGCCGTGAGCAAACCTGCGGATGCTGTCCTGCTCGCAGAGCAGCACGTACTTCAGATATTCAGGTGAGAGATCGGGTCCGCACACCCAGTTGACGAAGTCCTGGCTGGTCGCCATGGGCACGCCCATCTGGACGACGTAGCCCACAGACGCAGTTCTCGACAGGCAGACGGTCCCGGCCGGCAAAAGACGGGCGGAGGAGTTGTCCAACCCGGCCTGGGTGATCGTCTGGCCGGTGTACTGGAGCGTCTTGCCATGGTTCCCCGTGGCGTCGCGGATCCCGATCCACGGGATCTCGCCGTCCCAGTACTCGGGCTTCGACCTGCTCGGCGTGTGTCCGCTCTCCAAGCGAGCGACCTGGCTCAGCGGGGTCCATACGTAGCCAGGCGGTTCAGGCAATCGGTTCGGCCTCCCGACGCTCAGGGCGTACCGGCCCTCGATGACGCCCTGGGTCGCGTCACGGCCACCTGTCTTTGTGCCGAGCGTCATCCGATCCTCCCCAACTGCTCCCGCACAGCGGCGTCTAGGCGCGATGACTCGTCGAGGTGGGCGATGAGTTCCTTGGTGAGCCGCTTGATCTTCTGCTCAATTGGCTCTCCGTCGTCCTTGGCCTCAGCGGCGCCGACGTACCGCCCGGGCGTGAGCGCGTAGTCGGAGGCCTTGATCTCTGCCAAGGTGGCCGACTTGCAGAAGCCTGGGACGTCCTCGTAGCTGAGACCTTGCTCGGCAGCCGACGCGGTGGCTCGCCACGCGTGAACGGTGTTCGCGATCCTGGCGATGTCGTCGTCCGACAGCGCGCGCTCGGCCCGGTCGACCATGTGGCCCAGGTCCCGGGCATCGATGAAGAGCACCTGGCCCGTGCGGTCGGTCGCGCCCTTCGGTCCTGCGGACTTGTCCTTGGCGAAGAACCAGACGCACACCGGGATACCGGTGCTGCGGAACAGCTGTGTCGGCAGCGCGACCATGCAGGACACCAGGTCGGCTTCGACAATCTGGGCGCGGATGTCTCCCTCCCCGCCGGAGTTGGATGACATGGATCCGTTCGCCATGACGACGCCCGCACTACCGTCCGACTTCAGCTTGCTGAGGATGTGCTGGATCCAGGCGTAGTTGGCGTTGCCTGCCGGCGGGACGCCGTACCGCCACCTGCTGTCGTCCTCGCGTCGATGCCAGTCCTTGATGTTGAACGGCGGGTTGGACATCACGTAGTCCATCTGCTCGCCAGCGTGATGGTCGTTCGCGAACGTGTCACCCCACACCGGAGAGAGGTTGCCGTTAAGGCCGTGGATGGCAAGGTTCATGCGGGCGAGACGCCAGGTGCGCTCGTTGAGCTCCTGGCCGAAGATCGATAGCGCTGTCTTGTCCATGTGATGCGCGGCCAGGAACTTTTCCGCCTGGACGAACATGCCACCCGACCCGCACGCCGGGTCGTAGATGCGGCCCTTCGTCGGCTCGAGTACCTCCACCAACGTGCGGACCACGCTCTGGGGGGTGAAGAACTCGCCACCCCGCTTGCCCTCGGCGCGTGCGAACTTCTCGAGGAAGTACTCGTAGACCTCACCCAGGAGGTCACGAGCCTTCGACGCGCCTTGACCCGAGAAGCGGGCGTTGTTGAACAGGTCGACGAGCTCGCCGAGGCGTCGTTGGTCGACGGCGTCGCGGTTGTAGCCGCGCGGGGTGGCGCCCTTAAGACTCGGGTTTGCTCCGTCGATGAGGTTGAAGGCGTCGTCGATCAGCTGACCGATCGATCGTGCCGGCAGGCCCTTGGCGTTCGCAGAGAGGTAGCCCCATCGTGCGTTCGGCGGCAAGAAGAAGACGTTGTGCGCGGTGTACTCGTCGATGTCGTCGAGCTGTGCCGCCAGACGCTCCTCGTCGAGTCCGTAGCCGGCGTACTCCTCACGCAGCTGCGCTCGCCGCTCGTCGAAGGCGTCGGAGACGTACTTGAGGAAGATCAGGCCCAGGACGACGTCCTTGTACTGCGACGCGTCCATCGAGCCGCGCAGCTTGTCGGCGGCCTTCCAGAGGAGCTCCTTGAGTTCCTTGCTCGTCGATGGAGCCTGCGGATCGGCCTTCTTCTTCGGAGGCATCAGTGGTCTCCCTCTCGGGTATCGGTGGGATCGGTCAGGTTTGTGTAGCGGGCGATGACTGCCTCGCTCTCTCGGTCCAGCTCCGTGAGCTCGGCCATGAGGTCCCCGCGTCGGGCACGTATGTCGGCGAGCGCGTCGGCAAGGGGATCGAGCTGCTGCCGCGGCACCAACCGGATGGACCAGCGCCGCCAATCCCTCGTGTCGGCGAGCGGCTGGGCTCGGGAGGCTGTCGCCACCGCGTTGATATCCGCCGCGAGAACATCAGGTAGCAGAGGTGCGCGCCCACGCTCTGGGTCGTCAACGATGCGCAAGACGCGGGCGGGGCTGAGCACGACGGAACCGCCGTCGCGATCGGTCCATGCAGCTATCCGGGGCGAGGTGCAGAAGACGACGTCACCAGGCTCGGTGTACTGAGCACGGGGATAGGCAGTCGGGAACACAACTGGGTCTACGCATCGGCCGCCGAGCGGAAGTTCGCCCAGCAGTTCGGCGGTTCCCACCACGCGTCGACCGCTGGTGACGAGATCCTGCGATCGGATCCGGCTTCCCGACACCGCACGGCAGTGTCGGGATGCGACGAGTGCAGATAGGGTCCGCCGCTCGCCGCCACGGTGATCCACCGGTCCTTCGATTAGTGCCCGACGTCCGACAACGAGCGCCGAGGTCGGGACGAGGCGGGCGAAGCGGAGTGCGCGGCGGCTCGCCATCCGTGGACTTGCCATCGCCGTGAGGACGTCGGAGACGAGATCAGCCGCAATGTCCGGCGTCACAGCCTCGTGCGACAAGTCGCCGACGACCGTTGCTCGTTCCGCGATCGGTACGTCCGGGTGCGCGGGTCCCAGGACCCACAGTGCAAGAGCTCGGCGCGGGGAACGCACCATCAGGCCCTTGGGCAGCCGAACGGCGGCGCGCAATCTCCCGCCCCGGAGGATGGCGTCGCGAGCCCGGTCGACATCCGCGCTGCGTGGCTTGTCGATCAGAGCAGAGGCGGGGCCGAGCACGACCGCACGGGCATCGTCAGCCAACTGGACCTCCAGGTCTCCCACGACATCGAGCAACTCGGCGTCCGACAGGCTCGGGTCGGAGGGAGCGGGCAGATGGAGGACGTGGATCGCACCATCGAACCCGGGAGGCACGGTGATGTCGTGACTCTCCTCCTCGACTGCGATGTCAACGCGGTGCACGTCGTGGGTACGGAGTCGCCGCCGCGCCAGCCGCGCTGTGAACGTGTCGAGGGTGACCGTGCCGACGCTGGGCGCGGTGTCCGCCTGCGATGCGGCCACCACAGCGAGGAGCAGATCCGCGCTTCCGTCGGTCACGTCAACGAAGACCGGCGTCTCCCAGCCGGCGTCGTTGGCAAGTGCGGTCGCAACCTGTGCGATCACACTCACGACGTCAGCATGGAGTGCCACCGCGGAGTGGCCACTCAGGCCGTGGTGAAGTCGATCCCGGAGTATCGCCTCGAAAGCAGCCTTCGCTGAGAACGCGGCGTCGGCGAGGTCCTCCGCGCGGGCTGCCACGTCGGTGGCGCGCATACCGAGCGCGGAAATCTCCCGCTGCACGACGGAGTCGTCCGGGTCCAGGTCGCGAGCTCTGCTCACGAGCTCGGCGGCGTCGCTGTCACTGAGAGGCTCCGATTCAGCGACAGCGAGACACAGGAGCGCGGTCAGTCCGTCGAACAACATCTCGTCCCCGAGGTCACTGGGTGGCTCGAAGCTGGCGTGAGCAGCCAGGTCGGCGCGAACGTCGGGGTTGTTGCCGCGCCCGGTACGGGCGAGGTAATCGGCCACCTCGAACGCGTCGAACCGCTCCTGTCCGCCAATGACTGCGACCGGTTCAGGGAACGGCTGACCCTCGACGGGGCGGTTGCGCCACATCGACACGACGGCGCGCTGCACCTTCGCAAGGCGGGCAGTAGAGGACAGGGTCAGCTGGAGCGTCGATCGGCGCTGCATCGCTTCCTCCTGTCTCCTTGGACTCGCTGCTTTCGCCTCGACCTCTGTCGGCGGCGTCGGGTTCAAGGTAGGGCAGTTCTCTGACCGACGGATCGTAGTCGCTGATAACCCCACTTATCAGGGTCACCAGTCGGCGGACTCCGAACCCCTCGACCACGCTCTGATCACACCGACGGCGGCCGCCGCCGTCACCCAGAGACAAGGAGCAGGACATGACCAACCACGACATGCCGGCACCGTCGGCGTTCTTCGACGCGTCCACGCCCGCAGTGGTCATCGACCATCTGGAAGTCACCGATTCCGACGTCGTGAACGAGGCACGGCGCTGGTCCAGCGGACGCCGCGCGGCCTCCGTCGCGGCCGCCGACCTGGCTGATGCCGACCTCGGCCCGTTCGTATCCCAGGCACTCGCGGTCGGCGCCCGAGCGATCGCGTCGGCTGGCCACGCGCAGGACACCTTCGAACTGGAGCGGCTGGTCGCTGAGGTCGGTACGAAGACCGTCGAGTCGTCGGGGGCCGCCGCGGAGGTGACGGCCAAGGCGGCTGCAGGTGCAGCGGAGACGATGGGCAAGGCCACTGAGACCGCGCGAAAGGCGCTGGTCGAGGCGGAGGCCGCCTACCGCAAGGACTTTGCGGAGACCGTGGCGGCCTCGACCAAGGCGATGCGAGGGGCGGTCGAGCAGCTCTTCGGTGGGGAGAGCCCCGAGCTGCTCGCCAAGCTCGGCCCTGTGCTCGACGCCGCCGGCCACAAGATCGGTCAGCAGGCGTTCGAGCAGACCGACAAGCTCCTGGAAAAGGTGAGCCGGCAGTTCAACCCCGACGACCCGACGTCACCGTTCGCCAAGCAGGCGAAGGTACTTGCCGACCAGCAGAAGACGCTGACCGACACGATGGACAAGAACCACTTGGCCCTCGTCGGCAAGGTCGACGAGCTGGCCAAGGCGGTCGAGGTCCAGAAGGCCGCGAACGAAGCGGCCGCGAAGACCGCGAGCGTCACCCCTCTGAAGGGCAGCACCTACGAGGCGGCCGTGAACAGGGTCATGGACGGCATCGCCGCTGGGCTGGGCGACGAGTACGCCGAGACCGGCACGACCGTGGGCGTGATCCCGAACTGCCGCAAGGGCGACGGATTGCTCACGATCGCCGGCGGTGCTGCGCGCGTCGTCGTGGAGATGCACGACTCAACGGCCCGTCGCGCATGGGGTGACTATCTGGACGAGGCCGAGCGGAACCGTGACGCAGCCGCGTCAATCGGTCTCGTGCCCGCGGCCAACCAGAACGGCGACCAGGCCATCCGAGTGCTCGGCCCCCGCCGAATCGTGATGGCGTTCGACCCTGAGCGTGACCAGGTCGACCTTCTGCGCACCGTCGTGCAACTCGTGCGGACGAGCGCAGTCGTCGCCTCCTCACGTCGGGATGTCGAGGGGATCGAAACGGCAGAGGAGTGCATCCAGCAGGCCGTCATCGAGTTGACCCGCATCGACTCGATCCGGACCGCGTCCGGGTCGATCCGCAAGAACGCGGACAAGATCGACAAGGAGTGCAACAGCGTCCAGTCGAGCATGCAGAGGTTGCTTAACCAGGCGCTCGACGCGTTGTCCGGCGTCGCCCTCGAGGCCACAGACATCGCTGCTGAGAACTCCACCTCCGACAGCGCCGGAGTCGCCTGAGCCCGAGATGCTCACCCGTCGGCGGCCGCGCTGGACTCTCCCAGCGCGGCCGCCGACGCCTCAATGTCTACCGATTCAGTGTTCTTGAGGCGAAAGTTCGATCGCCTCATCTTCACTGCATCTCGACAGCGAGTTGTCAATCTTCGCTGCATCTCGACAGATGTCGAGATGCACGAAGGATTGAGGGCCCGCCCGCGGGAGACCTTGACGAAATCGGCCATTTGCGTGGTTGCCGTCAAGGTCGGCCGGTCCGGACACGAGCTCTCCCCGCAGAGCGCCCCGTCACCGGCGAGCTTCGCGGACGGGTCATCCGGGACGCCCGGGCATTGGTCAGCGGGCTGGCCTGCTCAGGTCCCGCTTGAGGTTCGCTGATCGGGCGGCGTCCCCGGGGCAGGGGGAGTCCGCGCGGGGCCCTTCCCGGTTGCGGGCGCCGCTCCCCGGTCTCAATCTTCCCGTGTCCATCACCCACCTACGTGAATCCTCGTTCCCTGAGGTGGGAGAACCAACCTGGCAGCCCTCGTGGTCTGGGAGCCCGGACAGCTCAATCGGCTGACGTGAGGCCCCGGATGTTCGCACCGGGCGGTTGCCTTGCAGTCCGCTGACGCAACCACCTAGTGGTGCCAGCAGCCATGCCCCGCGACTTGGGCGTCTGGTGCACGGGGACCACGATCAGCGAAGCCTCACCCTCCAGGGACCACTTGATCGCGTGATAGACCGCTGACAGCGATTCGGTGCTGTCCACGGCGACCAGCCCGGGCGCCACAAGCCGAGCCTCGTGCCACGGCCCCTCCAGGTCAGGCAGGTTCTCCGAGGTCCAAGCGAGATACACAGTCATGCCTTCATCTTTCATGACATCTACGGATTCTTCTTGGCGTGATGCCTCCGAGCCCGCGCGGCAGCCTGACGGCACACCGGCCGCCCGCACCCAGCTCATGTCCGCTCGAGCCGCCGCGAGAGGTAGGGCGCGGTCGCGCTGCCCTCGGCCCTCGCGATGTCGGCCGGCGTGCCGGTCGCGACAACCCGACCGCCGGCATCTCCTCCGGCCGGACCGAGATCGATGACCCAGTCCGCGGTGGCGATCGCGTCGAGGTCGTGCTCGACGAGGACCACCGTGTTGCCGGCGTCGACGAGCCGGTGCAGCTGGCGCAGCAGCAGAGCGATGTCTGCGGGGTGGAGTCCGGAGGTCGGCTCGTCGAGCAGGTAGAGGGCATGGCCGCGGTGAGCGCGCTGGAGCTCGGTGGCGAGCTTGATGCGCTGTGCCTCCCCGCCGCTGAGCTCGGTCGCCGGCTGTCCAAGTCGCAGGTAGCCCAGACCCACCTCGCGAAGCGTCCGGAGGCTGCGTGCGGCGGCCGGTACGTCGGCCAGGAACGTGGTGGCGTCGTCGACGGACAGGTCGAGGACCTCCGCGATGCTCTTGCCGCGGTAGGTGATCTGGAGCGTCTCGGGGTTGTAGCGATTGCCGTGGCACGTCGGGCAGGGAGCGTAGGTGCCAGGCAGAAACAGTAGCTCGACGGAGACGAATCCCTCGCCCTGACAGGTCTCGCAGCGGCCCCCGGCGACGTTGAAGGAGAAGCGGCCGGCGCCGTAGCCGCGGGCCCGGGCCGCGTCCGTGGCGGCGTACAACTTCCGCACGGCATCGAACATCCCCGTGTACGTCGCGAGGTTGGACCGCGGCGTCCGGCCGATCGGGCGCTGATCGACCAGTACCAGTCGGTCGAATGACTCACGAGCAGTCGGGTCCTCGGCCAGGACCTGGGTGACCAGGGTCGACTTGCCGGACCCGGACACCCCGGTGACGGCGGTGAGCACGCACAGCGGGATATCGACAGACAGGTCGCGCAGGTTGTGGCGATCTACGCCGGTCAGTCGCAGCCAGCCCTGCGGGCCCCGCGCATCGTGGACGAGCCGCTCAGCGCGACCGAACAGGTAGGCGCTGGTGGCCGACTCAGTCACGTCCTCCAGGCCCGCGACAGGGCCGCTGTGAAGCACTCGACCTCCGGCCTCGCCCGCACCCGGGCCGATATCGACGACCCAATCTGCTCGTCGTACGACGTCGAGGTCGTGCTCCACGACGAACAGTGTGTTGCCGGACGCCTTGAGGCGGTCCAGGACATCCAGCAGCGGCTCCGCGTCGGCCGGGTGCAGGCCGGCGAAGGGCTCGTCCAGGACGTAGACGACTCCGAACAGGCCCGAGCGCAGCTGGGTGGCGATCCGCAGGCGCTGCGCCTCTCCGGGCGACAGCGTCGTCGAGCTCCGTCCCAGGCTGAGATAACCCAGGCCCAGATCGAGGAGCACCTCGACGCGCGTGACCAGGTCAGTGCAGATCCGCGCCGCGACTACGTCGGCACCCGCGGGCCGCTCAGCGACCGGACGCAGCAGAGCCACCAGCGCTGTGAAGGGCAGGTCGTTGACCTCGGCGATCGAACGCCCGAGAAAGGTCACCGCGAGGGCCTCAGGCCGTAGTCCACTGCCCTGGCAATCCGGGCAGGGCGCTTCCTCCACGAACCGCATGGCCCGCTCGCGCATCCGCTCGCTCGTGGAGTCGGCCAGCACGTGCATGACGTGGCTGCGCGCGCTCCAGAACTTCCCGTAGTAGCCGTGGTCGACGCGACCTGGTTCCGGCTCGATGAGCACCGAGGGCTGCTCGTCGGTGAACAGCAGCCAGTCGCGGTCGCGCTTCCTGAGACTGTGCCACGGCTTGTCGACGTCGATGCCGAGCCCCATCACGATGCTGCGCAGGTTGGCGCCCTGCCACGCGCCCGGCCAGGCGGCGATCGCCCCTTCACGGATGCTCAGTGACGGGTCCGGGACTAGGAGCTCCTCAGTGACGTCGTGGACGACGCCCAGGCCGTGGCAGCGTGGGCACGCGCCCGCGCTGGTGTTGGGCGAGAACGCCTCGGCCGCGAGGTGATCGGCACCAGCCGGGTAATCGCCGGCCCGCGAGTAGAGGATCCGCAGCAGGTTGGACAGCGTGGTGATGGTGCCGACCGACGAGCGTGAGGTGGCCGCGCCCCGGCGCTGCTGAAGCGCGACCGCAGGCGGCAGGCCGGTGATCTCCTGGACGTGCGGGGCACCGACCTGCTGCAGCAGCCGGCGCGCGTAGGGCGCGACCGACTCGAAGTAGCGGCGCTGCGCCTCGGCGTACAGCGTTCCGAAGGCCAGCGACGACTTCCCCGACCCAGAGATCCCGGTGAACGCCACCATCACGTTGCGAGGAATGTCCACGTCAATGTTGCGCAGGTTGTTCTCATTGGCACCGCGGACACGCACAAAGCCATCGGTCGCATCGGTGGTCACGTGCTGCCCCTGTCGGTCGCTCTCGGTTTGCTCTACAACGAAGTATCGCGTTCCCCGAAGAGTGCTTGAGACCCCCACGGCGAAACGGGCCCGCCCTCCGAAGCCCACTGTGAGTTGGCGTACGCGAGCATCAAGGTCGGCGAGTGGGTGAGGAGCACCGAATGCGTGACGATGATCTCGGCAATGCGGATGAGCAAGCAGCCGAAGACACGGCAGATCGGTCGGTCGGAACGCTGGAGTTGTTCTTCGACCTGGTCTTCGTCTACGCGTTGTCGCAGGTCACTGAACTGATGCTCGCGGACATCTCCTGGGCGGGGTTCGGCCGCGGGATTCTGGCGCTCGCTGCTATGTGGTGGGCGTGGGCCTGCTACGCCTGGCTGACGAACACCTCCGACCACGACGGACCCGGGCCTCGCCTGCTGCTCTTTCTCGCGATGGCGGCCATGCTGATGGCCGCGGTCGCGCTGCCGCAGGCGTTCGGCGCGCGGGCGCTGGTCTTTGCGCTTGCATTCCTGGCGGTCCGACTGATCCACGTCGTGCTGCTGGCTCTTGACGTGCGGGGCGAGGCGGACGTGGGTTCGGCCGCGCTGCGACTAGTCCCCACCCTGCTCGCCGGCCCGGCAGTGCTGGTGGCCGCGGCGTTCTTCGACACGCCGGAACGAGAGTTGCTGTGGATCGTGGCCGCGGTGATGGATCTGTCGGGGCCGGTCCTGGTCGGGACCACCGGTTGGAGCGTGACACCTGCCTACTTCGTGGAGCGGCACGGGTTGATCATCATCATCGCGCTGGGTGAGGCGATCGTCGGGGTAGGCGCTGGCGCCGAAGCCGCTCTTCCGCGCCCGAGTGTTGTGACGGCCGTCCTCCTCGCCGTGCTGATCGCGGCCGGTCTGTGGTGGTCCTACTTCGGTTATCTGCGCGGCGGTGCCGAACGACGGCTGCGCGGCACCACTGATCGGGAGCGGTCGAGGCTCGCGCGCGACTCCTACAGCTACCTGCATCTGCCGCTCGTGGCCGGGGTGGTGTTCTTCGCTCTCGGGGTGCACGAAGCAGTCGCGGCACCGGGGGAACCACTCCGCTTGTTGCCGGCCGTCGCCCTGGCCGGTGGCGTCGCGATGTTCTACGTCGGCGACGTCGCCTACCGATGGCGCGACCACCACCAGCTCGCCACCGGTCGCCTCGTGGCCGCAGTGGGGGCTGCTTCGCTGATCCCGGTCGCGGTGGTGGCGCCTGCTGTGGCGGCGCTCGCCGGGCTAACCCTCGTCTGCTTGCTGCACACCAGCTGGGAACTCTGGCACCACCCGGCGATCGGCCCGGTCGACGACTCCTGATCGTCCAGTGCCATCGCCGCGCAGACTCTCGCAACTACGGCTCGGGACTACCTCACCGGTCGGCGTTTCGCAGGGGCTCGCCGACGGAGGCACGGCGCAGTCGCCACGCGCGTGTCGCCAGGTGGAGGTTGAGCTGTGCCTCGACGTCGTTGAGGTCGTGGCCCGAGATCTCGGTGACGCGGCTGATTCGGTAGCGCAGTGTGTTGCGGTGGATGGTGAGCGCCGTTGACGTGTCGGCGTACTTGCCCCCGTGGTCAAGGTAGGCCGCTAGCGTGGGGACGAGCTCGGTGCCGTGGCGACGGTCGTAGCTCAATAGGTCGCCGAGCCAGTCCCTGATGAGGCGCTCGACTTCCTCAGCGTTGCCGTCGAGGGCGAGCAGCCGGTCTACTCCCAAGTCGGCGTAGGCGATGAAGCCATACGGATTGTGGGACTGCTGACGAGCCCTGAGTGCTCGTTGGGCTTGCTCATACGCACGTGGGATCTGTTCCGGCGAGTTGGCCGGCTCCCCCTTGGCGATCACACCGTTGGTGTCGCCGTAGGCGCGCGACAAGTCGTCGAACAAGCGGCCCATGTCGACACCTCGATGGGCGAGGGCGACGACCAGTCCCCGGTTCCGGACGACCAAGCCGGGCAGTCGCTGACGAGCCATGGCCATCCGGAGGTGATCGACGTCGCGGTCGTGCCCGCGGTGACCCCGCTCGGAGGACCACGCGCACACGATCAGGTCGTGCGGAACGCCAAGGTCGTGGCCCTGAGCGGATGCCCGGTCCACGGCAACGTCGGCCGGGAGCCCTTCAAGAAGGTCGTCGAGGAGGTCTCGACTCAGTCGGTTCTCCAGTTCATTCATCGCTGCGGCCTTAGCCCTCAGCAGCCCCAGTGCGACGCCCGCGTACCGCAGAGCGAATGATGCGTCGTCTCGGTCTTTGTCCGGTGGCACCTCCAGTTCGATCGTGCCGAGTTCGGGGCGTCCGCCGATGACCTCCTCGAGCGAGGTTCGCTCGAGGACCGGTTGGTACCGGCCGGCAACCGTGATCCGGGTCGTCTCGTGCCCGAATCTGTCCCGCAGCACGACAGCGGAGCCAGTGAGCCGGCTGAGTGTGGTGGCCACGTCGAGCTCAGTCCCGGTCGTGGATAGTCGGGCGAACTCCTCAAGCACCCCCTCACGGTGCTGCAGCGCCGCGACGGTGCGCGCCATCTCGTTATTGGCTGCATCGAGTTCGTGGGCGCGTCGGCGGTGGCGCTCGTGCACCTGCGCGTCCTTGAGCGCCGTCCCGAGGAGATCGCCCAACCGTTCGATGACGAACAGTTGTTCGGGGTCGGGCCGGGCGAAGCTGCGAAGGACCAGGTGCCCCGGGGCGCCGTTCACGACCGCCACAGCCGTCGTCGACGTCCAGGAGTCGCCGTTGTCCTGCACGAATACCCGTTCACCGGTTGAGGGGCTCGGTTCCGCCGGCTCCGTTGGCTCCCCGGGGGGCAGGGTGATCCACTCCCGGTCCCGCTGGAAGGTGACGTGAACCAACTGGCAGCCGGTCACCGACTCGACCTCACGCTTCAGGACGTTGATGACCTCGTCCACGTCGTGACGTTGCATCATCGCCATGGACATCACCAGCAGCCCATCGAGGCCGGTGAGGGCACGCCGCAGATCCAGCTCGCCGGTTGGCACAACGGTTCCGGTTGTGGCGGGCTCGCAGACGGTCATCTCGTGATCCCTGGCCGGCCCGCCCGGGATCCCCTTGTGCGGTAGGGACCCCACAGGTCGTCGCGCTGAGCGGCGACGCCTCGGTACATGCAGCACGGACGTATCCCGGGATCCAGTCCGAGTCCGTGAGAGCTCATCGGTCCTCATCAACTCTCGGGGGCAGCGTCGCGCTCACCGTACCCCTTGCCCAGCGCACCCACCCGAAGGGAGTTGTGCACTCGAACCAAACCATGCCCCGGGGCTTCGGCCTGGCGCGCCCATGACTTGTTGGTGGTCGGCGACGAGTGTGGACGGGTCGGAGTCACCGACGCAACGATTGGAGATTCGCCATGAAGGCTGTCGTCTATCAGGGACCCAAAGATGTCGCGGTCACGGATGTTCCGGACGCCGAGATCGAGCGGCCCACCGATGTGCTGGTCAAGATCACCACGACCAACATCTGCGGCTCGGACCTGCACATGTACGAGGGGCGCACCTCCTTCGAGAAGGGCCGGACGTTCGGCCACGAGAACATGGGAGAGGTGGTGGAGATCGGCAAGGGAGTAGAGAAGATCAAGGTGGGCGACCGGGTCGTGCTGCCCTTCAACATCTCGTGCGGGTTCTGCAAGAACTGCGAGCGCGGGCTCACGAACTACTGCCTGACGACGCAACCTGACCCATCGGCCGCCGGTGCGGCCTACGGCTTCGCCGAAATGGGCCCGTACGGCGGCGGGCAGGCAGAACTGCTCCGGGTGCCCTTCGGCGACCACAACGCGCTGCGCCTGGGTGAAGACGCGCAGGACAAGGAGAACGACTACGTCATGCTCTCCGACATCTTCCCCACCGGCTACCACGCCACCGAGATGGCCGGCGTGATCCCGGGCGACAGCGTCGTGATCGCCGGGGCCGGCCCCGTGGGACTGATGGCCGCCCTGTCCGCGACGATCAAGGGCGCCGCGAAGGTCATGGTGGTCGATCGCCACCCCGACCGCCTCGCGCTGGCCGAGCAGATCGGAGCGATCGCCATCGACGACTCCAAGGTCGACCCCGTGCAGGCTGTGCTGGACGAGACCATGGGGCTCGGAGCCGACCGTGGCTGCGAGTGTGTCGGCTACCAGGCCCACGACCCGCAGGGGAACGAAGACCCGGCTGCCACCTTGAACATGCTCATCAACTCGGTCCGGTTCACCGGCGGGATCGGCACCGTCGGCGTGTTCGTCCCCGAGGACCCGGGGGCCAAGGGCGAATTGGCCAAACAGGGCAAGGCGGCCATCGACTTCGGCACCCACTGGTTCAAGGGACAGACCATGGGCAACGGTCAGTGCCCGGTCAAGAAGTACAACCGCCGGCTGCGAGACCTCATCGCGGCTGACAAGGCGAAGCCGTCCTGGATCGTCTCCCACGAGATCTCGCTGGACCAGGCCGCCGACGCCTACAGGAACTTCGACTCCAGGTCCGAGGGCTGGACCAAGGTCGTCATCAAGCCCGGCATGTCAAACGGAAAGAAAGCAAACTGATATGGCAGCAGATCTTCAGGGCAAGAGGGTCGCGATCCTCGCCGCCGACGGCGTCGAACGCGTTGAGCTCGAGCAACCCCGCGAAGTACTGGACCGCGCGGGCGCTCAGACCGAGGTCCTCTCCATCCACGACGGCGAGATCAAGGCCCGTAAGAACGACCTGGATGAAGCGGGCACGTTCACCGTCGACGGGCTGGTCGCCGACGCCTCGGTGGGCGACTACGACGCCCTGCTGCTTCCCGGCGGCACGGTGAACCCCGACCAGCTCCGGGTCGACGAGGGCGCCGTTTCCTTCGTCCGCGACTTCGTCGAGAGCGGCAAGCCAGTGGCTGCGATCTGTCACGGGCCGTGGACGTTGATCGAGGCCGGCGTGGCCACCGGTCGCACCCTGACGTCCTTCCCGAGCATCCGCACGGATCTGCGCAATGCCGGCGCGAACGTCGTTGACCAGGAGGTCGTGGTCGACACGAATCTCATCACCAGCCGCTCGCCGGAGGACCTGCCGGCGTTCTCCGAGGCGATCGTGTCGCAACTCGCGGGCACCACGATAAAGGAAGAGGCGACGTCATGAGTGTGACCAAGGGATTGCTGGTCAGGTTTGACGCGTTGCCCGGCAAGGAGGACGACGTGAAGGAGTTCCTTGACAGCGGCCGTGCGCTTGTCGAGGACGAGCAGGCGACCACCGCGTGGTTCGCGATCCGCCTCGGGCCGACCTCGTTCGGGATCTTCGACGTGTTCCCCGATGACGCCGGACGTGACGCCCACCTGTCCGGGCCTGTTGCGGTAGCTCTCGGCGAGCAGACCGGCACGTTGTTCTCCGAACCGACGATCGAGAAGCTCGACGTGTTGGGCTCCAAACTCCACGCCTGACACCACAGACCGGGAGTACTGAGCCTGACATGAGGGGTCGCTGCGCGCGGTGACTCTTCGGGCTGACACAGCCCGTTGACGTCGTGGCAGCGGCCCCTTCTCCTGCGGCGTATCGCACATCCCTAACAGATCGAGGAACCGCGATGACAGAAACTGACGACGACGTTGCTCCGACGCGTTCACCCGAGGTAGCAGTGATCGGGGGCGGGATCGTCGGCCTGTCGACGGCGTACGCGCTGCGGGAGCAGGGCGTGCCGGTGCGCTTGTACGAGGCCGGTCTGCCCGGAACGGGTCAGTCCGCAGGCGAGTCGCGGATCTTCCGGCATGCCCACGACGACCCGCGACTCGTCGCTCTCGCGCGCGAAAGCCGCGGAGTATGGGATGAGTGGGCCGAACACTTCGACGTCGAGCTGGTCTCATCAGACGGTGTCGTGGCGATCGGCGACAGCGCCCTGGCGCGGCTGCGGGTGCTCGACCAGGTCGGCGGCGTGAAAGCGCGCGAGATCGATGCAGCCGAGCTCGCCCAACGGATGCCGCTGCTCGCTGGGTACTCGGGGCCAGCGGTGCTCGACGAGTCGGGCGGCGCGATCCGCACCCGCACCGCGATCACGGCACTCGCGGGTGCCCTCGCAGATGCCGTCACCACCGCAGAGGTCATCTCCATCGATCCCCGCGCCGATGGGACGGTCGAGGTGCGCAGCGTCACCGACCGGGCTGTCTACTCCAAAGTGGTCGTGTGCGCCGGCCGCGAAACCGCCCGCCTGGCCCGCAGCGTCGGCCTGTCGCTGCCGGTTCGCCTTGCCGCACACGTCCGGCTGACCTTCGACGTGAAAGCCGCCGCCCCGGCACGAGTCGCGTGCCTGCAGGACAGCAGCGGCGTCTTCGGCGAAGTCGGCGTGTACGCGACGCCGCTACCGGGCAACAGCAGTTATTCGGTCGGACTCAGCGAGACCGTCGGCGTCCGCGACGACGGAACGTTCATCGACCCTGCGGCGATTCGATCGCTGGACGAACGCGCGCGCGAATACGTGACACGGGCGCTGCCTGGTCTCCACCCAGAGCCGCGCGACTTCCTTCACTGCTGGGTGACCGACCTCCCATGGAGCGAGGACGGCGTGGCCGTGTGGGAGGCAGGCTCTGTCCTGTTCGTGGCCGGTCACAATCTGTTCAAGCAGGCACCTGCGCTGGGGCGCGCTCTCGCCCGAGCCGCGACAGGTGCAGGTCTCGCCGCCGAGCTCGAGCACGGGGCGCGCCTGGGTGAACCACGGCAATAGGCTCCCGATCCACTCGACGTAGCATCCACGGGTCCTTCTGTGCGCGGCAGCCGACTGGCAAGGGCAAGCGTAGGTTGAGGTATGGATCAACAAGACCTTTCCCTGTTCACCCAGTGCACACCCCGCCCGCTCATCGGCATGAGCGTGCACAAGGGAAGCGGCCGCGGGGGAGTGCCGGCGCCTGTAGCTCTCGCCGTGCCCGGGATGCGACGAGGGGCTCCGGCGACGCCGGAGCCCTCGTACTCGAATCTGTTGAGCTCGAGCTCTACGTGCACAAGTGACTACAGGTCGTAGTAGTGATCGACGCACCCATGTTGAACTGCGCGAACGCGAGTTCGGCTGGCGTTGGGGCGTCCGTGAGGCCGCACGTTGCCGAGTTCAGCTCGGGACCAGGGCGGTGACCTTGGCCAGGTCGTCGGCGTGCAGGTCGCGCTCGACCTCGAGGTCGTAGTCGGTCTGGATGTTGATCCAGAAGCGGTCGTCGACGCCGAGGGCCTTGGACAGGCGCAGGGCGGTGTCGGTGGTGATGGCGCGCTTGCCGTGCACGATCTGGCTGATTCGGGTCTGGGGGAGACCGGTGGCCTGGGCGAGGCGCTACTGGCTGATGCCCAGCCTCGCGAGCCGCGAGGTCCCGGGTCTGTGCGCGCATCCCCGATCCTTCTGACAGTGGTCGTCGGGGGACAGGTGTGCAGACAGCGTTCGGCCAACACCAGGGACCGTCGTCCAAGACGCTGATGTCGCTGGACGAGGACGGTGACGAGGAGCCAGGCGCGGCAGACACGCTCCCGGAGCCCGGAGCCCGGAGCCCGGAGCCCGGAGCTGGCTGAAGGTCGCCCAGGCACTCCAACGGCCCCGCTCACGGCCAAACACTCACGCGTTGGGCATCCCGGAAGCCGATCGGTATTCGGGGCGGTGGGTTGTCGTGAGGTCGTGCGAGGCGCTTGCTGAGGGGTCGGGCGCTGCCCGATGCCCGAGTCGGGTCACATCCCGTGGCTCGACCGGGCCCACCCTGGAGGTGCGCAATGAGCGCCCTGCTTGTCGGGTACGCCCGATGCTCTACTGATCAGCAAGACCTCACCGCTCAGCGTGATGGTCTCCTCGCCCTTGGCGTCGAGTCCGAGCGCATCTACGTCGACCATGGGCTGACGGGTACCAACCGCGAGCGTCCCGGACTGCGTGAGGCTCTGGCTGCGTGCCGCGCGGGCGACACGCTCGTGGTCACCAAGCTCGATCGGCTCGCGCGGTCGCTTCCGGACGCTCGAGCGATCGCCGACGAACTCACTGCGCGGGAAATCAGTCTCAGCCTGGGCGGCTCGGTCTACGACCCGACCGACGCCGTCGGCAAGCTGCTGTTCAACGTCCTCGCGATGGTGGCCGAGTTTGAGTCTGATCTGATCCGGCTGCGCACGGTCGAGGGAATGAAGGTCGCGAAGGCCAAGGGCCGGCTGAAGGGCAAGCAACCGAAGCTCAGCCGCAAGCAGGAAGCGCACCTGGTATCTCTGGTGCACAGCGGCGAGTACAGCACCCTCGAGGTCGCCGAGCTCTTCGGCGTCGGCTGCTCCACGGTCTACCGAGCGATCCAGCGCCAGCGGTTGGCAGCGAAGGCAAGAGTCGCAGACGCATCGGCATGTCGCTGACCTCACCCGACGTCGGCGTCCCGCAACCGACACCCACGCGGGACGCCGACGAGCAAAGCCGTCTGGGAGCCAGCCAGCGGGTGCTGCGTCCCGACAGCCGTTCCAGTAAGGGACGGCCCCAGATCGCCGATGTGCTGCGTGAGTCAAGGCCCGCTCGTGCCTACCCGTCGGTTTGCCGTCGAGGTACGCCCTCTGCCTACCGCCCATCCGGCCTCGACGGTCCCGGCGACGGCGAGCCCGAAGACCAGGTGCGCGATGACTCCGCGGAGGTGCGTGCTGAGCGGATAGTCGAGGTTTGCTGCGGAGAACCCGAAGGCGGGGGTGATGAGTTCGTCGGCGACGATACTCATGGCGGCCCCGGTCGCGAGCCCGGCGATTGGCGGAGACCACCCGGTGCTACGCCGCAGGAGGGGATAGAGCGGCGCCCACTGGATGGCCAGGCCGTAGTGGAAGGCCAGGCTCAAGCGATCCAGCTGCTCGTCGCTGAGATCCAAGCCGACGTGGCGGCTGAGCTTCTCTGCTGCGATCCGGTACGGCGGTCCCGGGCGTACGGCGTCCTCGCGCTCTCGGTCAGCCGCGGACTCCATGTCGTACAACTTCATGCTGACCGGTTCCATGGCCTTGGTGCCGACGTATCCCGCGGCGGCGGCAAGGATCAGGTCAAGGGCGGCTTGTCGGATGTGCACTGTTCCTCCAAAGGTCGCGTTGAAAGGTTCTCACGGCCGCTGAGCATCCGCGCCGGGATGTAGCCGTGGTGTGCCTGCTAGTCACGCCATCCCGCGGCGTCGGGCTGGGTCGCGGGCACGACGGCAACGGCTTCGCGACCGCGGCGGCTGGGTTGTGCTCGGCGACCACACGTCCGCGAGGCGAGCCTGATGAACGGGCGGCCCGGAAGGTCAGAGAGTTCTCACAGCATCGAGCCCAGGTCGGACCCGACGGTGGGGTAGGCGGCTGTCGCGGATTTGAGTTGCCGAGTGGTGAGGCCGAGCTTGATGGCCAGGCCGAGGGTGTTGATAAGTTCGCCGTATTCGGGTCCGAGGAGGTGGGCGCCGACGATCTGGTCGTTGGTCTGGTCGATGAGGATCTTCGCGGCTGCGGTTGTCTCCCCGATGCGGTAGTTGGAGTACCAGTCGCTGGTGTCGTTGTAGCGGACGATGAGGTCGATGCCGATGTCGCGGGCCTCGGCCTCGAGCATGCCGACGCGGGCGAGTTCAGGGATGGTGAAGACCGCGGTGGGGATGCCTGAGTAGTCCGGGGCCGTGGTGGTGTCCTTGAGCATGTTGGAGGCGGCGACCTTGGCTTCGGAGACCGCGACCGGGGTGAGCGGCATTCCCGCTGTGTCGGCTGAGTCCCCGGCCGCCCAGACGTGGGGATTCGTGATGCTCTGCAGGTGGTCGGCGACGTGGATGCCGTGCTCGCCCCACTCGACGCCCGCGGCGTCGAGTCCCAGGTCGGCCAGGTCCGCGACGCGTCCGGCGCCGTGGACGACGAGGTCGGTCTCGACCGTCTCCTGGTCACCGTCGTGTTCCAGGGTGACCTGGTAGCCATCACCGGACGGCAGTACCTCGCGGATGGTGGTGGTGCGGCGCAGCTGGATGCCGATCTCGTGGCCACGGTTGACCAGCAGCTCGACGAGGTCGGGGTCGAAGTTCTTCAGTGGGCGCTCGCCACGGTCGACGATGGTCGGCGAGCTGCCGGCACGGACGGCGATGTGGGCAAACTCGAAGGAAATGAAACCGCCGCCGACGAACAGGATCCGGGAGGGGAGGTGCTCGAGGTTCAGGAAGTCGGTGCTGTCGATGAGGTGCTCGTGGCCCGGGAAGTCCAGGGGGCGGGGGCGGGCGCCGGTGGCGACCAGGAAGCGGTCGGCGTCGTAGGCGGTGTCCTCGATCTCCAGTTGGCGTGGGCCGGTGAATCTGGCGCGGCCGTGCAGGGTGGTGACGCCATGGCTGCTCAGGCCGTCTTCCATGTTCTGGGGCACGGGGTCGGTGAAGCCGTGCTTGTGCTTCATCAGGTCGGCCCAGTTGATGGAAAGATCCGCGTCGTCGATGCCCTTGCCGCGCATCAGCCGTGCGCTGTCGATGACCTCGGCCCCGCGGCGCAGGATCTTCTTCGGATCGCACCCCCGCAGCGCGCACGTGCCTCCGTAGGGCAGGGAGTCCACGATGGCCACCTTCCATCCCTGCGCTGCGCACTTGTTGGCGGCGGCGACACCGGCCATGCCGGCGCCGATGACGATCAGGTCGAACTGTTCATTCATCTGCATCTCTCCAGAGTGGAATAGTTGTAAGAGGCGGTGGGTGGGGCGTCCAGGCAAATGTTTGGCGATCCGTTGGCGACGAGCAGCAGCCAGCTACCCTTCAGGTACGTGCTGACGAGCTCGATCTGCCCGCCGCGCGCGCGGGCGGCAAGTCGGGGCCGAAGCGCCGCGGTGCAGCATCCACGCTGCGGCGAAGAGCGCGGCAGCGCCGAGGAAGAACGGCCAGGACGCGGGCCCGTCCACGCTGGCCCCTGCGGCAGCCGTACCGGCGCCGGCCACGGCCAAGGGGGCGCCACAGCAGAGGCCGAGCATCGCCAACCCTGCTCCGATGAAGGCGGCCACAGCGCCGAGCCCTGCCGCGATGACCGCGAACAGCCGCAATGTGAGACGGCCGGCGGCTCCGGCAAGGTGGGGTGAGGTGGCTGTCGGCCTCACCGCGAACGGCCCTCGCGACGATCCTGGTCGCGCGCGGGTGTCTGCGGTCTTGTGAGCGCGGGGGCGCAGCAGCCCTCGGGATCGGTCACCATCGGATCCGCGGCCTCCCCCGGGTCGGTGATGCGGCGGGTTCGGTGGTGGTGAATGACCACCGCGAGCGCGAGCAGGACGGCTCCCGTCGCGGACAGGGCGATGAGCGTGCCGTGGGCTTGCACCCAGGTGGCGGCGGTGGCGGCGACGCTGGTCAGGCCGGTGCCGCTGGTCGCGCGGTCACCCGTCACTGCGGTCGGGTACCAATACCAGATGAGGTAGGTGCCGGTGACCGCGAGGACGATCGCGGTGAGTGTGGGGCCGTACCGGGCCAGGGAGGCCGTGCGCCGGGTGAGGGCGGTGCCGGCGATGGCGGTGGCGATGGCGAGGAGCAGCAGGACGGTGGCTGCCCCGGCGGCATAGACGGCGAAGACCACGATCAGGCCGGTGTAGGTGGCGGTGGCCTGGGCCTGAGCGATGACCGCGAGGAGCACCCCGAAGGTGCACGATAGCGAGGCCCCGGCGAACCCGACGCCGTAGGCGACCGATTGGCCCACCCCGTGGCCTCGCGCTGCGGGCTTCGCGCCGATGCCGGGCAGACGGAGGCCCAGTGAGCGACCGGTGAGCATCGCCCCCGCGAACAGCAGCAGCACCACTCCTGTGGCCAGCCCGAGCCAGGGCGCCGCTTTGATGACCGCGTGGGCTCCGGCGCTCACGATGAGTCCGACGGCCACCAGGGTGCCGGCGAACCCGATGGTCAGCGCGACTCCGGACGGCAGGGCCCGGGCTAGGCGGCCCGCCAGGGCGGTGTGGTGGGTGGTGTCTCCCAGGGAGAGGGTGATCCAGGCGGGCAGGAGCGCGAACCCGCAGGGGTTGACGGGGGCCACCATGCCGGCGGCGAAGGCAAGCGCAAGCAGCCCGCCCATCAGCCCGTCACCTTGTCCAGCTCGGCACGGATCTTCTCGGCGTTGGGCTCCACGCCCCGGAAGACCACCTTGCCGTCGGGGTCGACGATTACCACGGTGCTCAACTGGGTGACCCCGTAGCGGGCGGTCAACGTGCCGTCGGGGTCACTGGCGTAGGCCAGGGCGGTGGCGTCGTAGTCCTTGAGGAATCCTTCGATGTCCTTGGACGTCTCGTAGGCGGCCACGTCGATGACCCCGAAGTCCGCCGCCTTGGGATCCTGGGCCCGCGCCTGGGCCAGGGCGTTGGCGGTGGGTCCGCAGCCGCCGCACTCGACGGAGAAGAACAGCAGCACGCTCGGACGCTCACCGGGCAGCGTGATGGAGCTGCCGGCGATGGTGCGGGCGGTGAAACCTGCCGTGGAGGCGCCTCCGTCACCTGCCGGGGAGGGGTTGTCCTTGGTCAGGCCTCCGCAGGCGGTCAACAAGACGGCGAGCACGCTGATCATGCCCAGCGCAGTGAATCGGCGCCGAAATGGGCGGGCGCGGCGAGCAGTACCGGTGCGATCGGGAGTGTCAGTGGGGTGCACTGGTCAGCGGCCCTCTCCTCGGGCGCGGCCCGGCGTGGATTCGTTGCGGGACGGGTCGGGTGCGCAGCAGTCGTCGTTATCGCGCTTGTGCCGTCGTGGGACGGCCAGCACCGCAACGACGACGAGCAGGACGCCTGCCGCAATCACCCACGGGCTGCGAATGAACCCGCCAATCCCAGCGAGTGCTCCGCCGGCGATGAGGAGGGGAAGGGCGCAGCAAGCGACCATGAGCAGCCCGGCTCCGGCGGCCATGAGCAGGCCACCGCCACCTGGTTGGTTGTCGCGGTTTGATGTCATGGGTGTTCCTCTCTCGTTCTCTCGTCGGCCCTCTCGTCGGCCTTGTGTCAGCAGCAGTGGGGGTCCTCGGACCCGGTCGGGTCGGCCTGGAGGCGGCCAAGCAGGCTGGCGGTGAGGGCGGCGCCGAGTTGGAAGGCGTCGGCCACGGTGACCACTTCGGCTTCGGGGTGCCCGGCGAGCCAGCCCGCCGCGTCCTGGGGGGAGGTGAAGTAGTGCACCTGGTCGCAGAACGAGGAGCGGATCGAGGTGATCTCGTCGGGGTTGACCAGGGACACCACAGCCGTGGAAGGCTCGACGCTGGTGACACCGCCGGCGGGGTCAACGGCCACCCGGATCGCGCCACCGCCGACCGGCGAGACCGACTCGATGCGGGCGGCGCGTTCGAGCAGGGCGGGGAACATCAGGGTGTCGAGGGCACACCAGGTGTAGAGCTCCTCGCCGGCCACGGTGAACCGGTGCGCGGTGGGGCGCAGGGTGAGGCCTTGGCCGATGATCCGGCCCTGGTCGTCGTACTCGGTGTCCGGCACGGCGGCCAGACCACGGCGCACGTCGTCGACGGTGCGGCCGGATGCGGCGGCGAGTTGCTCGAGGGTGACGGGGTCGCCGTCCACGAGCAGCCGCAACAGCGGGACGAGCAGGCCTGCGTCCAGGCCGGTCTCCTCGGGTCGGGTGAGTCGGTCGGTCAGGTCGGTGCTGAGGTTCGACACGTGCGTTGGCTCCGTTCTTGTCGGGGTGAGAGTGCCCTCGGGTGCGGGGGTCAGGCGCAGCAGGACAGCTTCGAGACGTCGGCGCCGAAGGCCTTGGCGGCGATCCGGATGCCCTCGGTCATGGTCAGGTAGGGCGCCCACGCCTCGGCGACCTCGGTGAGGGTCTTGCCCAGGACGTGGACGCCGGCGGCGGCGAGCTCGCCTGCGTCCTTGGCGACCGCGGTCAGACCGAGGATCTCGCCGGTCTCGGCGTTGGCGACCAGCTTGATGAACCCGCGGGTGTCGCGGTTGACCAGCGCCCGCGGTACGTAGTCCAGCGGTAATACCCGGCAGTCGCAGCGGATCCCGGCCTCGAGGACCTGGGCCTCGGTCATCCCGACTGCCCCGATCGCGGGGCTGGTGAACGTCACCCTCGGCAGCCGGCTGTAGTCGACGGACCGGTCGGCGGCGCCGAATGCGTTCTCGGCGACCATCGTGCCGTGGTGGGCAGCGACGTAGACGAACTCGGGGTGTCCGGTCACATCGCCGGCGGCCCAGATCCGCGGGTTGGAGGACTGCAGTTGGTCGGTGACAACGATGTGGCCGGCCTCGCCGGTCTTCACCTCCACCGCGTCGAGGTTGAGGCCGTCGGTGACCGGACGCCGTCCGAGCGCGACCAGGACCTGGTCGGCGCGGAACTCCTGCACGCCCCCGGACACCTCGGCGGTCACGACGACCTGCCCCGTAGCCCCGTCGCGGGTGACCCGGCTCAGGACGGCGCGGCGGACCACCCGGATGCCCTCGTCAGCGAAGACCTCTTGCAGCGCCTTGGAGACCTCCGGCTCCTCCTTCGAGGCCAGCCGCGATCGCACCAACATGGTCACCTTGGAGCCCAGCCGGGCGAACAGTTGGGCCTGCTCCAGGGCCACGTAGCCGCCGCCGAGCACCAGGAGCGACTCCGGAACCTCGGTCAGTTCCATCGCCGTGGTCGAGGTCAGGTAGCCGACCTCCGCCAGGCCGGCGGTCGGCGGGGCCCAGGCCTGGGCGCCGGTGGCCACCAGGTAGTTCTCGGCCTCGATCACCTCGACTCTGCCCTCGGCTGCGGTGACCTGGAGGGCCGGTGCGTCCGGGGTGCCGGTGAAGCTCGCCTCACCTTGGCGGACCTGCCAGCCGTAGGCGTCAGCCACGTCGACGTACTTCTCGCTCCGCAGGGCCTCGACCAGACCTTCCTTGCCGCCGATCAGGCCCGGCATGTCGACCGCGGAGGCGGTGGTGGCGATGCCGGGGAACCGGGTGCTCGCGTCAGCGGCCACATGGCGGGCCTCGGCCGCGGCGATCAGCGCCTTGGACGGCACACAGCCGGTGTTCACGCAGGTGCCGCCGAACGTGCCACGCTCGACCATCACCACCGACTTGCCGAGCGTGGTCGCGCGGATGGCGGCGGCGAACGCCGCCCCACCCGACCCGATCACCGCCAGGTCATACCTCGAACCCATGCCAGTACCTCCCCGGTCCGTTGAGAAACTCCCTTGATGCGGCGATACTGGACCTTCCAGTACAGGGGAAGGTCAAGGGAGACCTGCGACACAGGAGGCGCGATGCGGATCGGGGAGATCGCCGACACGGCCGGCACCACCACCAAAACGCTGCGGTTCTACGAAGACCAAGGGCTGCTCCCGCCGACCGAGCGCACCCCGGCCGGCTACCGCGACTACACGCCCGAGACCGTCGCCCGGATAGATTTCATCCACCGCGGCCAGGCGGCCGGACTCACGCTCGCCCAGATCCGACAGATCCTCGACATCCGCGATCGAGGACAAGCACCCTGCGACCACGTCCGCGACCTGCTCGACGCACGTCTGACGGAAATCGAGCAACAACTCGCCGGGCTCGCCGCGCTGCGCGACACCATCGCCGAGCTACGCGACCAAGCGGCCCGGCCCGAACCCGAGTCCTGCAACCCCGACCAGGTCTGCCGCTACCTGTAGGCCGGCGGCTGTCAGGTCGCTAGTTGCACAACACAAGAGCGCCAGCCGATGCGCACGCTTTCCGGATGGGGCATGGTCCCGCGAAGCGTCCGGTACGGAATCGTCAATATGCAGCGTGACCGGTGCGGCACGCCGACACTTTCGGAGCGCGAGCTTGAGACGGTCCGCGTCGACCGTGGCCGGCCACCGATCCCCTGTGGGACAGGGGCAGCGTCCGTTGCACACCTCGCGAGCTCGTACCGGACTCGTGGCAAAGCCCGTTCGGGCACAATGACGGCATGCGTGTCATCGGCGCGAGTTGGGGTCGGACCGGTACGACGTCGGCCGCGGCTGCTCTAGAGCTGCTCGGCCTCGGCCCCTGCTTTCAGATGCAGGATGTTTGGCCGCATCCGGAACTGGCACGGCTGTGGAACGAACACCGTGCTGGCCGGCACGTCGACTGGCCGGTTGAGTTGCGCGAATACGAGTCCTGCGTCGACTGGCCGGGCTGCTGGCAGTGGCGCGAGTTCGCCGAGCTGTGGCCAGCGGCGCACGTACTGCTGACTGTGCGCGATGCCGAGTCCTGGTACGACAGCGCGCTCGGTTCGATTCACGAGTGGACGGGACCGGGCCGGGACGTGGGACCCCCGGAAGTCGCCGAGCTGCTCGCGGCGGTATGGGACGAGCACTTCGGCGGCTGGGAGGGTTTCCTCGACCGGGAACACGCGATCGCGGCGTACGACGCTCACGTCGAGGACGTGCGTCGCACCTGTCCTGAGGGCCGCCTCATTGAGTGGCGGGTCTCCGACGGTTGGGAACCCATCTGCACCGCCCTCGAAATCCCCGTTCCTGGCGTAGCCGTGCCACATCTGAACGCGCGAGACTCCGCCTGACTTGTCTGTCCCGCACGTCGATCCTCAACCGGAGCACCGCGCCGCACGAGGTGGGTGCTCTCACCGCGTGGCTGGCTCCTCTCGTCTCTCGCGCCTGCGGCCTGACACTGCTCTGTTCTGCGTGCCCTCACGGCTGCGTTCCCCGGCCGCAGGCAGCCGACCGTGCTTACCAGCGTGTAGCTCAGCCGTCACCGCACCCAAGTCCCGAAAATCGACCGCTCTTGTAGATCTTGACAGTGACAGCCAGTTGTCAATTGTCGAGATGCAGCGAAGACTGACGACCGAGCCGCGGTGACCTTTGACGAGACGTCCCTGATCCGCGAGTCCCGTCAAAGAAGGTGCCAGGCTGTCAGGCGTCGCTCGCCCGGCCCCGACTTGCGGCGCAGGCGCTTGAAGGTCAGCCTCGGCGTTGGTCAATTGCGTCTGCCCGTGTCTGGCGCTCGGTGAGAGGCGGCGGGGGATCGTCCCAGGTTCGGCCATGGCGGCTCGATCGGCTAGCGCGACACCGCATGCCCGGGTTGCCGGCTGAGGGGACTCTCCCAGCGGCCCTCACGTCACCAACTGCGATGGCACAGGCTCAATCGTCGTAGCCACGGGCAGCCAGTGCGTCCCCGATCTCGTCGGCGCGACGCAGAGTGCCGAGGATGAGCGGCACCGCGGACGCGCGTGGGCTGATGGTCTGTCCCCGTGCCTGCTGGGCCTCTCTGACTCGGGCTGCTAGTTCGGCCACCAGGGGCACTGCCCGGATCGCGAGGCTGAGCATCAGGCCGATGGACTCGGGGTGGATGCCAAGGAAGCGGACGCGTCGGCTAAGCCGGACGACGACGTCGACGAGGTCACTGGTTCGGGTGGTGAGCGTGACCAGGTTGGCGAGCAGCACGAGCGCCACGATCACGCCCACGATGACGAAGGCGCGTGGCCAGCCCATGATGAGGGCTTGGAAGAGTCCGAGCGCCAGGATGACCCACACCAGCGGACGCAACGACTGCAGGACCGCGCGGGCGGGAACTCTCGCAACCACGTATCCGAGTAGGACACACCCGAGTGCGGTCGTGGTCTGGGTCGGGGTCTGGACGAGGATGGAGCAGCCACCGGCAGCGAGGAGTATTGAGAGCTTGAGGCCCGCGGGCAGCCGGTGGAGGACTGAGTTGCCGGGGCGGTACAGGCTGGCGTGCATCATCACGCGTCAACCCGCATCAGTGCGCGGTAGAAGGCAACCGCCTCTGCAGGGGGACCGTCGTGAACGAGGCGCGTCTGGTCGAAGACGAGTACGCGATCGAAGTCGGCGAGCAGGTCAAGATCGTGGGTCACCATGACGACCTGTTGCGGCAGGCTGGAGACCAGGTCGGCGAACATCTGGGTGTTCCGGAGGTCGAGCAGCGTGGTCGGCTCGTCCATGACGAGCAGGTCGGGTTCAGTGATGAGGATCGAGGCGAGCGCAAGCAGTTGCTTTTGGCCTCCGGACAGCAGATGGGCAGCGTGCTCGGCGTGCCGATCGAGGCCGTAGGTGGCCAGCTGGTCATGGACCCGTGCGGCGATCTCGGCCTTCGACCAGCCTCGACGGCGGAGGCCGAAGGCGACGTCCTCGGCCACAGTCGGCATCACGATCTGCGTGTCCGGGTCGGTGAAGCAGAACCCGACCTTCTTGCGGATCTGACGTCCGTGACGGCTGGTGTCAAGCCCGCCGATCTTCACGGTTCCCGCGGAAGGAATCACGAGCCCGTTGAGCATCCGAGCGAAGGTCGACTTTCCTGACCCGTTGGCTCCGATGACGGCGACGCGCCGCTCGTCCAACCTAACGCTCAGATCGTCCACCACCGGCTCGGCTCGGCCCGCGTAGCGGTGGGAGACGTCCTTGATGTCGATCAGCATGACCCCACCACCGACTCCACCACCATGGCGACGCCCAAGCCTCCGCCGGCGGCGATGGCGGCCAGGCCATAACGCCCCGCCCGCCTGGTGACAAGCTGGGAGAACAGCCGGACCGCGAGCACCGCACCAGACGCACCCCAGGGGTGCCCGAGGGCCAACGCACCGCCTTCGCGGCACACACGAGCCGGGTCCAGGCCGAGCTCGTCACAGCATGCCAGCACCTGGCCCGCGAAGGCTTCGTTGAACTCGATGACGTCGATCTCCTCGAGGCTGATCCCAGCCTTGTCGAGCGCGGAATACGCCGCAGGGACGATTCCACGCCCCGGGCGCGCGGCTGGGACGCCAACCGTTGCAGTGCTCAATATGCGGAGTCCGGGCAGCGCCAGGCCCTGCTGCATCTCGGCACTGACCACAGCCACGCCCGCGGCGCCGTCGCTGATACCGCACGAGTTGCCGGCCGTCACCGTCCCCTCAGATCGGAAGGTTGGCTTGAGCCGCGCGAGACGCTCGACCGTGAGCCCTGGCCGGGGCCGATCGTCGCGCTCGCACCCGCCGACAGCGACGATCTCCTGGTCGAAGGCGCCCGCGCTGCGAGCCAACATCGCGCGGGCGTGCGAACCGGCCGCATAGGCGTCCTGACGCATCCGCGAGATGCCTGCCTCGGCGGCCAGCAGGTCGTTGGCCATGCCCATGTCCAGGTCGTCCTGCGGCGGAGCGAACGCGGCGCGGTGGTACCGAACCGGCTCGCCACCGTCGACAGGTGGCCAGAACTTCCAAGGGGCAGTACTCGCCGACTCGACCCCACCGGCAAGAATGACTCGAGCACCACTGCCCACCATCTGTGCAGCGATATCAATTGCGGCCAGACCACTCGCGCATTGCCGGTCGACAGTGAGTCCCGGAACGCGGGAGGGCATCGATGCCGATAGTGCCGCGTGGCGAGCCACATTGCCTCCCGGCCCCGTGCAGTTGCCGAGAATCACGTCATCGACGTCACCCGGGTCGAGGCCCAGGTCACAGATGAGAGTCCGCAGGACCGGCGCGCCGAGTTGCTCGACCGTCAGGTGGGACAGAGAGTGGCCAGCGCTGCCGATCGGCGTCCGGGCGGCGGCGATGATCACGGGGGGCTCGTCAGTCACGGTCGGAGGCTTGCTGTCATCGTCGCCACCGCGCTTCGGTCGATCTTTCCGTTGCCCGTCAGCGGCAGCGGGTCGATGTGCAGCCAGCGTCGCGGCCGCTGAGGCGGGTCAAGCAGTTGGCGTGAGACGGTCCGCAGGCTCTGCATGTCATCTCGGCGAGAAACCACGGCGACCACGACCTCCCCGAGGTCACTGTGCGGAACCCCGAGCACGACCACCTCGCCTGTCGCATGGCGTCGCAAGAGGTGTTCGACATCGGCCACGAGCACGGTAGTTGCACCGGTCGTGATCCCGCCCGCTCTCCCGAGAACCGTGACGAGGCCGTCCTCGACCCGGCCGCGGTCTCCAACGGTCACCCAGCCATCAGCGTCGCGACGGAGCAAATGGTCGGGCTCTAGGTAGCCCTCGGACACGTAGGGGGACCGGACCCACAGTTCGCCGTCTCGCGCGGCCACCTCCACTCCCGGGAACGGGCGTAGACCGTCGGCGTGCTCACCCCAGGCGACGAACGACAACTCGGCGGCGCCGTAGTAGTGGCTGACCCGAGCTCCCGCGGCACGTGCGGCGTCGTGCGTGGGGCGGTCGAGCCGATCCCCCGCCGTCACCACGTGTACACCGGCGAGGTCACCACGACGCCTCGCGAGTTCACGCCGCAGAGCCGGCGGCGTCATGTGCGCATGGGTCGCTTCCTCCGGCCCGTCCACCAGCTTGGCCCCCGCCCAGTCCGCGTGAACGCCGGCGAAGAGGTTCATCGTCGCGGTTGGTGGGCCAGGGATCCAGACGCGACTGGTGGGGCCGAGCTCAAGCAGACCTGCCGCATAGGGGAACGAGTCCACCCACGAGCGAGTCGTTCGTACCACGGTGCGCGGCCGCCCCGCGGTTCCCGAGGTGGTGAGCCCCAGCAGGCAGCCGTCCCTGTGCGCCTTCGCGAACGCGCCCCTGGGATCAGCAGCGGACCCGAGGACATCGACAGCCTCAGCCCCGGGCATCAGCAGCCTCTGGGTGCTGGTGGAAATAGCCTGCGGGCAGCCGGCCCGGAGATGCGGCGTGCACGCTGCGCGCCACCAGAGCGCACAATACGGCCTTGATCAGGTCGCCCGGCACGAACACCAACGCCGTGGTGATTGCGGTGGCCAGGCCGAGATCGGCCCGCATCATCATCCCGGCGATCCCCAGAACGTTGAGCACCACCACGCCTCCGACCACATTGGCCACGATCCCCCAGCCGACGCGGTACGGCGCACCCACCGCCCAGGTGAGGGCGCCGACGGCGCACGCGGCGATGGGGAATCCGACCAGATATCCCACCGACGGCCCCGCGAAGACGCCGAGGCCACCGCGACCGCCGGCCAGGAGGGGCAGCCCAAGCGCCACGAGGGCGAGGAAGACCACCAATGCGAGGGCGCCTCGGCGCGGCCCGAGGATGGCTCCTGCCAGCATGACGCCGAGGGACTGGGCCGTGATGGGCACAGCGCCGCCGAGGGCCGGAATGGCCGGGACGAGGCCCAAGGCGGCGACGATACCGGCGAACACCGCGACCGTTGCGAGGTCGCGGCCACTAAGTGAGGAGGAGACACGGTTCATGGATTCCACTCCTGGGAACGCGGTCGGGTCGTCTGATGTTGGTGGCGGAGCGGGTGGGTCACCAGATTCGGTCATCGACGGAGGTGGGTCAGGTCGACGCCGTCGAGCTCATGCGGCCGTCATCCCGCCGTCGATAACCAGCGCCGTACCGGTCACGAACTTCGACTCATCGCTAGCCAGATAGAGCACGCCGTAGGCGATGTCATCGGGCTCGCCGAGGTCTCCCAGGGGGTGCAGGGCCGCGGCCGCTTCCCTAGCTGCCGCTGCGTCGCCGGTCCCTTCGAGGAATCCGGCCACCATGGGCGTATCGATGAATCCGGGGCAAATGGAGTTCACTCGGATCCCCTGGCTCGCATACATCATGGCGTCGCCCCTGCTCATGCCGAGGACGGCGCCCTTCGAGGCCTGGTAGACGGAGTAGGGAGATTCGGCGGAGGCTCCGCCCACGAGCCCGTAGATCGACGAGAAATTGATGACGCTGCCACCGTTCGTCATCGCCGGAATGGCGTACTTGGTGGTGTGGAAGATGCCACGTACGTTCACGTCCATAACCCGGTCGTACTCAGCGGTCGTGACCTCGTGGATGGGCTTCTGGATACCCGCGAGGCCGGCACAGTTGACGAGCACGTCGATGCGATTCCAGCGGTCGACGACCTCACCGATCACCTGACGCACGCCGTCCTCGTCGGCGACGTCGACGACGGCGAGAGCTGCCTCCCCACCCATCGACTCGATCGTGTCGACCACCTCCTGGGCTACGTCAGGGTCCCGCTCTGCAACGGCGACCTTCGCGCCATGCTGAGCGAGGAGGATGGCGGTAGCACGCCCGATGCCCCGGCCTGCGCCGGTTACGAACGCCACCTTCCCGGTGACGCGGCCGGCTGAAGCGTTGCTGGTTGCTGTTGTCATGGGTTCACTCCTGTCATGTTTTGATCATGTCTTGGTTCGGGTCTGTCCCGGGGGCTATGGGGTTGCGCCCATTCCTCCATCGACCCGGTATTGGGCCCCGGTGAGGAAGGTGCTCTCGTCGCTGGCCAGGAACACGACCACATTGGCTACGTCGTCCGGTTCGGCATACCGACCCAGCGGGATGCGGCTGGCGAAGTCCTTCTCTGCGGCGGCTGCGTTGTCCGGGCTGAAGCCCGACTCGATCTCCCGCATCATTCTGGTGTTGACCGGGCAGGGGTGGACCGAGTTCACCCGGACGTCATAGGCGGCGACTTCAAGTGCCGCGGTCTTCGTCATGCCGCTCACGGCGTGTTTGCTCGTGATGTAGGGACCCAGATAGAGGGTGCCGTCGAGCCCACCGTTCGAAGACATGTTGATCACGCTGCCGCTCCGCTTCGCGGTCAGGATCGGCAGCACGTGCTTGAGCCCGAGGAAAACTCCTGTGACGTTGACCGATTGGACCCTCTCGAAGTCCTCCACAGTGACCTCGACCAGCGGCTGGATCTTGCTCTCGATCCCCGCATTGTTGAAGAGCACATCAACCGTGCCGAACGCTTCTACGGTCTTGTCGACATAGTTCTTCGTCTGATCCTCCTGGGTGACGTCTGCCTCTACCGTGAGGAGATCTCCCAGTCCGGCAAGCTCTGCCGCCGTCTGCTCGAGTGATTCGCGTGAAAGGTCAACGACCGTGACCTTGGCTCCCTCCTCCAAAAACCGTCGGGCCGTGGCCTTGCCGATGCCGCCGCTTCCGCCGGTGACGATGGCAACCTTGTCCTGGAGACGTCCCATTGTGTTCTCCTCTTGGGTCATGAGTGTCGGTTGGTGTGGCTGTGGGCCGGGTTCATGTGGTCGACAGGTGGGGTTGGGTCTTCTCGCGGACCTCGTCCTCGGAGACGCCGGGAGCGAGCTCGATCAGTCGCAGTCCCCCGACCTTTTCGGTCACGGCATCGGTCGGCGTGACGTCAATGACGGCCAAGTCGGTGATGATGCGCTGCACGACACGCTTGCCGGTGAACGGCAATGAGCAGTCCTCGACGATCTTGTAGGTCCCGTCCTTGGCGACGTGCTCCATCAGCACGATCACTCGTTTGGCGCCATGGACGAGGTCCATGGCGCCACCCATGCCTTTGACCATCTTGCCGGGGATCATCCAGTTGGCGATGTCTCCGTGTGCCGAGACCTGCATCGCGCCAAGGATTGCGGCGTCGATCTTGCGGCCGCGGATCATTCCGAAGCTGGTGGCGGAGTCGAATATCGACGCACCCTTGCGCAGTGTCACCGTCTCCTTGCCGGCGTTGATCAGATCGGGATCGACGTCCTCCTCGGCCGGGTAGGGTCCGACGCCGAGGATGCCGTTCTCGCTCTGCAGCACCAGTTCCACGTCGTCGGCGACGTAGTTGGGCACCAGGGTCGGAAGCCCGATGCCGAGATTGACGTAGGACCCGTCGGTCAACTCCGAGGCCGCTCGAGCTGCCATCTCTTCACGTGTCCAGCTCACGGCCGCACCGTCCTCTTCTCGATCCGCTTGTCCTTGGCCTGCTCCGGGGTCAGCGGAACGACGCGGTGGACGAACACGCCCGGTGTGTGCACCTCGGCGGGGTCGATCTCACCGGGTTCTACAAGGTGCTCCACTTCCGCGATCGTGACCCGGCCGCACATTGCGGCGAGCGGGTTGAAGTTGCGCGCCGTCTGCCGGAAGATGAGGTTGCCGTGCCGGTCGCCCTTCCAAGCTCGCACCAGGCCGAAATCGGCGACGATGGCTTGCTCGAGCACGAACTCCTTGAGCCCATCGTCGGTCTCGAAAGTTCGGACCTCCTTCGCCGGGGAAGCCACCTCGACGCTTCCCTCGGAGTCGTACTTCCAAGGCAGCCCGCCTTCGGCAATCTGGGTACCCACACCGGTGGGGGTGAAGAATGCGGGAATGCCCGAGCCACCGGCCCGCATTCGTTCCGCGAGTGTGCCCTGTGGAGTGAGTTCGACTTCGAGCTCTCCCTGGAGGTACTGCCGAGCGAACTCCTTGTTCTCTCCCACGTATGAGGAGACCATCCTTCGGATCCGGCGCGCGGCCAGCAGTTGGCCCAAGCCGGCGTCGTCGACGCCACAGTTGTTCGACACCGCCTCCAGGCGCTCTGCGCCCTGCTCCAACAGCGCCTCGATGAGCACTGAGGGAATGCCGCACAACCCAAACCCGCCCACCGCGATCGTCGACCCGCTCCGGACGTCGACCACAGCTTCCCTGGCTGTCGTGACCGTCTTGTCCATTCGATCGCCTCCGTTCGCTATGTGTGGTGCTGCTCGATCGGCTCGACCGAGAGTGGACTGGTCAGAAGTCGACGCGATCCGCGCCCTTGAGCGCGAGCATCTCTCTAGCCTCGTCCGGCGTGGCCACCTCGTTCCCGAGGCCCTCGACGATCCCGCGGATCTTGGCGACCTGCTGGGCGTTGGACGAGGCGAGCTCGTGGTATCCGATGTAGAGACTGTCCTCCAAGCCCACCCGGACATTCCCGCCGTTGGCCGCGCACGTCGTCGCGAAGGGAATCTGGTGGCGTCCGGCCGCGAATACGGAGGCCACATGGTCGTCGCCGAGAAGGCGCTGCGCCGTATCCATCATGTGGGTCAGGTGCGAGGCGTGCGCGCCGATGCCGCCCTTGATGCCGAAGATCATCTGCACGAAGAACGGCGGCTTGGCCAGGCCCAGCTCAGCGAAATGAGCCAAGGTGTAAAGATGCCCGACGTCATAGCACTCGAACTCGAACCGTGTGCCGTGGGCCTCGCCGAGGTCGCGCAAGATGCGTTCGATGTCGCGGTAGGTGTTCTTGAAGATGGTGTCGTCGCTGGCGAGCAGGAAGGGCTTCTCCCACTCGTGCTTCCACTCATCATGGTCAGAGTTCGCCATCTGCGAGAAGACGAAGTTCATGCTCCCGAGATTGAGCGAGCACAGCTCGGGCTTGGCTCGCATCGGTGCGGCCAGACGCTCCTCGAGCGTCATCTGCACACTCCCACCTGTGGTCAGGTTGATCACGGCGTCGGTCTCGGCCCGCAGCGCGGGGAGGAACTCCATGAACACGTCCGGGTCTGGCGTCGGTTGTCCGGTCCGGGGGTCGCGGGCGTGCAGGTGCAGCACAGATGCGCCGGCCTCGTACGCCTCCTGACCGGAGCTGATGATCTCCTCCGGAGTGATCGGAAGTGCCGGGGACATGCTCGGTGTGTGGACGGCACCCGTGACAGCGCACGTGATGATCGTCTTGCGTCGGTGGTCGGCCATGACACGTCTCCTTCAGTCTGCCCCGGGAGTGCTACCCAGGTGGTCGCGCAGTTGCTCGTTCAGTCGCGGCGCGGTCAGATCCATCGACAACGCGGTGACGGTGACCCGGCCATCCGCGACAGCGTGCAGGTCCGTACCGGGTTTCGGCTCGCCCGGGTCGTAACGCACCTTGACCCAGTAGTAGGGAATGTTCCGCCCGTCCACGCCACCCATGGGCGTGAACGTCCCGAGCTTGCGCTGACCGAGATGGGTGACATGGGGCCGACCGTCATCGGCAAGCTGTGCCGGGTAGTTGACGTTCACGATCTGTCCCGGCGCCCACTCCAGGTCGATGAGCTGTTTGAGCAATGGCGGACCGGCAACTTCGGAAGACGTGAAGTCGGGCTTCTGGCCCAGCACTCTCTTCTGGCTGAAGGCAACAGCGGGTACGCCGAGAATCGCGGCCTCCATGGCTGCGCCCATGGTCCCCGAGTACGTCATGTCCTCACCGAGGTTCTCGCCGTGGTTGATTCCGGAGAACACCAGGTCCGGGGGCCGATCCATCAGTTCCCAATATGCGAGGAGAACGCAGTCCGCCGGAGTGCCCGATACCGAGTACCGTCGGTCCTCGATCTGGCGAGCGCGCAATGGCTTGTCGAGTGACACCGAATGTCCGCCACCTGAGTTCTCTTGTTGCGGGGCGACCACCCAGACGTCGTCGGTGAGCTCACGCACTTGCCGCTCCAGGAGGCCCAAGCCCTCGGCCTGGATCCCGTCATCGTTGACCAGCAGTACGCGGGGCGCGGTCGTCACGGTCAGTACCCCTTCTTGTGGAGCTCGACGCTCATCTGACCGATTGCCATCTGCAGCGAGGGCGCATTGACGGTGTTCATCAGGTCCACGACCTGGCCCATCTCAGGCGAGCTGAGCAGCGGGAAGACTGTCTTCAGCGGCCCTGCGTCCCGCATCCGCTTGAGGTCGGTCTCGGGAACCAGCGCACGCAACAGCAATTCATCGTCGTCGTTGGTGCCGTGCCGCTTCCGAAGCTCCTCGATCGTGGGCTGCTCCGGCGGCTTGGCCGCCAGTTCCTTGGCGCGCGGCGTCGACAGGATCTTGTCCTGCACATTGGGGTCGATCGGAGCGACCATCTCGCCGTAATGCCCGGCGGCGTACCACACGACCTCGTCGCTCACGCGTCCGTAGCGCTCGCCGGTGACCACGTTGAGCACGGCCTGGATGCCCACGATCTGGCTGAACGGCGTCGCCATCCCCGGGTATCCGAGCTCACGCCGGACGGTCGCTGTCTCCCACAAGACCTCCTCGAGCCGATCGACCATGTCGTGCTGGGCTAGGTTCTGACGCAGCGTTCCGACCATGCCCCCGGGGATCTGGTGCTGAACGGCCAAAGCGTCGTACTCGTTGTTGAGGTGGACCGGCCACCCCATGGTGCGTCCCACCTTCTCGAAGTGTTCCGCCACCGGATCGAGCAGTGCGGTGTCCACGCCATGGGTGTGGCCGAGCAATGACAGGTTGTGGCAGGTCATCTGGGTCGATGGCACCGCCGGACCGTTCGCGACCGGCTTGTTGCTGGTGTGCAAGACCGTGACACCGAGGTCCACCGCGTCGAGATAGGCCTTCCCGGACTGGCCCAGGATGTTGTTGGCGTGGATCTCGATCGGCTTCCCTTGAGAGACGCTGATCAACGCAGGGATCAAAGTGCTGAGGCGTTCCTTCTCCAAGACACCCGCAGTGTCGTAGACCAGGATGGAATCGATGTCCGGTGATGCGGCGAGTCGTCGTGCCTTGTCGGCGTAGTACTCGTCGGTGTGCACCGGCGACAACGTGAACATCAGGGCACCCGCGCAGGTCGATCCGAACTCCTTGGCGATGCCCGCCAGACGCAACATCTTGTCGATGTTGAAGAGCACGTCGTAGACCCAGGTGCTGCGGATGCCATGGACGTTCAACTGTCGCATCCAGGCATCCATCAGTGCGTCTGGAGTGATTCCGAACGTGACCGAGGCATTCGAGCGCATACCTGCACGCTTGGGCGTGTTCGGCATGGCCGCCACCATGGCGTCGAGACCGGCCCAGGGGTTCTCGCGCATGGTACGAACGAGCACCTCGAAGAGCGAGGAGGCGGTGAGATCGATGGTGTCGAAGCCGGTCCGGTCGGCGATGGGTGCGACCGGCAGGGCCATCCCCGCCGTCATCCTCATCCCCCACACGGCCTGCTGGCCGTCGCGGAATGTAGTGTCGAGAATCTGGACGTGAGTCATGCGGTGTCCCTCCGGATCAGGCTTTCGGCGGCAGTGTCGAGCCAGCGGGTGCTGGTGGTGTTGTCGAGGAATGCGCTGTCGCGTGCCAGCTCGCACAGCAGCGGGATGTTGGTGTGGATGCCTTCGACGTGGAAGTCGTCGAGCGCTCTGCCGAGCAGGTCGATGGCGGAGGCGCGGTCGTCGGCCGTGACGATCAGCTTGGCGATCATGCTGTCGTAGTAGGGAGGGACGAACGAGCCAGCTGCCACCGCGCTGTCCAGTCGGATGCCATCGCCGCTGGGCGTGTCCCAGCGGGTGATGCGGCCCGGTGAAGGTCGGAAGCCGTTGGCTGGATCCTCGGCGAGGATCCGGACCTCGATGCTGTGGCCTTGCTGGCTGATGCGGGACTGGTCCCAGTGGAAGTCATCGCCACTGGCGACGACCAGTTGGAGGTCGACGAGGTCGATGTCATTGACCTCTTCAGTCACTGGGTGTTCGACCTGCAGACGGGCATTGACCTCCATGAAGTAGAACTCGTCGGTGTCGGGGTCATAGAGGAACTCGACCGTCCCGGCGCCCCGATAGTCGATGGCTCGGAGCAGCGCCACGGCTGCCTCGTGGAGGCGAGCCCGGGTCGCGGCTGACAGCAACGCCGCCGGCGATTCCTCGACCATCTTCTGGTGGCGTCGTTGGATGCTGCAGTCGCGCTCGCCGAAGTGGACAACGCGGCCGTTCCCGTCGCCGAAGACCTGCACCTCCACGTGGCGGGCCCGCTCAACAAACCGTTCCAGGTAGAGCCGGCCGTCGCCGAAGGCCTGCTCGGCCTCCCGCGATGCAGAGTCGAAGATCGCCTCAAGCTCCGCAGCGTCCTTGGCCACGTGCATGCCGCGACCCCCGCCACCCGCTGACGCCTTGGTAATCACCGGATAGCCGATGGAGGCCGCGATCTCGATCGCTTCCGCAGTCGAGGTGACCTCCTCGCTCCCCTCTGCCATCGGCACTCCGGCGTCACGGGCTACCTCTCGGGCACCCAACTTGTCGCCGATCCGACGGATGGTCTCCCCCCTGGGGCCGACGAAGACCAGGCCTGCGTCCTCGACAGCGTCCGCGAAGTCGGCACGCTCGGAAAGGAACCCGAAGCCCGGATGCACGGCCTGGCAACCTGATTGGATGGCGGCGTGGATGAGCAGCGGCGCATTGAGGTACGAGGCCGACGCGGGCGGGGCGCCGATGACCAAGGTCCGGTCGACTTCACCCGCCGCGAGACTGTCCCGGTCCGCCTCTGAGGCGGCCAACACGGTCTCAATGCCGCGGGCTCGAGCCGACCGGGCCACGCGGACGGCGATCTCACCTCGATTGGCGATGAGTAGTCGATCCACGAGCGATCACGCCGCGCCAGGATCGATGACGAACAGTGGCTGATCGTGCTCGACGAGTCCGCCGTCCTCCACCAGAATCTTGGTGACGACCCCGTCGACCCCAGCCTCAACCGCGGTGTACAGCTTCATCACCTCCAGCAGAGCCAGCTGCGAACTCGCAGTCACCTGCGTTCCGACCTCGACGTACGGGTCGGCGCCCGGCTTGGGAGCGCGGTAGAACGTGCCCAAGCTGGGGGCGCGCACCACGACGCCGTCGCCATGGTCCTCCACGATCGGTTGACCGCCATCTGGCGTGCCGTGCGGAGCGGCCGCAGTCGGCGCAGGCGCCGATGTCGCCGACGCAGCAGTAGCCCGAGTAGCGGCCGCACTCCCGACGGAGGCTGGCGCGAGTGTGCTGGCCGGGCGGTCGAATCGGGAGGACTTGAACACGTGGAGGTGGAAGTCTCCGGAGTCGATCCGAAGCTCGTCCCACTCGGATTCATCGAAGGCGGCGAGGACCACTTGGACGTCGTCCATGGTCGGATTCATAGAACGGGACCCTTCTGGTGATGGGAAATTGAGAGGTCAATCTGTTGCGGGGCCGTGCTGCACAGCCGCAAGCAGTGCGGGGAGCACTGGATCCGTCACGATCCGTCGCACACCTGCGTCGATGGCGGCTGCGACAGCATCAGGAGAGGCGCTCGCGCCGCCGCAGATCGCGGTGACCCCGGACAGGCCTGCGATAAGGTCGGCAACACGCTCCGGGTCGCTCCCGCCCGACAACTCGGACAGGTCAACCAGATCGCCATCGTTCAACCCGTCAGCATCGGGCGTGACATCGATAGGCGAGTGCTCGCGGGCCCAGGCGATGACAGTTCGGAGTCCGGGCGAGTCGTCCTCTTTCGGAACGAACACGGGAAGCGTGCCGGCATAGACCGCGCCGCTGGCAGCGTCGACGGTGACATCAGTACCCACGTGATCTGCGAGAGCCCCTCGACCTGCGCCGACGATGCAGGGAAGTCCGAGCGCACGGCTCACCACAGCGGCATGAGAGGTGCTGCCACCTTCGTCTGTGACGACGGCCGTCGCAGCGAGCATTCCCGGTAGGTCCTCGGGGCTGGTGGTCGGACGGGCGAGGACGACCCGCTTCCCCTCCGCTGCCAGGGCGACCGCGCGATCGGGGTCGTCGACGACCGTCCCGGTCCCCACCCCCGCACAGGCCGACTCCCCAGTTGCCAGCGGTTCGCCCGCCGGAGCGTTCGCGTCCAGGCGGGGAGCGACGAGGGACTGCGCCTGCCCGGGGCTCAGCCGACGCAGCGCTTCCCGCTTGGTCAACAGCCCCTCGGCGACCATGTCGATCGAGGTCTGCAGCGCAGCTTCGGGAGCCAGCTTCGCGGTCCGTGATTGCAGCAGGAAGAGTCGCCCGCCCTGAACGGTGAACTCCACGTCCTGGATCTCGCGGTTGGCATGCTCGAGGTCACGTGCGGCTTGCAGGAGCTGGGAGTGAAGCTCGGGATCCTGATCTTCGAGGTCGCTCAGTCGCTGGGGTGTGACCCGGCCGGAGACGACGTCCTCTCCTTGAGCTCGTCGCAAGTACTCGCCGAACACCTCGTTGGTGCCATCCAGCGGGTTACGGGAGAACAGCACGCCAGTGCCCGAGTCTTCGCCGAGGTTCCCGAACACCATGGCCTGGACGGTGACCGCTGTGCCTAGATCGTCGGGGATCCCTTGGTGTGCCCGATACCGCAGAGCACGCCGGGAATTCCACGACCGGAACACCGCCTCGACCGACGCCATCAGCTGGCTTTCCGGATCCCAGCCCACGTCCGGGACCGCTCGATTCACGCTCGCCCGCACTGCCGCCGGGCTGTCCCCCGGGTGGTCACGCGGGTCGCGGTTAAGTACCACATCGGTGAACAGGTCCAGGAATCGATGATGGGTATCCCGGGCAAAGGCGTCGTCGCCGCTCTCCGCAGCAAGCGCGGCCTCAACCTCATCGGTCATGCCGAGGTTGAGGACCGTGTCCATCATGCCCGGCATCGAGATGGCGGCACCGGAGCGTACCGAGATCAGCAGCGGGTTCGGGCCCGAGCCGAACCGACGTCCCGACTCTTCCTCTAGCCGCGCGACACCAGCGAGCACCTCGTCTCGCAGCGTGGCGCTGACGCCTCCGGTCTCGTGGAAGTGACGGAACCCGTCGGTGGTGACCACGAAGGCGGGTGGCACGGGCAGTCCGAGCGAGGTCATTCTGGCCAAGGACCATGCCTTCCCACCCACGAGCTGACGATCGGGGAGCTCGTCACCGGACGACAGCCACCTCGTGTACACGGATGAGGAGACACCGGAACTACTCAACGCGCTCCCTCCCCAGCATGCACAGCAGGTCCTCGTGCAACTCGAACCACACCGTGTGATAGCTCGGGATCGTCACGTCGCTGACCCACTGCGACTCGCCCTGCTCAGCCTTCTCCAGGGCGGAATCCAACTTTTCGGCGTACCGCTCAAGGCGTGGCACCTCGGCACACATCTGCTTCAGCGTCGGCTCGAACCGCTCGTGGATGGCACCGAGCCTGTCGATGATCTTCTCGTCGTACGCGGGGTCGGCGTGGTCGTTGCTCACCGCTTCACCCGAGGGAAGCTCGCGCACCTGCCACGCCGTGATGACCGCCTTGACGTCGTCGTTCACCTTCTCGAAGCGCTCATACGCCGTCTCGAAGGCGTCGTTCGTCCGCAGCCCCGCGAAATGGCGCGAGTACTCACCCTTGACGATCATCCGCGCCCCGGGCTGAAGAGTGAACTTCCCGTTCAGGTCCACGACCCGCCCGGTGGCGACGTTTGCCGTCAAGACCTCCGCGACGCGCGCCGGCTCCTCACCGATGACGTCGGCGACCTCCTCGGCAGTGGCGTGCTTCTTCACCGCAAGCCCGTGCAAGACCAGGTGCTCGTCGGCTCTCATCTGAACTCCTTCGCAGCTCGCCGCGCTCGCGCGCGGCTAATGGACGGCTAATGGGAATCTTGTTCGCTGGTGTGGCTACGACCGGAGTCGCTCGATGTCGTCCCGGCGGAGTCCTGCCCCCTTGCCGGCCAAGAGGCGTGAGTGCCTCTGATCGACCTCGTACAGGGCCTCTGCCAAGGGCGAGTCGTAGTTGTACTTAACCCAGGAGTCATCGAGGTAGCGAAGGTCATCGGCGGATAGGCGGGGGGTGAAGGCTCGAGTGGCCTCGTTGAGCTCGGCAGCAGTCATGACCCCTTGCGTCGTCCAGTACCGATCGACCTTCTCCGGTAGGTAGGTCACCCCGGGAGACAGTTCGGATCCGGCTGAGGCAACGTAGTCGTCGTCCTCGGCCCGCAGCAGGGTGTAGGGCAGAGGCGTGTACGTTCGCTTGGGCAGCTTCTCCGTGTGGCGCATCATCTGGTACTCGCTGACTTGGTGGCTGTTGAGCGACAACGGCACGAACAGAGCGCCGAGCACCTCGTTGCCGTACTCGTCGTTCAGCAGCGGACGGAACCGGTCGGCGCGCTCGTCGATCGTGAACCAGTCCTCGTGTTCGTACACACCGGCCACATGAGCGAAGTCGCGGATGATCGCGAAGTAGGTGAGCGCTCCCGCATCCATCAACTGCTCCCGGTGGTAGCCGGCGAAGCGTTCCCACAACTTCGTGGTGACGTGCTTCAGCTTCTCCGCGTACTCGTTCAGGGTTTCCGTCAACTGCTGCTTCGACCCCATACCGACAGGCATGTGGGTCTCGGAAAGGTCATCGGAGGTGTAGAGGCCGACGCCGACCATGTTCTCGGCCTTGTACTCCGGCTGGGATTCATAGCTGCCCCAGTCGTCGACGATGTAGAAGTGTGTGTCCTTCACTGCCGTCGCCAAGGTCAGCCGGCTGAAAGGGAGCTCGTCTGCGATGTCGTCGAGCCATGGCAGGTCGCCCTGGCCGAGGTCGAAGAACTCGCGCACCAGCAGCTCGCGGTTGTCGCCCAGGTTGTACGGACCATGGTTGGTCATACAGACGCGGCTCTCGCACGCGATCAGAACGGCGTACTGGCTGACGGCCGCCGTGAAGTTGATCGCAGCCTCATGCAGATCGTCGCCTTCCGCGCAGTCGAACATGTCCGCGTGCATGACCTGGGTCTGCCGTTCGGGCAGGACCTGCGAACTATGACCACCCTCGAGGTTGGTCAGGTGCCCTGACTCGCGACGCCAGGCGAGCTGGTAGCGGCGCCAGAAATCGAGGACGTAGGCCACGTCCTCGGCTGCATCCTGCGGCCGGATCACGCCCATGTTGACGAGCATTTCGCGGCCGAGCAGATAGAAGTTCGGCATGCACCAGTTCGTGCCCATGCTCTTGAGCTTGGAGTTGGTGTTGCGGATCCGGTCAGCGATCTCCTCGGGAGGCATCGCCGCCTCGACCTTGCGGAGCAGGGTCGGGTATCGGTAGAAGGCGTTGAGATACCCGAGCATCACGTAGGCGGAGACCGGGAAGAACTTCGACTCCTGGACCGTGCGGGTGATGCCGAGGAACATCGTCTCCTCGCCTTGGCACTTCATGATGTTGTTGGCCTGGAGCAGATCTCCGTAGGTCAGCTTGGTGGCACTCATGGTTGACTCCTCGTTCTCGGATCGGTGGGCGGTCAGGACTGGTCGCTGTGCTTCCACACGGGCACTGTCATCTCGCGCCCTTCCTGGTAGGCCTCGGTCGTCTTTGCACGGCCCGAGACGCCCACCTCCACGGTGTCGCCGTTCACGATCCCGGAGATCTTCGAGTTCATGACGCACGGGATGCCGTACTCCCTGGTAAGGATGCCCAGGTGCGAACGCACCGTTCCGCCCGCGCAAACGATCGCCTTGAACTGCTCGATGATCGGAGCTGTGAGAGTCCCGCCCGAGTCGTCGATGATCGCAACTGTGTTCTCCGGAACGCCCTCGCGCAGACCAGTCATCACGTCATCGATCGATCGGTAATAGCGAGCAGTGCCGATAACGTTCGCGGGGTATGCGGCGACATTGTCGCCCTGCCCACACTGGACGCGACCGTCCTCGGGTTCACCGGTAACGGCCTCGGGGTGCTCGAAGGAGAAGCTGTCGGAGGTGGCGTCCGCGCCCGCGATCGGGGTATAGGCGTCGGGTCGTTCCACGTAGGAGATGACCGCGGACGTCTGGTAGCGGTAGCCGCTGTCGACGACGGACTTCTCGATGGCGGCGATCGCCTCAGGCGTGATGAACTCGAACTCCTTGGCGAAGACGAACTCCTTCCAGGAGACTCCCGCCTTGTCGAGTGCAGACCGAACCAGGTCCTTGACCCCTGAGTGGAACGCCTCGACCACCACCGGGCCTTCGTGGGACTCGAACTTGTCGACGTCCGTGTACAGCTTCGCCATCAGTCCTCCGTTCGTTGACTCTCCGAGTCACCCCGCGTGAGGCACCTCGGCGGTGTCGCCCTAGACCTCCGCGATCGGGCGCGGTACCTGCCTGTTTTCTCGCTTTGCTATAACAGGTATTGCAACAGACCGTAGCCTGTGACGCAGGCCACGTCCAGTGCTCCGACCAGAACTCTCAAGATTTCCCGCGGCAGCGGCGGCAGCGAGGTGCGGGCGAACTCCCGGCCCCGCAGGATCGCCGCGGGCGAGAAGGGCGGCAGACCAGTGAACAAAGTGCATGTCGAACCGGCCGTGAGCGACGAGCGCGTCCTGCTCATCACCCTCAACCGACCCGAGGCCCGCAACGCCGTCGACATGGACGTTGCGTTCGCGCTCGCCGATGCATTCGACCGTCTCGATAGCGACGCTGGGCTTCGTACCGCAGTGCTGACTGGCGCAGGGACGGGATTCAGCGCCGGCATGGATCTGAAGGCATTCGCCGCAGGGACGCTGCCGTTTCTGGAGGGCCGGGGCTTCGCCGGGTTCACGCAACGACCACCCCGCAAGCCCGTCGTCGCGGCCGTTGAGGGCTTCGCCCTTGCCGGTGGGATGGAGATGGTCCTGGCGTGTGACCTAGTGGTCGCCGCACGCGACGCGCGATTAGGTCTGCCGGAGGTGCAGCGGGGCCTCGTCGCGGCAGCAGGCGGGCTGTTGCGGCTCCCCCAACGAATCCCGTGGCACGTTGCGAGCGAGATCGTCCTGACGGGGGATCCTCTGACGGCACAACGTCTCCACGAGATCGGGCTGATCAATCGCGTGACGGAGCCGGGAGAATCGCTGGCCTCGGCCGTCGAACTGGCGTCCAGGATCTCGGACAATGCACCATTGGCGTTACAGGCCTCCAAGGAGATCTTGGCACGAGCGGTCGACTGGGGCCTTGAGGACGGCTGGGCGCACCAATCGCCGATCGCCAACCGGATCTTCAGCTCCCGAGACGCCGTCGAGGGGGCGACCGCGTTCGCGCAGCGACGCGAGCCCCTATGGCGCGGCTGCTAGTGGATCGGGGCGGCTGACCGCATGGGAGGATGCCGAGATGGCGAAGAACAAGCCGAACGCGAGACAACCGAGCGAGGTCGCAGCAATTGCGGCATCCCGCGTGATCGACTCGCGCCGACTGCTGTACTTCGTCCATGTCGCGCGGAGCGGGAGCTTCACGGCCGCCGAGGCGGCACTGGACATCGCCCAATCAGCGCTGAGCCGACAGATCCGACAACTCGAGAACGACCTCGGCACCAAACTGCTCGAACGACGCGGACACGGGGTCGAGCCCACCGCCACCGGACACGTGCTGCTCCAGTACGCCTCAGAAGTCCTGGAACTGATGGGCACTGCCCTCGACGAGGTCAGCACCTCCAAGCTCGGCGCCCGTGACCGGGTGTCCCTCGCAGTTTCGCGGCCGTTCTCGACGACGTACGTTCCCGACGTCCTGGTGCGATTCAACAAGAAATACCCCCAGATCCACGTCACTGTCTTCGAGGCCTCCAGCGGGCAGGTCTACGAGATGCTCACGACCGGAGTCGTGGACACAGCGGTCGTGCTCCTCCAGGCGAACTCCCCCAAGATCTCGACAGTGAAGCTGTTCGACGAGAGCCTCATGGTGATCGGACGCGGCGACGACCCAGATCTCGCGTCGCCCGTGATTGAGCGGTCCGACCTATCACGACTCAAACTCATGCTCCCAGCCGCACCGTTCGGCACCCGCGCCATTCTCGAGCGCTACTTCTACGACGGCGGCGTCAGCTTGGATCCCACCTTTCGATTCGACAGCGTCTCTCTCATGGCCGAGATGATCCGCCGAAACGGCTACTGCGCGATCCTGCCCGAGAGCGCCTGCACAAGCGAGCTGGAATCCGGAGAATTCGTCGCACGGCCGGTGAATCCCGGGCTGCATAGGACCCTTCGGTTGGCACACATGAGAGATCGCAAGCAACCAGAGGCGCTGACAGCGCTGCGCGAGACGCTCGTCTCGGTGGTCGAGGAGCGTCACGGCTGAGCCAGCGCTGCACCCGGCTCATCCGACACTCGGGCGTCGTCTTCCACCCCAGCGAGCGCAGGCGGCCCGGAGCAGGCGGCACGCGCGGGGAGCGCTGCGCAGCCACTACTCGCTGCGGGGCCAGCACGCGGAGGCTCGAGCAGGAGTCCCAGTGCGCGCCCCTCCGTCCTGCCTGACCTGTCGGCGCAGAACGGGATTGAGCACCTTTGCCGGAGGCGTTGCGCGGCAGGGCGTCAAGCACGAGCAGCTGGGTCGGTCGCTTGTTGGCGGCAAGTCGCGGTCGGCTCCACTCGTCGAGATCGGCCATGGCGACCGGTGACGTTGGATCGGTGGGGACAACGATGGCGACCGGGCGTCTCGCCCCACCTCTCGTGCGATGTGCCCCACGACCGCGACCTCCCCGACGCCAGGGTGGCGAGTCAGCACGTTCTCCACCTCGGCGCAGTAGACGTTCTCGCCGCCGGAGATGATCATCTCCTTCTTCCGGTCGACCACGTAGAGGAAGCCTTCATCGTCCTGCCGGACTAGTGTCCCGGCTAGCGCGGGAGTGGCCTGCGCGGGGAGACGCGTTCGACGTTGGCGGCCCCAGTGGAGCTCAATCACGGCACGGCCGCTCGCGTCGCCACCAGTCCAAACTCTACCGATTCAGTGTTCTTGAGCCGAAAGTTCGATCGACTCGTTTTGGCTGCATCTCGACATCAATCTTCGCTGCATCTCGACAACAGATCTGATTCATCAGTGCGCCATGTCCACGAACCGCGAGTAGTGCCCCTGGAACGCGACGACCAGGTCTCGCGTGGGCCCGTTCCGGTGCTTCGCCACGATCAGATCGGCCTCTCCCGGCCGCGTGGACTCCTTCTCGTAGACGTCGTCACGGTGGAGCAGGATCACCATGTCGGCGTCCTGCTCCAGGGAGTTGTGGGCTGCGATGCCGTTGACCACGAAGTTGTGGGTGCCCATGACGGTGGCGTCGTACACCGGCACCTCCCCCAGCGGCTCGATCGCTGCGATGGCGTCCCAGTAGACGTCGTTGGTGGCCAGGACCTCCAGGTCGGCGGAGCCGAGGACGTCCGCGACCTTCGCTAGGCGCTGCCGGCTCGGCGTTTGCTGGGTCTCGACAAGCTCGACCGGCGAGGATGCTCCGACCGCCGCGAGCTCAGGCGTCGGACGGTGCTCGGCGAGCACCTCGCGGAGCCGGCCCCACACCTCGCGCGGCACCGTGTCCAGGTTGGGGTTGCCCTTCACGTCGCGCAGCAGGTCGGCCAGCCGTTCCGCCTTCACGCCACGGGCACCGTGAACTCCCACCTCCTCGCAGAACCTCAACTGGTTCTCGGCGCCGTACACGTGCAGGTGCCAGCCATCTCGATAGCCCTGCTTGCGAACGCGCTTGATCCGAGTGAAGACGTTGAAGCGGAGAAGCAGGCGCGAAAGATCGTCCACAAGGCGACGACTGTTCGAGGCGTAGTAGACGCGACCGAGATGCCTCTTCTCGTCGTACCCGATCGAACCCTCGGTCGCCCAGATGTGTCGCAGGAACAGGCCCACCTGCTCCTTCGGCAGTCCGAACACCCAGCCCGGCAGGGCGTCCAGCTCGGGACCGGACTCGGCCAGCGCCACGATCTCGTCCTCATCCCGCGCAACCGGCTGGAGCGGGGCAGGGGCGTGTCGCAGCGATCCGATCCGCGAGCCGGGAGTCAGCTCCGACAGCGGCATCCAGCCGTCGTAGGTCAGGAACTTGTGGTTCCCCGTCGCCTGGATCCGCCGGCCGGAGGCGAGAGTGAGCTCGTAGGTCTGCTTCACCCCGCTAGGGAAGGCGTGGGTGAGCGTGCGCGGCACCAGCTTGAGCCGGTCGTCCAGCGACCACACCGGGATGTCCCGCGCACCCGACTCCATCAGCTCGCCCAAGGTGATCTCGGCGTTCGTGTCGGCCCGCATCAGCCGGGTGTCCGCACTCAGGCAGCCGGACTCACGAAGGTCACTCATCATCGGCCGCTTGTCCGTGCGCTGCTCGGCACCACGGTTCAGCTGGGACAGCGCGATCACCGGGACCTCGAGCTCCTTGGCCAACAGCTTGATCTGCCGGGAGAACTCCGAGACCTCCAGCTGGCGGGACTCCACCTTCTTCCCCGACGTCATCAGCTGCATGTAGTCGATGACGATCAGCCGCAGGTCGTGCCGCTGCTTGAGCCGCCGCGCCTTAGCCCGGATCTCCATCATCGTCATGTTCGGACTGTCGTCGATGAACATCGGCGCACTGGAGACCTCGCCCATCTTCCGCGCCAGCTTCTGCCAGTCGTCGTCGTTCATCTGGCCGTTGCGGATGTGGTTGAGCGGCACCTTCGCCTCAGCGCTCAGCAACCGCATGGTGATCTCCGCCCGCGTCATCTCCAGGCTGAAGAACACACTCGACAGGTTGTTGTGGATCGAGGCCGCTCGGCACAGGTCCAGCGCCAGGGTCGAGTTGTGCGTGGGGATCCCGGTCGGTCCGGCCAGGTAGAGGTGGTCCTCGTTGTCCACCTGCACGCACCGCACCGGCACGGACGCGACCGGGCGGACCTCACTGACCTTCACCAGCGAGCCGCCCGGCATCTCGATCGCACACACGTCGCCGGCGGCAGCCAGCTCAGCAGTCGTGACAACGTGTGGACGTCCGGCCCCCATGACGACCGCTTCCCCACACGTTGCGGACGAGGAGGCGAGTCGCCACTGGTGCTGCGCATCCGCGGTGATCACCGAACCGTCGGAGAAGTGCACCTCATAGCACGGACGGTCCAGCAGCACCTCGGTCGCAGCGACGACGCGGGTGGGCCGCCCGGAGGCGTCGTACAGCTCGTCGCCTACCCGGATCTCGCCCATCGTCGTCCAGCCGGTCGGCGTGGGCAGCGGCGTGTCCAGCGCCAGTGCCTTCCCCATCGCGGGGCGCGCGGCGACGATGATCATCTGGCCGGCGTGCAGGCCGTTGGTCAGCTCGTCGAGGTCGGCGAAGCCGGTGGGGACGCCGTACAGCCCCGCATCCCGGTTCGAGATCGCCTCGATCTCGTCGAGCACCGAGCCCATGATGTCGCTCAGCGGCGCGTAGTCCTCCGCCTGGCGCTTCTCGGTGACGTTGTAGATCTCCGCCTGCGCCTCGTCGACCACGTCGTCGACCTGGCCCTCGCCGGCGTACCCGATCTGCACGATCCGGGTGCCCGCCTCGACCAGCCGCCGCAGGATCGCCTTCTCCCGAACGATCTCGGCATACCACCCCGCGTTGGCGGCCGTCGGCACGTTCGCGATCAGGGTGTGGAGGTACGGCGCCCCGCCGATCTTCGGCAGCAGGCCCTTGCGCTGCAGCTCACCGCCGACCGTGATCGCGTCCACCGGCTCCGAGCGACCCCACAGGTCGATCATCGCGTCGTAGATCAGCTCGTGGCTGGGCCGGTAGAAGTCCAGCCCGCGCAGCACCTCCGCGACCTCGGCGATCGCGTCCTTGCTGATCATCATCGAGCCCAGCACGCACTGCTCGGCCGCCATGTCCTGCGGCGGCGTCCGGTCCCCACCGCTGCCGCCGCCCGGCGCGTCGCCCGGCTCCCACGGCATCGGGCCGTCGCCCCAGCCGTCGGACGGGCCCTCGGGCAGGTCGCGATCGTTCTCGGTGATGCTCACGCGCGGCGCCCCCTGGGGTCTCAGCCGCCTCCCGGCGGTCCTCACTGTCGCTGTCCCGGCGCACGCTAGAACCCGCCGCCGACACTTCCGCCGGGGCGCCGCTGACGAGGGGGTCAGCGCTGCCGGACCCGCACGTCCGACCGAGACACTCGCGCGAACCTACGCGCCGGTCACCGGCCGGAGGTAGCACCTTGTCCACAGGGGGTTGTGGAGAAACGGTGGAGTCCGTGGAGGAGTGGCAGCCGATTGTGGTCCACCAGTGGACAACCGCTGTGGACGAACAACGAGTTGCACGCACGATATGCCTCTGACCTGCGAAAACATCGATCCACACCTGTGGAGAACAGAAAAATTGCGAGGTGAACCAGTTCACCTTCCCGTCATCTGGACGACCGTGCGGGTTTGTCGACATACCGCATCCCGGGGTACCCCCGTGGGGGATTTCAACAGGTTATCCACCGCTGCCGCACCGCGCGTGCGGTAACTGGTGAGACCCTCCCTCACCCCTTACGCCGTCCGGGGTAGATTCGGCCCGGTGCCGACCCCGACCGCGCGCGCCCAGGACCGCGAGATCGTCCGCCTCGCGGTCCCCGCGTTCCTCGCGCTGGTCGCCGAGCCGCTCTTCCTCCTCGCCGACGCCGCGATCGTCGGCCACCTCGGCACCCGCGAGCTCGCCGGCCTCGGCATCGCCGCGGCGATCCTGCAGACCGTGGTGGGGCTGTGCATCTTCCTCGCCTACGGCACCACCGCCGCGGTCGCCCGCCACCTCGGCGCCGGCCAGCTGCGCCGCGCCCTGGCCCAGGGCATCGACGGGATCTGGCTGGCGATCCTCATCGGCACCGTCGCCACCGTGGCCGGCGTACTCCTCACCACCCCGCTCGTCGCCCTCTTCGGCACCGGCCCCGCCGTCTCCGGCTTCGCCGAGGACTACCTCCGCGTCGCGTTCCTCGGCACCACCCCGCTGCTGATCATGCTCGCCGCGACCGGGGTGCTCCGCGGCCTGCAGGACACGCGCACGCCGCTCGTCGTCGCGGTGGCGGGCAACCTGGTCAACATCGTCCTCAACTACGTCCTGGTGTACGGCGCGGGCCCGGTCCCCGCACTCGGCATCGCCGGCGCCGCGCTCGGATCCGTGGTGGCGCAGGTCGCCTCCGCGCTCGCCCTCGGCTGGGTGGTCGTGCGCGCCGCCCGCCGCGAGGGCGCGTCCCTGCGGCCGGACCTGCCGGGCATCCGCGCGTCCGGCCGGGCCGGCGTACCTCTCCTGGTGCGCACCCTCACCCTGCGCGCCAGCCTGCTCATCGGCACCTACGCCGTCGTGCTCGCCTCCGGCTCCGACGACGGGGTCGGCATGGCGACCCACCAGCTCGCGATGACCCTGTGGAGCTTCCTGGCGTTCGTGCTCGACGCGATCGCGATCGCCGCGCAGGCCATCACCGGGCGCTACCTCGGCGCCGGCGACGTCGACGGCACGCGCGCGGTCACCGCCCGGATGATCACCTGGGGCTGGCGCAGCGGGATCGTCACCGGACTCGGGCTCGCGGCGCTCTCGCCGTTCCTCGGGCCGCTCTTCACCCCCGACCCCGCCGTGCAGGACCTGCTGGTGCCGGTGCTGATCGTCGCCGCGATCGGACAGCCCGTCGCGGGCATCGTGTTCGTACTCGACGGCGTGCTGATCGGCGCCGGCGACGGGCGCTACCTCGCCTGGACCGGGCTGCTCGTGCTGCTCGCCTACGCCCCCGCCGCGCTGGTCGCCGGGTGGCTCACCCACAGCGTCGTCTGGGTGTGGGTCGCCATGACCGTGGTCTTCATGGGCGCGCGGCTGGTCGTGCTGGTCACCCGCTCGCGCGGCTCGGCCTGGATGGTGACCGGCGCCCGGTGATGCTGATCGCTAGTTTCCGGCTTCGAGCGTCACGTGACCCGATCGGCGGCCACCCGGAAGCCGCAGGGGTACAGCTTGCCTGGGTGGGGCCCATGGCGACGAGCACACCGGGCGAGGTCTCCAAACCGTGAGAAACTCCCGCCACGGGTAATCGGATACCGACCGAGGATCTGCGTCAGGTCGTCGTCCACAACTTCCCCCCGCTCGTATGGCGCGTAGAGCGAGGACGTGAACTCCTCCACATTTCCCGCCAAGTCCCATGCTCCACACCACGAGCGCCCGCGCGGGAAGGAGCCGATCGGACTCGTGGTGTTCAGACCGAATTCGCGGGTGTTTGTGGCGGCGGGATCGAAGTCATCCCCCCAGGGATACTCCCGCCGATCTGCTCCACGGGCTGCGTATTCCCACTCGGCTTCGGTCGGGAGTCGGAAACGAAAACCTTCGACCTGTTCGCTCAGCCACGAGCAATAGGCTTGAGCGTCTTCCCACCTCACGCCAGCCACTGGGTGGTTTGATCGATCCCAAGGATACGCCCCCAGGAGCCACGACGATGGCCGCTCGGTGGAAGACTCCGAGTGGAAAAGGAACTGGGCGTACTGAGCGTTCGTCACCGGGTAGGTGCCCAGCCAGAAGTCGGACACGTCGACCCGCGACTGAGGTGCTTCTTTGAGGATCCACGATCGCTCTACCCCGACGTGCCTCCATTCCGCGACGACCTGATCCACCGCCTCTACTGGCGTGCCCCTGAGAACCGTGCCGCCTGGCACTCGGCACAGCGTCGGTATCGCTGGCGCCCTTTCGTCACCGAACAACGCCACTAGCGATCCCGCCACTATTCGTTCAGCTGGCGTACCATTCCCGGTACAGAGCAAGTTCACGCAGTCCGTGAATTTCGCCAGTGGAACTGCCTCGAGTGACCACGTCAACGGGAGCACTTCGGAGAAGTGCGCTGCATCAATTTGCTCGTCTGAACTCACACAGACTCTCGATCTATCGAGATATTATGGCCCGCAAGCAGCGCCTTTTCGCGCAAGTAGGCGGCGTTCTCGGGCGTGACATGTGCTCCCGTGTGCTGAACACTCTCCACGTCTATTCCTGCAGCGATCAGGGACTCCACCTTACGCGGATTATTCGTCAGCAGCTCCACCGAGTCGAGCCCTAGAGCGATCAACATCTCCGCACACTCATCGTACTGCCGCTCATCAGCGCCAAATCCTAGCTGCTCATTGGCCGAGAAAGTGTCCGCTCCAGCATCCTGCGCCAGGTAGGCATCAAGTTTGTTGTACAGGCCGATACCCCTGCCCTCCTGCCGCATATAGAGTACAACCCCTCCTCGCGCGGATATCCGTTCGATCGACTCCATCAACTGGGCACCACAATCACATCGTGACGACCCAAACACATCCCCAGTCAGGCACTCCGAATGAATCCGCACCAAACAACCTTTCGTGGGTCTCCCCAGCACCACCGCCAGGTGCTCTGCCCCCGACGGGAGATGGTTGAAGCTCACGATTTCGGCCTCGGCCTCCGTGCGAGAGCACGGATGCAGCCGAAACGGCACCCTAGCTCGAACCTCTACCCGCAGGGCCATCACGACACCTCGTATCCCAACCTGGTGGATGCCTGGACCTCTGGCATCTCGGAGGAGCCCAGTACGTACCGGGTGATGCGCCTATCCCAGCCGGCAACGACGAACTCCATTGGACCGACCGGGACTACTACCGAGATCGCTTGGTCGAAGCGGTCGAAGCAGGTGCCATCTGTCAGTTGGTCCGCACTGTTTGTATCGGTATCGATCCTCCAGGCGTAGACGCCGAAGTCATAGGACCCAGCGACGACGACCGGCTTCTCCGACGTACCAACGAGGCAGACGGACTTTATCGACTCGTCCGGGCCGAGCAGGACGACCGGGTGGACTCCGGATTCAACTTCTCGGATTGCACCGAAGCGCACCGTGCGATCCCGCGAGGCACTTGCGACAAACTTCCCGTCCAACTGGGCGACCGAATTGACCAGGTTTCCGTGCAGCCACAGATCCCGTCGCGACGATCCCTCGCCCTCGATGATGGACACAGAGTGATCGGTGGCTGCGGTCACCACGCGCCCGTCGGGCAGGGGCGCGATCGACTTGATCGACCCGCCGTGCACGGCGGTACGAGAATGTGGTTCCAGATTGTCGAGATCCAAAGCGATGAGTTCGCCGCCGTAACTACCCGCTAGCACGCGGCCTTCGACGACTGCCACCGACGGGAGTGGCGCGCCGAGATGTGCCGACAGCGTCCGACGGCCATCAGGTGCTACCGAGAAGGCCCTTCCCGAGTAGGTGGTTCCCACCACGGTGCCCCCGGCCGCAGACAACCCCAGGATCGGACTGTCAGCCATCTTCTCCACGCGCACCTGTGCGAGGTCGGTCAGATCGAGGAAGATCACCTCGCCCGAATCCGTGCCCACAACGAGGTTGTCGCCAGCCACGGTCATAGCGTTGGGACCGCGGACGCCACGGCCAGCGCTGGTGCTCATCCCTGCCCCGGAGGATCGCGAGTAGACGTGCGGTCGGGACGAGAAACTACCGACAGCCACCGTGTCTCCGTGAAGTGCGACCGAGCGCGGCCAGGCTCGGTCGTTTTCGTGCCGTTGACTCGACCCACTAGCCCGGTCAATGTGATACACCCCGCCGTCGTAGGTCCCCACCACGAGTGCGTTCCCGTCGGGCGACCAGGCCACGGAGCGCACAGCGCTCGTGGAGACTTCATGCCGTTCGATCGTGGAGAGGTCCTGCCCGGAGACCACTTCCAAGCTTCCATCATCAGCCGCGAGCGCCAGCAAGTCCCCGTCAGCAGACCACGCACACCCCTCGATCGAGGCCTCGAACTGACGAGAGGTCGATGCATCCCCAACGCCAGGACTGGACGCGGGGTCACGAGTGACTCGAACCAGACCGTCCTCACCCACGCTAGCGATGTCACCGCGGCAGTTGGCGGCAGCGGCCATGCAGTGCGACCGGTGCGCACCCAGATTGCCCAGCAACTCCGCGCGAGTGGCATCCCAGATCGTCACGTGACCGTCTTCGGAGACGCACACGAGCCGCCGACCATCCGGCATCCACGTCACGCTGTTCACGTCGTCGGTGTGCCTCGACAAGACGCCGCGGAGCGGTTGTTCCTTGGAATCCACGTCCCACACAGCCACCGTTTTGTCCGCGGAGCCTGTCGCAAGCAGGTTCGGGAACTGTGGATTCCAGGCGACTGCGTTCACAAGTCGGCGGTGGCGGAAGACTTTCGCCTCACTGCCCTGACCAGCCTCGTTCGGCCAGACGCGCACGGATCCGTCGTACGACCCAGTTGCCAGCCGCCCTTCAGAGTTGAAGCCGACACTGGTGATCGGCGCTTCGTGTTCATCTGTCCCGAGTTGGAGATCGATCGATTTCATCCGCTAACAACTCCATTCTTCGATGAGCGTTCGAGAAGGTCACCCGCCGCAAAGAAGGCGACCGCGCTGGCGACCGCGATCCCGGCGAGAGCAAGAAAGGCATAACCGGTCCCGATCACCGGTACCACGGCGGCGATCACCAAGGGACCGGTGACAGCAGGTACGCCGTGGATGAGTCGGACCACGCCGGAGGTGCGACCAAACACCTCGTGCGGTACGAACTTGACCACGGTCATCGAGTGAGTCGCACCCGCAGCCCCGTCTAACGCCATCAGCAGTGTGAGGGATCCGACCACGATGACGACCGACGACATGGACGCACCGAACAACGCCAACGCTGCGCCAACCGTCACCACTCCGACGACGCGACCAGGATTGAAGACCCGCCGCTCCGAAACCCAAAGTGATCCCATCAGCGCTGCTCCGTTGAGAACCGCGATGATGGTTGCCACCGTGGCGGCCGGCACCGTCAGGGAGTCCCTGAGGTGGTAGACGGCAAGCGTGGGCATCGCGGCCGAACCGACGAACTCGTACGGCAGCAGGATCAACGTAAGCAAACGAAACTGCCGGTGGCCCCAGAACACAACAAACCCCGTCTTGAATCCGTCGATCACCATGGCCAGCGATGATCCGCCGTCGCCTTGGCGACGCGCAGGGCGCACGCCCGCGAAATACACGAGCACCGGGGCTACATAGGTGGTGCAGTTCAACCACAGCAGCCCCCCGTAACCCACCACAGGCAACAGCGCGGCGACAACGAGCGGCCCCGCAATCGTCGTGGCAACGAAGAGGCTGGACAAGGTGCCCCGGGCGCGCACCGGGCTGCCTGGGAACAATTCGGGAACGCTCGACATCCAACCGACGCGATACACCGAACCTGCCACCTGCAAGATCCCAGCTAGCGCGAAGAACAGCCCGATCTGGAACTTGTCCGCGGTGACCATCCAAGCCAAAAGGGACGCCGCGACAAGTTGCATACCGAGCCCGCCGACCACAAGACGAGCGCTGCCGTACTTGTCGGCTACCGACCCCATCACCGGGCCCAGCAGGAGGGTTCCTGGTGTCAGGGCGGCGGCGATGCCCATCCAGGTGACGGACGATGTCTCGGCGTAGATCAACAACGGAATCAGGGCCGCTTCGACGCCGTCGCCGATGTTGTTGAACGTGTTTCCCGCGGCGAACCATCTGAACCGTGGGTTCAGCCACGGGCTGGGCTCAGACTGCTCAGGGTGCATCTCACTTTGCGGCATGGAGTTCCACGTTGAGATCCGCCTGGCCCTGGGCCTTGCCTCCGGAGAACCACGACGTGCCCTTGTGGACCGGCGTTCCGTCTGCAGCCAACTCGAAACTGCACACGTATCCGCCGCGGCCACCAATTAGCAGATAATCGTCGCCGCCAGGCTGCTCAACGAGGGCCAGCGCCTTGGGGAAGTCCGGCAACACGCCTTCGATGACGCCGAGGAATTCGCCCTCTTCCCGGAAGACTCCCAGCTGCGAGTCGTAGGTGACGACGTACACAAAACCGTTGTGGAAGACGACGTTCTCCGCAGTGTTCGAGAGGGATTCCGAGTAGAAGTGCGTTTGAGTTCCGTCCGTCACATCGAACCGCCGGATGCCTCCGGCGCCGGTGGTGACCAGGGAGCCGTCAGAGTGTTGCCACATCCGCTTCGGGTAGTCGCCGACCTCGAAGGACAGCGACAGAGACCTGTCTTTGTCCAAGACCACCGTGCCTCCTGCACGAGTGCTAAAGACCAGACCATCTTCGCCGGCGTACGAGCAGGCCCATACCGGCTCTTCGCCGAATTCGAAGGTCTCGAGCGTCGCTCCGTCCTCCACGCTCAGTTCGTATCCGCCGGAGTTCGCAGCCACGGCCAGCCGCGACTCGTCCGGCGACACGGCCAGATCATGGAGCAGCCCTCCGGGACGATAGGTCCACACCACTCCGTGATCGTTGTAGCGAGCGACCTCCCCGCTCCTGGTGATCACCAGGCCTCCGCCCTGGCTCAGCGTGCACACGCGACGACAGAATCCGAGCCCCAGTTCTACGGTTCTCTGCTGCGTCAGCGTGGGAGCCCGTCCACCCGGAGCTGAACTGACCGCTAGCGCGAGCACGCCCTGGTCGGTCGCGAACTCGAGCACAGACGAGTCATCTCCACTCCAACCGACATCCCACATGCACTGCGGCGTGAAGTCGTGTTCCGCGAGCACCGCACCGTTGCTCGCCACCTTGGTCAGACACCCGTTCTGGCAGAGAACAATGGCGTCGCCCTCGCTCGTCAGCACCATGTCGGACACCTGGTGTGAGAAGTCACCGAAGGTACGACTACGCGTGAGCACCGAGGTGGAGTTATCGAACTCTTCGATCACGCCATCAAACCCGGCCGCGACGACCCGGCGGCCGTCCAGAGAAAACTCGAGGCACTCGATGTCGTCCGAAGCGAACTGCAGTTCCTGATCCACCTCACCCTGCGTCGTCACCGTCACGACGCCGTTCGAGACCATCGCGGAGTCTCCGCTGCCCTCGTCTTGAATCACCCAAAAGCGGTCGTGGACTTGGTCATACTGAACCCGGTGCAGGTTCGCATCTTCATCGAGACTCAGTGTGTGCGGGAAACTTCCGGTCTCGAGGTCGCCCAAGTACAAGTTGCCGTGCTTGTCGGTGAGCGCATCCAGCCGTGGGTGATCGACACAGATCCACTCGATGGGCGTGTCCCCGGACGGCGAGGGACGAACATCGATCAGCTCGAAGGTGGCGAGGTCCAGCACCACCAGCTGCATGTACCCGTTGTTGAAGTACACCTTGCCATCTGAGACCGCGATCCCACGCGAGATCGTCAGGGAAGGCTCCTCGTCCTCGAGCAGTCGAGACTCGTCGGCCAATGACTGTGTGGGAATCCAGTGCGTCATATGCAGCGTCTGGGCATTCCAGCGGGCGGCGTTTCCCAATTTGTCGCGGCCGACGATCCACCCGTCTGCTTCGGTGATACAATAGAAGGGGACGGGAACTCGGTTCGCGGGCGATGACCGCAGCAGATTCAGATCTTGGTCGATCAGATGAATTCTCCCAGCCGCGTCCGATGCCAAGTAGTTTCCCGATGGCATACGAATAATCCGGCACAGTCGCTCTCGAACGGACATCACATTTCCTCTGCTGCCGCGGCTGATAGTGGACAGTGGGGCGGGTGGCGACGCCGTAGCGCCGCCACCCTTGATATTCAGCGGGTCGTGTTCACGAAGCGTCGGTTCGGCTTACGCATGACAACCCTCCTTTCCATCGACGGTGGTGGCCTTAGTGGCGCCTGTTACGCTGCTTGCTCACGCTCGCGAACCCGGGCTCGAGCCCATCTCGCGACACACACACACGGCGTACTCGCGACGCAACCTCTTCTGGAAGGCGGATCGCAATCTCCAAGTCGCCGTACTCGTTGGCCTCCGCGGAGGTCTGGTGAAGGAGGGAGTTCTCTTCGTCGATGAGCGACACGTCGTACGGCTTATCCGACGACACCTCAGGTGACGCAACAGCGCCAATCAGAATGCCTTCGTCGGGCCAATGAGTTCCGACAACCACAGACGAACGGGGAACACGTTCGCCCAAAGCGAACATGGCATCGTGCTTAACGAGCGGGGGAGGTGACTCTTGCTTCCCATGAACGCCCACGACATTCCCAATAACCATCGTGTAGTGGGGTAGTGCAACACGCTGGTGAGTCGTGCATTCCAGTGCCATGACCCCGCCCGGAATCCATGGAACCGAGACCGAATCTGATTCTAGGAACTGCAGAGCGTCCGAACTCCCCTTGTCCAGGTCATGAGCTGAAAAGCTTCCACAGAAGTCTGCGATGTGCGCCTGCGATTGACTGCAAAATGTAAGGGTGAATTCATCCACGTGAGCAACTCGCTCTGCGGTCCAGTTGCTTTCATGAATCAGGACAGCGACCATCATGGGGTCCTTCGCCACGAAGTAGGACCACTCGGCCGACATCACATTCAGTCGCCGATCCACGTGCGTGACGAGCAATCCAACTGTTGACGTGCCACGCTTCCATAGCGGATCGCTAAGCGTCAGATCCATACTGACTCCCAAGATATACGGATCTTGCCGGATTGGTGCGCAGAAGTTACCACGGACCTGCCCCTCGGTCCAGAGATCGCCGCGGTCAACGTGAGTGGGCCCTTCGACCCCGTGCGGTGCGATGACAGATGTGGCACCAACGTGATCGCCTCCAGCGTCGTACTCCTCCCCCGGTCGCGCGGCACCGTCTGGCTGGTCACCGGCGCCCGGTGGCCTGCCCCGGTGAAGGCTGGTTCGTGGGCGTCCCGGAAGCCGCTGCCGTGGATCGGGATGGGTCTGGTGCTGCTGGTGCCGACCGTTTCGGTGCGCGGGTACGACGTGCTCGCGAACTGGCTCGGTTGGGTGCTGGTGCTGCTGGGCACGCTGGGTTTGCCGGCGACTGTCCGGTCCCGGGGGCTGCTGGTCGCCCTTGGGGCCTCGCCGGCCTGGTCGAGGTGGCCCTGTGACCGCCGGCGTGGCGGGCCGCGATCGGGGACGCCGACCCCGCGTTGACCTGGGTGTTGTTGTTGCCCCAGGTGCTCTATTGCCTGACGCTGAGCTGGCGGCTGGCGGCGATCGCTGAGGGTGGGGCCTCGTCGGCCTTCCGGGTGCTGGGCGCGCTGTTCGTACTCGTCGCGGTGCTGCCGGTGATCTTCCTCGGCGGCGGGGTGCCGGCGCTGGCGGGGCCGTCGTACGCCCTAGCCGCCCTGTCCCTGATCGCCCTCACCGTGTGCTGCTTCCTGTTCGGCTCGCGCAGCTGGGCGACCTCTCCCTCCGACTAGTCCGACCCGTCGGGCGTCGCCTCCGCGGCGCCCCCTCTTTGAGATAGTTCAGAGACTTTATACGGGTTGTAACGTTCCAATTTGGTAAGAAGTCTCTGGACTACCCGGAAATTGGGGGACGGCCCAGGAACTCGGGGGGTTGCGGGGGGCACCCGGAAATTGGGGGACGGCCCGGGCACCTGGAAATTTGGAGGACGGGGGACGGCCCCGGAACTCGGGAGGCCGGGCAGGCCAGCGCAACACAAAGCCGCCGACCCCCGGAGGGATCGGCGGCTGAAGTGTGTCCGACTGAGGGGCAGCCTCAGTTGGGGATGACGTTGAGCGCCACCGCGGCGGCGACGTCGTCGTGCAGCTTGACCGAGACCTGGTGCGCGCCGAGCGACTTGATCGGGTTGGTCACCACGATGGTCCGCTTGTCCACGGACTCGCCGGTGGCCTCGGTGAGCGCGGACGCGATCTCCGAGGGAGTGACCGAGCCGAACAGGCGACCGCCGTCGCCGGCCTTCACCTGGACGTTGACCGGGCTCTGCTCGAGCTTGGCCTTGATCTGCTCGGCGTGCTCGGTGTCGCGCACGGCGCGGGCGGAGCGGGCGGACTTGATCGCGTCGACCTGCTTCTGGCCGCCGCGGGTCCAACGGACCGCGACGCCGCGGGGCAGCAGGTAGTTGCGGCCGTAGCCGTCCTTCACCTCGACGATGTCCCCGGCGGAGCCGAGGCCGTCGACCTCCTGGGTCAGGATGAGCTTCATGATTCAGACTCTCCTCTCGCCTCAGCGCCCGGTGGACGTGTAGGGCAGCAGGGCGAGCTCGCGCGCGTTCTTCACCGCGGTCGCCACGTCGCGCTGGTGCTGGACGCAGTTGCCGGTGACCCGACGGGCGCGGATCTTGCCGCGGTCGGAGATGAACTTGCGGAGCAGCGCGGTGTCCTTGTAGTCGACACCGGTCGCCTTCTCCTTGCAGAACTGGCAAACCTTCTTCTTGGGCTTGCGCATCACTGCCTTGGCCATTGTGGTGCTCTCCTATCTGAGCCCGGCTGACGCCGGAATGGTGGCTGGATCGGTTGGATGGGTGGTGGTCTCGACAAGCTCGACCACCGAGGGGTTTTGCTCGACCACCGAGGGGGTTGTGCTCGACCACCGAGGGGTGGTGGAAGGGATCAGAACGGGGGCTCGTCGTTGGAACCGCCGCCCACACCCGGAGCGGCCCACGGGTCCTGCCCGCCGCCGCCCTGCTGGGGCTGGCCGCCCCAGCCCTGGTTGCCGCCGGACTGCGGGGCCGGGGTCGCCCACGGGTCGTCGGCCGGGACGCCGCCGCCCTGCTGGGACTGGCCGCCGCCGGACTGCTGCCCGTAGCCGCCACCGCCGCCCTGGCGGGTGGTGCGCTGCACCTTGGCGGTCGCGTAGCGCAGCGAGGGGCCGACCTCGTCGACGTCGATCTCGAAGACGGTCCGCTTCTCGCCCTCGCGGGTCTCGAACTGGCGCGACTTCAGCCGCCCCTGGACCACGACCCGCATGCCCTTCTGCAGCGACTCGGCGACGTTCTCCGCCGCCTGCCGCCACACCGAGCAGGTCAGGAACAGCGCCTCGCCGTCCTTCCACTCGTTGGTCTGCCGGTCGAAGGTGCGCGGGGTCGAGGCGATCCGGAAGTTCGCCACGGCCGCCCCGGACGGGGTGAAGCGCAGCTCCGGGTCGTCGACGAGATTGCCCACGACGGTGATGACGGTCTCGCCTGCCATGTCAGGCCTCCTGGTGCTCGGGGTGTTCTGCTCGGACGTCGGTGGTCATCGTCCCCGAGACCGCCGACAGGCGGAAGGGACGATCCACAGGGTCACCAGACGGGGCGAAGCACCTTGGTGCGCAGGATCGACTCGTTGAGACCCATCTGCCGGTCGAACTCCTTGACCGTGTCGGGCTCGGCGGTCAGGTTGATGACGGCGTAGACGCCCTCGTTGTTCTTCTTGATCTCATAGGCCATGCGGCGACGGCCCCACACGTCGACGGACTCGATGGAGCCGCCATCCTTGCGGATCACGTTGAGGTAGCGGTCCAGCGACTGCTCGACGACGCGCTCGTCGGTGGACGGGTCGAGGATGACCATGACTTCGTAGGCGCGCATACGCTGCCTACCTCCTTCGGACTCGGCGGCCACGGACTCTCCGTGGCAGGAGGACCCGCCGGCGGATGCGCGGCGAGCGACGTACCAGGGTAGCCGCCGGGGAGCGGGCCGACGAAATCCGCGGGGGCGTTCACCGGGGCGGGCTACTCTCCTGCGAGTGCTCACCCCCGAGGACCTGGCGGCGGCTCGCGCCCGGGTCGCCACGCTGGTCCCGCCCACGCCGGCCATCCGCTGGCCGCTGCTGGAGGAGATCACGGGTACGCCGACCTGGGTCAAGCACGAGAACCACACCCCGACCGGCGCGTTCAAGGTGCGCGGCGGGGTCAACTACCTGGCCCGGCTGCGGCGCGAGCACCCCGACTGCCCGGGCCTGATCTCCGCCACCCGCGGCAACCACGGGCAGAGCCTGGCGCTGGCCGGGCACGCCGCCGGCCTCGGGGTCACCATCGTCGTCCCGGAGGGGAACTCCCCGGACAAGAACCGGGCCATGCAGGCCCACGGCGCAGAGCTGATCGTGCACGGTCGGGACTACCAGGCGGCGCGGGAGCGCGCGGAGAAGCTGGCCCGCAAGCGCTCGCTGGTCGTCGTACCCCCCTTCCATCCGTGGCTCGTCGAGGGCGTGGCGACCTACGCCGCGGAGCTGCACGAGCAGGTGCGCGACCTCGACGTCGTCTACGTCCCCGTCGGCATGGGCAGCGGGATCGCCGCGAACATCGCCGTGCGCGACGTGCTCGGCCTGGACTGCGAGGTCGTCGGCGTGGTCGCCAAGCGGGCGCCGGCCTACGCCCTCTCCTTCGCCGCACGCGAGCCGGTCTCCACCGAGACCGCCGACACCTTCGTCGACGGCGTCGCCTGCCGAGTGCCCGACCCGGCCGCGCTGGAGACGATCGTCTGGGGCGCCTCGCGCTTCGTGAAGGTGCCGGAGAAGGGCACCCGCGAGGCGATGCGGATCCTCTACGCCACCACCCACAACCTGCCCGAGCCCGCCGGCGCGATCGCGCTCGCCGGGCGGCTGGCCGACCCGCTGGCGGTCAGGGGCCAGCGCGTCGGGATCGTGATGACGGGTGGGAACGCGGATTGGTCGGTGCTGCGCGCTGTCATGGAGGAGTGATCACTCCACCAGCACCTGGATCAGGCGTACGCCGGCCGGGCGCGCGCGCAGGGCGGCTCCCAGCTCGTCGGGGGTGCGGGCGGTCTCCGCCCACGCGCCGTAGGCCCGCGCCAGCGCCACGAAGTCGGGGTTGCGCAGCGCGGTGCCGCTCGGCCGGCCCGGGAAGCGGCGCTCCTGGTGCTGCCGGATCGTGCCGTAGACGCCGTTGACCACCACGATCACGGTCAGATCCAGGCCTTGGCCGACCGCGGTCGCGAGCTCCTGCCCGGTCATCAGGAAGCAGCCGTCGCCGGCGAAGGCGACCACCTCGCGGCCGGGGAATTCTTTGGCCGCAGCGATCGCCGCGGGCAGGCCGTAGCCCATGCTGCCGGACTGGGTCGCCACCTGGCTCGGATAGGCGACGTACTCGTGGTGGCGCTGGTGCCAGCCTGTGTAGACGCCCGCCCCGGCGGTGAGGATCGCATCGTCGGCGACCTCCTCGTTGAGCACCGCCATGAACGCCGCGGGCGAGCCCTCCTCCGCCGGCGCGCTGCGGGCGCGCACCCGGTTCTCCCGAAGCCTCGCGCACCACTCGGTCCGCGCCGACGACTCGGGCAGGGGTACGGCGGCCAGCGCCACCGCCGTCTCGTCGGGCCGGGCCAGCACCGCGAGATCGGTGCGGTGGACGCGGTTCGGCACGCCCGCGTCGGGGTGGACCTGGAGCAGGGTCCGGTCCGGCCGGTCGGCGAGCCAGTCGCCGTCCTCGGCGGTGAGCCCGTCGGGGGCGGAGCCCAGCAGCAGGACCGTGTCCGCCTCGGCGGCGAGCTCGGGCAGGCCGGGCGTGGTGGCGAGACCGAGCGTGCCGGCGAAGGCATCGCTGCGGTTGTCCAGCAGGTCCTGGCGCCGGGCGGCGGTCGCGACCGGGAGGCGGCCGCCCTCGGCGAGCTCGCGCAGCGCGGTGCGACCCTCCGCCGACCAGGCCGTGCCCGAGACGACGACGAGCGGCCGCTCGGCGGCCGCGAGGCGCTCCCGGATCTCGCTGACGGCCACGGACGGTGGCGCCGAGACCACCGGCCCCGGCGCAGGCCGGACCCGGTCGGCGGCCGGCGCGGAGAGCACGTCCTCGGGCATCACCAGCACCACCGGACCCGGGTGCCCCGAGGCGGCGACCGACCAGGCGCGCACGACCAGTTCGCAGGCGCGGTCGGGGCGGTCCAGGGTGACCACCTCCTTGGCCAGCCCGGCGAGCATCGCGTCGTAGTCGACCTCCTGGAAGCCACGGTCGCCGGTCTCGGAGGTCGGCACCTGGCCCACGAGCAGCAGCATCGGACTGCCGTCCTGGGCCGCGACGTGCACCCCGGCGCTGGCGTTCGTCGCGCCCGGCCCGCGGGTCACCATCGCGACCCCCGGCCGGCCAGTGACCTGGCCATGCGCGGCGGCCATCATCGCCGCACCACCCTCCTGGCGGCACACGACGAAGGGCAACTCGGTCGGGTGGTCGTAGAGGCCGTCGAGGACCGCGAGGTAGCTCTCGCCTGGGACGCCGTACGTCCGATCCGCGCCGAGCGCGATCAGCTGCTCGACGACCGCGTGCCCCACCAGTCGGTCCGCCACCGGCCACCTCCTCATCGGTCCCTAGGCTGGCGGTATGCCGACGCCCGGGACCAGCCTGCCAGCCACACCGGTCGACGTGTGCGTGGTCGGCGGCGGGATCGTCGGGCTGGCGACCGCGCGGGCGATCCAGCAGCGGCGGCCGGAGCTGTCCATCGCGGTGCTCGAGCGCGAGCCCGCGTGGGGCACTCACCAGACCGGCCACAACTCCGGGGTGATCCACTCCGGGCTCTACTACACCCCCGGCAGCCTCAAGGCCAGGCTCACGCGGGACGGCCTGGCGCGGATGTATGCCTTCTGCGCCGAGCACGACCTGCCCGTCGAGCGCTGCGGCAAGCTGGTCGTCGCCACGGACGCCTCCGAGCTGGAGCGAATGGCCGAGCTGCAGCGCCGCGGCGAGGCGAACGGCGTCGAGGTGCACCGGCTCACCGCCGAGCAGGCTCGCCAGATCGAGCCGTCGGTCGCGTGCGTCGCCGCCCTGCACGTCCCCGAGACCGGCATCACCGACTTCGGCCTGGTCGCGGCCCGGCTCGCCGAGCTGCTGGCCGCCGCAGGCGCCACGACGCTGACGGGGGTGGAGGTACGCCGCATCCGCGAGGACGCCGAGGTCGCGGTGGTCGAGACCTCCGCAGGCGACGTCCGGGCCGCGCGGGTGGTGACGGCCGCGGGCCTGCACTCCGACGACCTCGCCCGGGCCTCCGGGCTGGAGCCCGAGGCCACGATCGTCCCGTTCCGCGGGGAGTACTTCGACCTCGCGCCCCACCTCGCGGACCGGATCCGTGGGCTGGTCTACCCCGTGCCCGACCCGAGCCTGCCGTTCCTCGGCGTGCACCTGACCCGGGGCGTCCACGGCGGCGTGCACGTCGGCCCGAACGCGGTGCCGGCGCTGGCCCGGCACGGCTACCGGCGCCGCACCGTCGAGCGCGCGGTGGTGCGGACCCTGCTCACCGACCGGGCCTTCCGCGGGCTGGCCCGTCGCTACTGGCGGACCGGGTCCGCGGAGGTGCTGCGCTCGGTCGCCAAGCCGCTGTTCGTCCGGGGGGTACGCCGCCTCCTCCCCGGCGTGCGCTCGCGCGACCTGCGGCCCGCGCCGGCCGGCGTACGCGCTCAGGCGCTCGCGCCCGACGGCAGCCTGGTCGACGACTTCGTCTTCGCCGAGTCCGGCCGCGCGGTGCACGTGCTCAACGCCCCCTCGCCCGCGGCCACCGCGTCCCTGGCGATCGGCGAGCACATCGCCGACCGGGTGCTGCGGCCCGGCCCCGGAGTGTCGGAGCCGGCCCCTACGATCGAGCCATGAGCGAGATCCGCATCGGCGCGCACGTCGACCAGACCGACCCGATCGCCGAGGCGCGGGCGCGCAAGGCGCCGCTGGTGCAGTTCTTCCTCGGCGACCCGCAGGGCTACAAGGGGCCCGAGGTGCGCTACGCCGGCGGCGAGGATGCGCTGCGCGCGGACGCGGAGGAGGCGGGCGTCGACCTCTACGTGCACGCGCCGTACATCGTCAATGTCGCCACCACGAACAACCGGATCCGGATCCCCAGCCGCAAGCTGCTGCAGCAGCACGTCGACGCGGCGGCGCGGATCGGCGCGAAGGGGCTGATCGTGCACGGCGGGCACGTGAACAAGGCCGACGACCCCGAGACCGGCTTCGACAACTGGCGCAAGGCGATCGAGGCGGTCGAGCTCAAGCTCCCGCTGCTGATCGAGAACACCGCCGGCGGCGACAACGCGATGACCCGCTACCTCGAGCGGATCGGCCGGGTGTGGGACGCGATCTCCACCACCGAGCAGGCCGACCGGGTCGGGTTCTGCCTGGACACCTGTCACGCACACGCGGGCGGCAACGACCTCACCACCGTGGTCGACGACGTACGCGCGATCACCGGCCGCATCGACCTGGTGCATGCCAACGACTCCCGCGACGCCTTCGACTCCGGCGCGGACCGGCACGCCAACTTCGGCGCCGGCCGGATCGAGCCCGACCTGCTCGCGCAGGTGGTGCGCGACGCCGGCGCCCCGGTGGTCTGCGAGACCCCGGGCGGGCCGGACGAGCACCTGGCCGACTTCACCTGGCTGCGCGACCGACTCTGACCGCCGGGCATTTCCTGCCACTTCAACACGCCGACCGGGCATTTCCTGCCCCTTCCCGGCGCCCACCGGGCATTCCCTGCCCCCTCCCGGCGCCCACCGGGCATTCCCTGCCCCCTCCCGGCGCCCACCGGGCATTCCCTGCCCCCTCCCGCCCGGCACCAGGTAGTGACACCGATCGCCCGGTCGGCCCATTTTTGGGTGCAGGAAGTGCCCGGTCGGCCCATCTTGGGTGCAGGAAGTGCCCGGTCGGCGGGGTGTGGGTGCAGGAAGTGCCCGGTCGACCGAGCTTGGGTGCAGGAAGTGCCCGGTCGGCGGGTACGGCGAGAGGGAGGGTGGCAGGTAGCCTCGCCGCGTGACTTCCGACGGCCAGCCACCCCTGACCGACACGACCACCCCGACGGCGACCGGACCGCTCACGGTCCGGACCATCGACAGCCGCACCCACCTGGACTTCCTGGACTCCCAGCCCGAGGCCAGCTTCCTCCAGACCCCCGCCTGGGGTGAGGTGAAGAAGGAGTGGAAGCCCGAGTCGATCGGGTGGTACGACGCCTCCGGGACCCTGGTGGGCGCCGGGCTGGTGCTCCACCGGCAGCTGCCCAAGGTCAAGCGCTACCTCTCCTACCTGCCCGAGGGCCCGGTCATCGACTGGGAGGGCGACCTGGCCGCCTGGCTGCCCCCGATGGCAGCGCACCTGAAGTCCCGCGGCGCCTTCGCCGTACGGATGGGACCACCGGTCGTCACCCGCCGCTGGACCGCCCAGCAGATCAAGGCCGGCATCGCCGACGAGGACGTGCGCACGCTCGGCCAGGTCGCGCCCGAGGACCGGTCGGCCACCGGTGCCGCGGTGGTCGCGCAGCTCAACGAGCTCGGGTGGCAGCCGCTGGCCACCGAGGGCGGGTTCGCCGCCGGTCAGCCGCAGTACAACTTCGTCATCCCGCTCGCCGGACGCACCGAGGCCGACGTACTCGCGGGGATGAACCAGCTCTGGCGGCGCAACATCAAGAAGGCCGACAAGGCCGGCTGCCTGGTCACCCAGGGCACGCGTGCGGACCTGGAGGCCTTCCACGAGCTCTATCGGCACACCGCCGAGCGCGACGGGTTCACCCCGCGGCCGCTGTCCTACTTCACCACGATGCACGACGCGCTGGTCGCCGAGCACCCCGACCGGTTCCAGCTCTGGCTGGCCCACCACGAGGGCGACCTGGTCGCGGCGACCATCGGGATCAGGGTCGGCACCCACTACTGGTACTCCTACGGCGCCTCCTCCACCGAGAAGCGGGAGGTCCGCGGCTCGAACGCGATCCAGTGGGCGATGATCCGGCACGCCCTGGCCAGCGGGTGCGCGGTCTACGACCTGCGCGGCATCACCGACACCCTCGACAGCGACGACCCGCACGTCGGGCTCATCCAGTTCAAGGTCGGCACCGGCGGCGAGGCGATCGAGTACGCCGGCGAGTGGGACCTGCCGATCAGCAAGCTGCTGCACCGCGGCTTCGAGCTCTACCTGAGGCGGCGCTCATGAGCCTGACCCTCACCGTCGACGGCCCGCGCTGGCGCGAGCACCTGCTCGCCGTCGCCCGGGCCAACCCCGGGATCGTCCCGGTGGCCAAGGGCAACGGCTACGGCTTCGGCATCGGCCGCCTGGCGCGGCGCGCCCAGTGGCTCGACGACCAGCTGCGCGCCGACGTACCTCCCGCCCGGGTCGACCAGCTCGCCGTCGGCACCTACATCGAGCTGCCCGAGGCGGCCCCCCGCTTCGACGGCGACCTGCTGGTGCTCACGCCGTGGCGGCCCCTCGGCTCCGCGCTGGACCTGGACTCCCGGGTCGCGCAGCGGGTGATCCACACCGTCAGCCGGCTCGAGGACGTCGGCGACCTCACCGGTCGCGACCCCGACGCCCGGTTCGTGCTGGAGCAGCTCACCTCGATGCGGCGACACGGGATGCGCCGTCAGGAGCTGCGCGAGGCGCGGGACATCCTGAGCCGGCGGCACTTCGCCGGGCTCGAGGGCGTGGCCATGCACCTGCCGCTCAACACCTCCTCGCACCTCGGCGAGGTCCAGCGGCTGGTCAACGACCTGGTGGCCTCCGACCTCCCGACGCGGACGGTCTACGTCAGCCACCTGCGCCCCGACGAGCTCGACCGGCTGAGGTCGTCGTACCCCGACTTCACCTTCCGTCCCCGGATCGGCACCGACCTGTGGCTCGGCGACCGGGGCGCGCTGCGGGTGAGCGCCACCGTGCTCGACGTGCACCGGGTGCTGCGCGGCGAGGCGTTCGGCTATCGCGGACGCGGCGCTCCGCGCGACGGCTGGCTGCTGGTGGTGAGCGGGGGTACGGCGCACGGCATCGGGCTCGAGGCGCCCCTGGGCGACTCCTCGCTGAAGTCGCGCGCCGCCACCCTGGCCCGCGGCGGCATGGACGCGGTCGGCTTCGTCCGCTCGCCGTTCTCGACCGACGGCAAGCAGCGCCTGTTCGCCGAGCCGCCGCACATGCAGGCCTCGATGCTCTTCCTCCCCGACGGCGCCCGGGTCCCCTCGATCGGCGAGGACATCGACGTCCGGGTCCGCTTCACCGCCACCCAGTTCGACACCATCACCGTCACCTGACCGCCGCCGCCCTCAGCCCGCCCGGCCCCCAAAACCCGCGCCCCATGCCGAGAATGGGTACGTCGAGTCAGCAGACGTCCCCGCCTCGGGCGCAGGACCCGCCTCACGAGCCCGGGGAGCGCAATGCAGGATCCGCGCTCAGGAAACCTGCATTCTGCTCCCCACCCCACGCTTGCCCCGCCCTCGCCCGTCAACAAGCGCCGACTCGGGGTCAACTAGCGCCGACTCGCGGTCAACTGGCGCCGACTCGGCGGGGTTCGGGGGGATTCGGAGGGGTGGGGGTGAGGGTGGGGCGGGCGACCGGGTCGCGGGCGGGGCGGGCCATGTCCCGGACGACCACGGCGACCAGGTAGAGCTCGCAGAGGAGGCGGACGATGATCGCCACCCAGTACGTCCCCGCGGGGCCGTCGCCGGAGGCGGCCAGGTCGTCGCCGAGGTACCACCACACGGCGGCGAAGTAGAAGATCTCGCCGGCCTGCCAGATCAGCAGGTCGCGCCAGCGCGGGCGCGCCAGGGCCGCGAGCGGGAGCAGCCAGAGCACGTACTGCGGCGAGTAGACCTTGTTCACCAGCAGGAAGCCCGCCACGATCAGGAGGCCCAGCTGGGCCAGGCGCGGCGGCGTCCTCACCACCAGCCCCAGCACGAACACGCCCAGACACCAGGCGCCGAAGAACGCCCACGACCCGAGGTTGATCGTCTCCGGGCTCAGGCTCACCCCGGTCGCCTGCGACACCACCAGCCAGATCGACCCGAGGTCCGCGGCGCGCTCGGAGTTGAAGGACCAGAAGACCCGCCACTGGTCCGGCCCGGTGAGGTACGCCGGCAGGTCGGCCACCACCCACGCCACCACCGCCGCGACCGCGGCGAGCAGGAAGTCGCGCCAGCGGCGCCGCCGGATCGCCAGCACCAGGATCCCGCCGAGGAGGAACAGCGGGTAGAGCTTCGCGGCCGTGCCGAGCCCGATCATGAGCCCCGTGAGCACCGGCCGGTCCCGCGCCCACGCCCACAGGGCGCCTGCGACGAACACCACCGCCAGCAGGTCCCAGTTGATGATCCCGGTCAGGGCGAGGGTCGGCGCGAGCGCGAACCCGGCGGCGTCCCACGGCCGGCGCTGGTTGACGCCGACGAGCAGCCACGCGGTCACCAGCGTCAGCGCGGCCAGGCCGATCGCGTTGACGCCGACGAAGGTCATCGCCTCCCGGCGTACCTGCTCCTGCCCGAACAGCTCGTCGGGCGGCACCTGCGCGCGGGCCTCGGTGTCCGTGCCGTGGATCAGCTGGGTGACCTTCGCCGCCCCCCACGCCCAGTAGGAGATCCCGACGGGGTATTCCATCACCTCGGGGTAGCGCGCCCGCACACCCGGGTCGTCGGAGTAGGGCCAGTGCCCCTCGGCCAGTCCACGACCGGTGTAGAGGTAGGGCAGGTCGGAGTAGCACATCGCCGAGTAGCGGGTGCTCCCGTCGGCCCACTCGTCGGCATAGCAGGGCGCCTTCTGCACCAGCCCGAGGGCGAAGGTGACCGCGGCGAGCAGGACGACGACCCGCCACGGGCTCCACCACGGGTGCCGGCCGGCGTGGTCCCCCGCCGGCCCACCCACCACCTCGCTGAGCGGGCGCACCGCGGGGTCGTCCCGAGTCGGGGAGACCCGGTCGGCGTCATGATTCACGGCGGACAGTCTGCTAGACGCGGACGCGGCGGCGTCCCCGGCGCTGGGAGCGCGGACTGGAGTCCTGGCCCGGCGGCGTCGACGGCGGACCGACGATCGGCCCGTCGGTGTCCGAGGGCTGCGGAGGTGTCGGCGACGGCGGCTGGGTCGGCGACGGCGGGGCCGAGGTCGTCGGCGGCTCCGACGGCTGCGTCGGCGACGGCGGCGGCTCGCTGGTCTCGGGGGCCGACGGCTCCGGCCGCTGCGTCGGCTCCGGCTCGGGCTCGGGCTCGGCCGGCGGGACATAGGGCTCGTGCCCGGAGTCCGGCGCCTCCCCGTCGACGTAGACCGGCGGCGGGAAGTCCTCCACCGGCCGGTCCTCCATCACCGTCTGCATGATCTCGGTCCACGTCTTGGCCGGGTAGTTGCCGCCGAAGTAGCCGAGCTGCCCGTCGGAGCTCGCCGGCATCCACTGCGACCCGTCGGCCGTCGGGGCGTCCAGCCCGTCGTCCCCGTCGCCGCGGACGTACATCACCGCGGTCGAGACCTGCGGGGTGTAGCCGACGAACCAGGAGGAGGAGACGTAGCCGTTGTCGTTGGTCGCCGTACCGGTCTTGCCGGCGGCCGGCCGGCCGAGGTTGAGCGCCTGGGTCCCCGAGCCGCCCTGCACGACCTGCTGCAGCGCGTAGGACACGTCGGCGGCGATGTCCTCGTCGAGCACCCGCTTGGGCTTGTCGTCGAAGCGGTAGAGCACCTTGCCGTTGCGGTCGCGGACCTCCTTGACCACGTGCACCTGCGCGCGCCGGCCGCCGTTGGCGATGCTGCCGTAGGCCGTGGCCATGTTGATCGGGCTGATCCGCGCGGTGCCGAGGGTGACGCCGACGTTCTCCTGCAGGTCGCGGGAGGTGTTGGGGATGCCGTACGGCGCCGGTTGGTTGCCGGGGATGCCCAGGCTGCGGGCGGTGTCGATGACGGCACGGGGGCCGTTGTCCATCGAGTTGACCATGTCGATGAAGGCGGTGTTCACCGAGTCCTGGGTGGCCGCGAGCATGCTGATCGCCGAGCCGTAGCTGGCGTCCCCCTGGTTCTCGAACTCGGTTCCGCCGATGTCGATCGGGCTGTTGCCGTCGAAGGTGTCGGTCAGCGAGAAGCCCTGCTTGATCGCGGCCGCGTCGGTGAACGCCTTCATCGTCGAGCCGGCCATCCCGCCGGTGACCGCCCAGTTGATCTGGGAGTCGAGGTAGTCGTGGCCGCCGTAGAAGCCCAGCAGCGCCCCGGTCCGCGTCTCCACCGTCGCCGAGGCGGCGTGGAGGTTCGGCCCGCTGCGACTCGGCGGGCGGACCGCGGTCACTCCCTCCTCCGAGGCGCGCATGGCGTTGGGGGTCAGGGTCGTGGTGATCCGCAGGCCGCCCCCGTCGATCGCGGCCTGGTCGACGCCGGGGATGTCGAGGCGCTCGAGTTCGTCGCGCACGAGCTTCAGCGCGTGGCCCTTCTGGCCGCCGTACTGGCTCTCCGCCTCGATCTTCGGGAAGTCCGGCAGCCGCCGGGACGCGTGGTCATACTCCGCGGCGGTGATCGTGCCCATGTCGGCCATCCCGGAGAGCACGTACTGATACCGCGCCTCGAGCTCGGCGCGGTTGTCCTGGCCGTTGGCCGGGTCGAAGCGGGTCGGGTTGTTGATGACACTGGCCAGTACGGCGCTCTGCCGGACGTTGAGCCCGGCCGCCGGCTTGTCGAACCACGCCTTGGAGGCGGCCTGGATCCCGTAGGCGCCGCGGCCGAAGTAGATCGTGTTGAGGTAGCCCTCGAGGATCTCCTCCTTGCTCATGCTGCGCTGGATCTTCAGGGAGAGGAAGGCCTCCTTGGCCTTCCGGGTCAGGGTCTGGTCCTGGGTGAGGTAGAGGACCTTGACGTACTGCTGGGTGATCGTCGAGGCACCCTGGGTGGAGCCGCCCGCGGCGTTGTTGAAGGCCGCCCGGATGATCCCCTTGGGGTCGATGCCCTGGTCGGTCCAGAAGGAGCGGTTCTCCGCCGCGACCACCGCGTCCTTGATGTTCTGCGGCATCGCGTCGTAGGGGATGGACTCCCGCCGCTGGGTGGCGAAGGAGCCCAGCTCGGTGCTGCCGTCGCGGTACATCACGTTCGTCGTCTGGGTCAGGAACTCCTCGTTCGGGCTGGGAATGTCCACGGTCCGATAGGCGACGAAGAACGCGACCACCCCGAGCAGCCCGCCCACCAGACCGACGATCAGCAGCCACTTGACGATGCGTCCGAGGCGCCCCCGGCCGCGGCGGGAGCCGCGCGGGCGCTCGTCTCGGCGTGTGCTCACCTGGGTCTCCTGGAGGGGTACGGCGGGGAAGGGCTTCCCCGAGGGTACGCAAGCCGCCCAGGAGGCGCCGTACCCACGCCGCGCCGGCTGGGGTCCTGCGCACGCTCGGATATATCGCTACGATAGGTCGCATGGCACGTCGGGCGGAGACCATCGAGCTGGCGGTCCTCGGGCTGCTGCACGAGGGTCCGATGCACGGCTATGAGCTGCGCAAGCGGCTCAACCTGATGCTGGGCTGGGGGCGGGTGCTCTCCTACGGCTCGCTCTACCCGGCGCTGAAGCGGCTGCTGCGGCAGTCCTTCATCGTCGAGTCCGACGCGGCCGCGCCGGTGGTCAGCCGCCGGCCGCGGATCGTCTACGAGCTCACCGACGCCGGCTATGCGGAGTTCCAGCGCCTGATGACCGAGGTCGGTCCGACCGCGTGGGAGGACGACAACTTCGGTGTCCGGTTCGCCTTCTTCGGGCGGACCGAGGCCGAGGTACGGCTACGGGTGCTCGAGGGCCGCCGTACCCGACTGCAGGAGCGCCTGGACCGGGTGCAGCGCGAGCTGGCCCTGACCCAGGCCGAGGTGGACCAGTACTCCGCCGAGCTGCAGCGGCACGGCGTGGAGTCGGTGGAGCGCGAGGTCCGCTGGCTCTCCGAGCTGATCAACGCCGAGCGCGGCCAGACCGGCAGCACAGACCACGACCGCAACGAGAAGTAGAAGGAGAGCCCCATGGGTTCTGTTCGAGTAGCCATCGTCGGCGTCGGCAACTGCGCGACGTCGCTGATCCAGGGTGTGGAGTACTACAAGGACGCCGACCCGGCCGCCAGCGTGCCCGGGCTGATGCACGTCACGTTCGGCGACTACCACGTCGGCGACGTGGAGTTCGTCGCGGCGTTCGACGTCGACGACAAGAAGGTCGGCAAGGACCTCTCGGAGGCGATCAACGCCTCGGAGAACAACACCATCAAGATCACCGACGTCCCCACCCTCGGGGTCGAGGTGCAGCGCGGCCACACGCTGGACGGCCTGGGCCGCTACTACCGCGAGATGGTCGAGGAGTCCGCGGCCGAGCCGGTCGACGTGGTTCAGGTGCTCAAGGACCGCGAGGTCGACGTACTCGTCTCCTATCTGCCCGTGGGCTCGGAGGAGGCGGACAAGTTCTACGCCCAGTGCGCGATCGACGCGGGCGTGGCCTTCGTCAACGCGCTGCCGGTCTTCATCGCCTCCGACCCCGAGTGGGCGGCGAAGTTCGAGGAGGCGGGCGTCCCGATCATCGGCGACGACATCAAGTCCCAGGTCGGCGCCACCATCACCCACCGGGTGCTGGCCAAGCTGTTCGAGGACCGCGGGGTGGAGCTGGACCGCACCTACCAGCTCAACGTCGGCGGCAACATGGACTTCAAGAACATGCTCGAGCGGGAGCGGCTGGAGTCCAAGAAGGTCTCCAAGACCCAGGCGGTCACCTCCAACCTGCGCGGCGAGCTGGCCGGCAAGGTCAGCGACCGCAACGTGCACATCGGCCCCTCGGACTACGTCCAGTGGCTCGACGACCGCAAGTGGGCCTACGTCCGCCTCGAGGGGCGCGCGTTCGGCGACGTCCCGCTGAACCTGGAGTACAAGCTCGAGGTGTGGGACTCCCCCAACTCCGCGGGCATCATCATCGACGCGGTCCGCGCCGCCAAGATCGCCAAGGACCGCGGCCTGGGCGGCCCGATCCTCTCCGCGTCGTCGTACCTGATGAAGTCGCCGCCGGTGCAGCTGCCCGACGACGAGGGCCGGCGCCGCGTGGAGGCGTTCATCTCGGGCACCGAGGAGTGAGGCGGAGGTACGCCGAGCGCCAGCGAGGTGTGCCGGAGCCGAGCCCCGCAACACCTCGGTGGTCGAGCCTGTCGAGACCCACCCGGCCGAGCGACCCCCTCGGTGGTCTCGACGAGCTCGACCATCGAACCAAGGCCCGAGCGGCAGCCGTCAGCTGAAGAGGTCGCCGATGATCCCGCCGCCGCCCGAGCCGCCGGACTGCCCCTGGGCGGGCGCCCACTCGTAGGCCTGGACGACCACGAAGCCGGGCCCGTGGAAGACGTACTGGATCGCCTCGCCGGAGCCGCCGCGCAGCGCCGACTTCATGTTCATCGAGTTGTGGATGCCGGGGGTGAGCCCGGCGGACCAGGCGACGGCGGCCTGCGGGTCGACGTACGTCGGCTGTCGCGAGGTGTCCAGCACGACCGGCTTGCCGACCACGTTGATCGCCACGGTCCCGGTCCCGGAGACGGTGGTGTTGAAGAGCCCGCCGGTGGCCATGCCGGCGCCCTTGACCCGGTTGATGTCCCACGACAGCGAGGCGTCCATCGCCATCAGGTTGCGCGAGTTGAGCGAGATCGCCTCGTTCTCCAGGGCGAGCAGGTAGATGTAGCCCGCCTCGTCGGCGAAGAAGACCTCGCCCTCGCCGGAGACCCGCATCAGGGACAGGTCCTCGGAGGTGAGGACCTTCTTGGCCAGCTTGGCGAAGCCGCCGGCCTTCTCGTGGTGGAAGGCGATGCTGCCCTGGTAGGCGACCATCGTGCCCTTGGTGGCCAGCACGTCGCCGCCGAGGTGCACCCGCAGCATCTGGCTGTTCTGCAGGGCGAATCGCTCGGTGGTCTCGACCTCGAGGTTGGACTGTTCGAAGAGCTCGCTTCTCATGCGGTCATGATGCCGCGTCGCGCTCGACCTCGCTCTTGATCCGCTGGAGCGTCTCCCGCATCCCCTGCTGGAGCATGCCGGTGAACCGCTCCTGGCCGCCGAAGACCCGGTCGACCAGGGTGTTGGAGAGGCTGCTGATCCCGTTCGGCGTCTCGCGCCGCTGGACGAGCCGGGTGCCGGTCGCGGTCGGCTCGAGGGTGAAGGACCACACGGCGTTGTTCTCCTTGACCGTGAAGGCGAAGCGCGAGTGCGGCTCGAACTCGGTCACCGTCGACCGGGTCGGCCAGATCTTGAAGCCGTCCTGATTGATGTTCAGCGCGGTCGTGCCCTGCTGGATGGGCCGCTTGCGGACGAAGGTCCGCTTGACCTGGGGGCTCCAGGTGGCCATCCGCGGCAGGTCGGTCACCAGCGCCCAGACGGTCGCCGGCGGGGCCGCGATCTCCACGGACTCCTCGATCAGGGGGGCGTAGTCGCTCATGGCCCGGCAACGTAGCCGACCGCCGTGCCCCGTGGCGGGTTGTGAGGCGAGCGCCACAGGGTACGGCGGCCCGCGCGCGCCGCCGTATTCCCCCGGCCCATCCGAAATGTAAAGCGGTGTTCGGGAATCTGGTGCGGTGGCCGAACAGGGCAGAGGTTTCCCGAACACCGCTCTACATTCCCCAACACCGCTTTACAGCTGGCGCGCTGGCGCCGACCGCGGCGCGCACTGGCTCAGGACCGCTCGCGCTCCGCCCACCAGGCGCGCAGCCGCTCGCGAGCGACGTCCTCGCCGAGCGGGCCCTCGTCCATCCGCAGGTCCAGGAGGAACCGGTAGGCCTCGCCGACCTCGCGACCGGGGCCGATCCCGAGCGCCTCCATGATCTGGTTGCCGTCGAGGTCGGGCCGCATTGAGGCGAGCTCCTCCTCCTCGGCGAGCCGGCCGATCCGGGCCTCGAGGTCGTCGTAGGTGCGCCGCAGCGCCTCGGCCTTGCGCCGGTTGCGGGTGGTGGAGTCGGCGCGGGTGAGGATGTGCAGCCGCTCCAGCTGCTCCCCGGCGTCGCGGACGTAGCGGCGGACCGCGGAGTCGGTCCACTGCCCGGAGCCGTAGCCGTGGAAGCGCAGGTGCAGCTCCACCAGCCGGGAGACCGCGGCCACGTCGTCGTTGCTGAACTTCAGCGCCCGCATCCGCTTGGCGGTGAGCTTGGCGCCGACCACGTCGTGGTGGTGGAAGGTCACCGACCCGTCGTCGAGGAGCCGCCGGGTCTTCGGCTTGCCGACGTCGTGCATCAGCGCGGCGAAGCGGCCGACGAAGTCCGGCGGCGTGCCCGGGTGCCGGGCCTGCTCGAGGTCGATGGACTGCTCCAGCACGGTCAGCGTGTGCTCGTAGACGTCCTTGTGCCGGTGGTGCTCGTCGCGCTCGAGCCGCAGCGCCGGCAGCTCGGGCAGCACGCGCTCGGCCAGGCCGGTCTCCACCAGCAGCGTGAGCCCGCGGCGGGGGTACGGCGCGCTCACGAGCTTCACCAGCTCATCGCGGACCCGCTCCGCGGAGATGATGTCGATCCGGTCCGCCATCGCGGTCATCGCCTCGACCACGGCAGGGTCGACGGTGAACCCCAGCTGGGCGGCGAACCGGGCCGCCCGCATCATCCGCAGCGGGTCGTCGGAGAAGGAGTCCTCCGGCCGGCCCGGCGTGCGCAGCACCCGGTGGGCCAGGTCGACGATCCCGCCGAAGGGGTCCTCGACCACGTTGCCCGGGACGCGCACCGCCATCGCGTTCACGGTGAAATCGCGGCGGCCGAGGTCGCCGGCCAGCGTGTCGCCGTACTCCACCGTCGGCTTGCGCGAGGTCGGGTCGTACTCCTCGGAGCGGTAGGTGGTGACCTCCACCTGCCAGGGCCCCTTGCGGCAGCCGATCGTGCCCCAGGCGCGCCCGACGTCCCAGACGGCGTCGCCCCATCCGCGCAGCAGCCGCTCGGTCTCCTCCGGACGCGCCGAGGTGGCGAAGTCCAGGTCCTGGTGCGGCCGCTCCAGCATGGCGTCGCGGACCGGGCCGCCGACCAGCGCGAGCTCGTGACCGGCGCCGGCGAACAGCTCCCCGAGGGGGTCCAGCACCTCGGCCATCCGGGCCAGCTCGTCGCGCACGGACTCCTGCACCCGGGTCATGGAGAGCGGCGGCAGATCGGGCGACGACACGGGAGAGGACTCTAGTGGCTGCCACGGTTCGGACCGCATCGGCCGATACCCTCGACGGCGTGCATCTCCGGTCGCTGCTGCCTGCCCTCGTGGCGGCGGTGACTCTCCCGCTGTTCCCGAGCACGAGTACGACGCCCGCGGCGGCCGCCACACACCCCACCGAGGACGACAGCCCCCTGCGCCTGACCCTCACCTCGATGACGCCGAGCAGCCTCCCGAGCAACGGGCCGGTGCGGCTGCGCGGAACGGTCACCAACACCACCGACGAGACCTGGTCGGCGGTCAACGTCTATCCCTTCGCGTCGTGGAACGGCGTCGAGCCGACGGTGATCACCAGCCGGGCGCAACTCGCCGCCGAGCACGAGCGCGACCCCGACGAGGCGGTGGGCGAGCGCTACACCGACACCGAGAACTTCCGGACCATCCGGGAGCTGGAGCCGGGAGAGACCGCGAGCTACACCGCCACCATCTCCGCCGACGACGTCCGCGCGGTCACCCAGGCCGGCGTCTACTGGGTCGGTGTGCACGCCATGGGCGAGTCGGCCAGCGTGCCGCGCGACGGGTACGCCGACGGGAGGGCCCGCACCTTCATCCCCCTCGTCCCGACCGGGACCGCACCGGTGCCCACCACCCTGGTGGCGCCGATCCGGGAGGAGATCAGCAACGCGCCGGACGGCAGCATCGACGACGTGCGCGGCTGGACCGGCCAACTCTCCGACGACGGCCGGATGGCCCAGCTCCTCGCCTTCGGCAAGGCCGCGTCGGTGCCGGTCACCTGGCTGGTGGACCCCGCGGTTCCGCAGGCGGTCGAGCGGCTCGCCGCCGGCAACCCCTCCCGCGCCCTGGACCCGACCGACGGCGCGGGCCCGGACGGCGAGCCCTCCGGGTCATCCTCGCCCTCGCAGAGCGAGGACCCCTCCGCCGACGCCTCCCCCAGCGAGGACGCCGACGCCGGCGAGAGCAGCCCCGAGCCGACCGCCGCCGAACGCAGGGCCGCCGACGCCGCCCGGTCCTGGCTGGACGGTGCCGGCAGCATGCTGGCGGGCAACGAACTGCTGCTGCTTCCCTTCGGGGACGTGGACGTCAACGCGACCGCCGCGCGCGACCCGGAGTGGTACCTGCGGGCCCGCGAGCGCAGCGGCTCGCTCCTGGAGACCTGGCAGCTGCCCGGCACCCCGGCGATCGGCTCGCCCGGCGGGCTGCTGAGCGGCGAGGCCATCGCCGCCGCTCCCGAGGGCACCACCGTGCTGGTCTCCAACGCCGCCTTCGAGAACCCCGCCACCGTGCCGGTCAACGTGACCCTGAACGGGCGCCAGGTCGTCGTCACCGACCCCGCCCTAGCCCAAGGCGGCCCCGGTCCGGACGACCCGATGGGCCCGGTGGCGCTACGCCAGCAGCTGCTGGCGGCCGTCGCTCTGCAGGCGCTCTCCGGCGAGCCGGAGCCGGTCGTGGCACCACTCCCTGCCGGCGGGGTCAGCGCCGCCGGCGGCGGCTCTCCGTCGGAGTTCTTCGAGGGCCTGGACGCCCCGTGGCTCACGCCCACCACGCTGGCCTCGCTCACCAACCGGATCTCCACCGTGGTCCCCGACGACCGGTTCCGCGTCGAGGCGGAGGATCTGCGCACCCTCCCGCCGGCGAACCTGGCGGCCGCCCGCCAGCTGGAGGAGACCGGCGCCCAGCTGGGCCGGGTGCTCTTCCGCAACGACGCGGTCGCCGAGGAGGTCGGCGACCAGGCGCTGGCCGCGACGTCGTACGCCGCCGCGGGGACCCCCGTGCTGAGCCGGATCGCAGTCGACCGCTCGCAGGACTACCTGCGCGGGCAGCTGGCGTCCATCCGGATGGAGCCGCCGCTGCCGGTCACGCTGTCCAGCAAGTCCGGGGGCGACTTCGGCGTCACCTTGATCAACGACCTCGACCAGCCGGTCGAGGTCCGGCTGGTGGCCCGGTCGGACGGCGAGGTGGAGATCCGCACCCCGGGCGTCATCCGCCTGCAGCCGGGGGCGCGTACGACGGTGACGCCGCGCGCGAGCACCGACGTGCTCGGCCTGCACAAGACCCGGCTGCAGGTCACCGACGTGGCCGGGAACCCCCTGGGCGCCAGCGCCATCGTCGAGGTGCGCGCGACCCAGGTCAGTCGGGTGATCTGGGTGGTCATCGCCGTGGGCCTGGTCCTGCTGTTCTCCGCGATCCTGCTACGGATCTACCGACGAGCCAAGGAGGCATTGAAGTGAGCGCGGCACGGCAGGGGCTCCTGGCGAGCAGCGCGGTGATGGCGGCCGGGACGGTGGTGTCCCGGATCTCCGGGTTCCTCCGCGGCATGCTGCTGGCCGCGGCCCTGGGCAGCGCCCTGCGGGCCGACCAGTTCACGATCGCCAACACGATCCCGAACATGCTCTACATCCTGTTGGCGGGCGGCGTCTTCAACGCCGTGCTCGTGCCCCAGCTGGTGCGGGCGATGCGCAACGACGAGGACAGCGGCGAGGCCTACACCAACCGGGTGGTCACGTTGGCGGCGCTGTTCCTCTTCACCGTCTCCGCGGCGCTGGTGATCTTCGCGCCGCAGGTGATGTCGCTGTTCCTCTCCTCGGACTGGGATGCGCCCTGGCTCGTCGAGCAGCGGGAATCGGTGATCGCGCTGGCGCGATACTGCCTGCCACAGGTCTTCTTCTACGGCATGTTCGTCCTGGTGGGGCAGATCCTCAACGCCCGCGGCCGGTTCGGCCCGATGATGTGGGCGCCGATCGCGAACAACGTGATCTCGGTGCTGATCCTGGTCGCCTACCTGCTGGTGTGGGGGCCGACCCCGGCGTCGGAGCTCTCCAGTGCCTACCTGCCCAGCCAGGAGCTGCTGCTGGGCCTCGGCTCCACGGTGGGCATCGCCGCCCAGCTGCTGATCCTGCTGCCCTACCTCAAGGCAGCGGGCTTCACCTTCCGTCCACGCTTCGACTTCCGCGACGCCGGCCTGGGCCACACGCTGCGGCTGGGGATGTGGACGGTGCTCTTCGTGATCGTCAACCAGATCGCCTACACCGTCGTGGTGCGGCTGGCCGGCTCCGGCACGTCGGCGGCGGCCAACACCGACGACCCCGCGACGGGCTACACGATCTACTCCACCGCGTTCCTCATCGTGATGGTGCCGCACTCGGTGGTGACGGTGTCCCTGGCCACCGCCGTACTCCCCCGCCTCTCCGAGCTGGCCGCCGAGCACCGGTTCGGTGCGATCGCCCGCGAGCTGGGCTCGGTGATGCGTACGGCGCTCGCCGTGATGCTGCCCTTCGTCGCGCTGCTGCCGGTGGTGGCGATGGACCTCTCCCAGGTGCTCTTCGGTCACGGGGCCAACAGCCGGCTCTGGCCGCTCTATGCCCCGACCATCTCGCTGTTCGGCATCGGCATCGGCTTCTTCACCCTGCACTACCTGGTGCTGCGCGGCTTCTACGCCCTGGAGGAGACCCGCACGGTGTTCTTCATCCAGTGCGCGGTCGCGGCGACGAACATCGTCGCGGCGATCCTCCTGGTGCGCAGCGGGACCCTGGTGCAGACCTCTCCGCGGCTGGTGGTCGCCTACATCCTCGCCTACGCCGTCGGGTCGGCGCTGTCGCTGCTGGTGCTGCGGCACCGGCTCGGCGGCATCGACGGGCACCGGCTGGTGCGGTTCGTGGTGCGGGCTGCCCTGGCCTGCGTGCCGGGCACGCTCGCCGCGTGGCTGGTGACCCTCGTCATGGACCGGCTCTGGCCGGACCCCGCATGGCCGCTCTCGCTGGTCTCGGGCGCGTTGGCCGGGCTGCTGGCCGCGGCGGGCTACCTCTGGGCGGCCCGGATGTTCCGGATCCGCGAGGTGACCGACGTGGTCGACCTGGTGCTGCGGCGCGTCCGACCCGCGCGCACCGGGTGAGCGGGACCTACCATGTCCTGAGGACCCGCCGCGAAGGAGTGTTCGTGCCCAGCTCGATCCGGCCCGGCGACGAGCTCGCCGGCCGCTACCGCCTCGAGGACCTCCTCGACGAGCGGGACGGCGGGCGGTTCTTCCGCGCCTGGGACCGGATCCTGGCCCGACACGTGACCGTGCACGTCATCAGCGCCGACGACCCGCGCGCACCGGCGCTGCACGAGGCGGCGCGGCTCTCGGTCGGGGTGCAGGACCCGCACGTGCTGCGGGTGCTCGACGTGGACGAGCGCGACGGCATCTGCTTCGTGGTCAACGAGTGGGGCACCGGCCGCTCGCTGGACATCATCCTGGCCGACGAGGGCCCGCTGAGCCCGCGTCGGGCGGCCTGGCTGGTCTCCGAGGTGGCCGCCTCGCTGGCCCTGGCGCACGACAACGGGGTCACCCACGGCCGGCTGGTGCCGGAGAACGTGCTGGTCGACCTCAATGGGCAGGTCCGGCTGATCGGGCTCGCGGTGGACGCGGCCATGCACGGTCTCCCAGCCGGCCGGGTCTCGGCGGACCTGACCGACCTGGCGGGGAACCTCTACGCCGCCCTCACCGGGCGCTGGGCCGGGGTCTCTGGCTCCGCGCTCCCGCCGGCCCACCTGGACGGGCAGCGGGTGCTGCGGCCCCGGAGGGTGCGCGCCGGGATCCCCCGGGAGCTGGACCATCTGTGCGACGACCTGCTCAACGGCACCAGCCACCGCGGGGAGCACACCCCGACCACCGCGGCCGAGCTGCACGAGGCGCTCCGGGACTTCGTCGGGGACGGCGCCGGGATGGCCGACCGGGAGGCGGAGCTGGCCGCGGCCGCTCCGATCCAGCGTCCGGCGCCCCCGGCGCCCCCCGCGCAGACCACCGGGGAGCGCTGGCAGCCGGGTGTGCCGCCGGTCGTGTCGAGCACCCCGCCGGTCGATGAGGAGCCGACGGTGGCGGTGCCGACGACCCCGCACGAGCCGGACCCCGAGCCCCGGACGCAGGTCTCTCCGGCCGTCCCGGCCGACGACAACGCCCCCTCCGACCCGACCGACGTACCGACCCAGGCCGGGATGCCGGTCTTCCACGACGACGCCGACGACGTCGGCTGGGTCTCCCGCAACCCGGAGAAGGCGCCGAAGCCTCCCCCGCCGCCGGCCTTCGAGGAGCCCGCGCCCAGGCCGCTGTTCGCCCCCGTCCCCGAGGACGGCCGGCCGGTCCGGACCCCCCGACCCGGCTCGGCCGCCGCGCGTCGGGAGGAGCACCAGCCCTGGGACGCCTCGCAGCCCGGTCGCATCGGAACCGGGACGGGCGCGGGCTCGGGCAGCGGCGTGGTGCCGGCCTACACCGACGACGAGGTGCCGGGCCGGAGCTGGCTGCGGCTGGCGATGGTGGTCGGTGCGGTGGTGCTCCTGCTGTTCGCCGTCGCGTTCGCCTTCGACCTCGGCAACGGCCGCGGCATCGTGCTGGGCGAGGACGAGAGCCCGTCGGGCCCCGACACCAGCGCCACCGGGCCCGTCCGGGCCCTCACGGGCCTGAGCGCCGAGGACTTCGACCCGCAGGGGTCCCCGCCGCGGGAGGAGAACCCCGACACCGTCGGCCACGTCGTGGACGGCGACCCGTCGACGACCTGGACCACGCTGACCTATGAGGAGAACTTCGGTCCCGGCGGCCTGAAGTCCGGGGTCGGCGTGGTGCTCGACCTGGGCGAGGTCCGTGCCCCGCGCGAGGTCTCGGTCAGCCTCCCGGAGGCGGGCGAGACGAGTCTGTCCCTCTACCTCACCAACGAGTCGCCCACCGGGATCCGCGGGCTCTCGCCGATCGGCAGCCAGACCGGCAGCGGCACGGTCGACGTCACCCTGGACGGCCAGGACCGCGGTCGCTACCTGACCGTGTGGCTGACCAGCATCCCCCAGACCGACGACGGTCGCTACCGCGGTGAGATCGCCGAGATTCGGGTCCGCGCGTGAGCGAGCGCGTCGAGCGCGGCGACGCCGAGCTGCTCGCCGCGCACGTGGCCGGCGACCCCGACGCGTTCGGCGAGCTGGTACGCCGGCACCGCGACCGGCTCTGGGCGGTCGCCGTGCGCACCATGGGCAACCGCGAGGACGCCGCCGACGGCCTCCAGGACGGACTGGTCGCCGCATTCCGCCGGGCCGAGAGCTTCCGCGGCGATGCCGCGGTGACCACCTGGCTGCACCGGGTCGTGGTCAACGCCTGCCTGGATCGGCTCCGGGCGGCGAAGGTGCGCGCGGCGGACGCGCTGCCCGACGACCTCGAGGAGCAGGCGGCGCGAGGAGCGGTGGTGACCGAGGACCGCGGCGGCGACCCCGAGACCGAGACGGAGGCCGCCGAGCGCCGGCGTGCCGTGATCGCGGCACTGCGGACGCTGCCGGCGGAGCAGCGGGCCGCGCTGGTGCTCGTGGACATGGAGGGCTATCCCGTCGCGGAGGCCGCGGAGATCCTCGGGTGCGCGGTGGGCACGGTGAAGTCCCGCTGCTCGCGGGGTCGCGCCCGCCTGGCCGACGAGCTCGCCCTGTTCGCCCCGCCCCCGCACGCCCCGGCAGGCGAGGGGAACCCGCCCGCGAGCTCGCCCGTCCCACCGGGTGACCGTCCCCGGGGCCCGCCGCGCGCCCCGTGAGCGCCGTACCCCGAACTCTCGTCCAGCTCCCCAAGGAGGTGCCCCACCCGTGCCCGAGCGCGACCTGACGCCTGCCCAGGCCGAGGAGGTACGGCGCCTCCTCGCCGACGCCCGCAGCACCGAGCCCATGCCCGACGGCGTCGCCGAGCGGCTGGACCGGGTGGTGGCCGACCTGTCTGCGGAGCGCGCCAACGGGACGACGACCGCGCCCGACCGGGACGAGCTGGCCGCGCGACGGCGGCGCCGCCGGATCGGCGCCGGGCTGCTGGCCGCCGCGGCGGTGACCGTCGTCGGCTTCTCGGTGCCGAACCTGATGACCAGCGGTGGGAGCAGCGGCAACGCGGGCTCCGACGCGGGCGAGTCCGCCGAACAGGGGGCCGCCTCGGACGAGGAGCTCCAGGACAGGGCGAGCGCCCCCACCCCGCCTGCCGAGGAGCGCTTCGACGAGTTGAGCAGCCCGCCCTCGGCCGCCCGCAGCACGGCTCCACCGCCGACGGTCCGCGCCGCCCGCTTCGAGCAGGACGTGGCCCGGGCGACGGTCGCGCCGCTGAGCCAGGACGCCGAGGCGCGTGCCGACACCGCCTGGTGCCCGAGCCGGCCGGCCTGGGGCACCGGCGAGCAGTACCCCGTGGTCTGGGTCCCCCAGCCCGGCGAGCGGGAGCGCGCCGTACTCGTGCAGCGTCCGCCCCGCGGCGGCGAGCAGACGTCCATCCTCTACCTCTGCGGCGCCGACGAACCGGTCCGCTCCGCCACCGTCCCCGCCGACTGAGGTCGCGGGCGGGCCTTCGGAATGCCGCTGGCCTATTCTCGGTTGCGACCCATGAGGCCCCCGGAGCGAGGGCCGGACCTGCCAGCGAGGAGCGTTGCCCAGCATGACCGACAGCACCAGCACGACCGACACCGACGTCCGCGAGGTCATCGTCATCGGGTCGGGCCCGTCGGGCTACACCGCCGCCCTCTACACCGCCCGGGCGAACCTGTCCCCACTGGTCTTCGAGGGCTCGGTCACCGCCGGCGGTGCGCTGATGACCACCACCGAGGTGGAGAACTACCCCGGCTTCCGCGACGGCATCATGGGCCCGCAGCTGATGGACGACATGCGCGCCCAGGCCGAGCGGTTCGGCGCCGAGCTGGTGCCCGACGACGTCACCGAGGTCGACCTCACCGGCCGGGTGAAGGTGGTCAAGACCGCCTCGGGCGAGTTCCGCGCGAAGTCGGTGATCCTGGCCATGGGCTCGGGCTACCGCAAGCTCGGTCTACCGCGGGAGGACGAGCTGTCCGGCCGCGGTGTCTCGTGGTGCGCGACGTGCGACGGCTTCTTCTTCCGCGATCAGGCGATCGCCGTGGTCGGCGGTGGCGACTCCGCGGTCGAGGAGGCCACCTTCCTCACCCGGTTCGGCCAGAAGGTCTACCTGATCCACCGCCGCGACGAGCTGCGCGCCTCGAAGATCATGCAGGAGCGCGCCTTCAACGACCCGAAGCTGGAGATCATCTGGAACTCCGAGGTCGAGGCGATCAACGGCACGGACCGGGTCGAGTCGCTCACCTTGAAGAACACCGTCACCGGGGAGACCAGCAACCTGCCGGTGACCGGCCTGTTCATCGCGATCGGCCACGACCCGCGCTCGGAGCTGCTGCACGGCCAGGTCCGCCTGGACGACGAGGGCTACGTGCTGGTCGACTCCCCCACCACGCGCACCAACCTGCCCGGCGTCTTCGCCGCCGGCGACCTGGTCGACCACATCTACCGCCAGGCCGTGACCGCCGCCGGCACCGGATGCTCGGCGGCCCTGGACGCCGAGCGCTACGTCGCCGCGCTGGAGCAGCACGGCTCGTCTGCCGGCAGCACCAAGGCCACCATCGACGAGGTCATCTCTCCGGTCTGAGCCGCCGAGGCCCCGGCCGGGGATCGGAACAACCGTCCCCGCAGTGGTGTTCACTGGGGGCAACCACGACACCCGTTTTCGAAGGGATCACCGACGTGTCCAACATGCCCGCCGTGACCGACGCCGACTTCGAGTCGCAGGTCCTCCAGTCCGACAAGCCCGTCCTCGTGGACTTCTGGGCCGAGTGGTGCGGCCCGTGCCGCCAGGTCAGCCCGATCCTGGACGAGATCGCCGCCGAGCACGGCGACAAGATGAGCTTCGTGAAGATGAACGTCGACGAGAACCCGCAGACCCCGGCGGCCTACCGGGTCACCGGCATCCCGACGCTCAACGTCTACCAGAACGGCGAGGTCGTGAAGAGCATCGTCGGCGCCAAGCCCAAGGCGGCGCTGCTCAACGAGCTGTCCGACCTGCTCTCCTGAGCTGACCCGACCCCCGTCCCAGTGGTGGCTGCGGTGCCACCACGGGGCGGGGTCGTACGGCGCCCGCGAGCCGGCCGATCGCCGCGCCGGCCCTGACCCGCACCGTGTCCCGCAGCTCCATCCGCAGCCGGGGCGACCACGCGTGCGGCCGCTCCACGCCGAACCCGAGCCGGGTCCAGTAGTCCACCGGTTGCCGGCACTCGCCGACGCCCGCGAAGACCTCGACCGCGGCCGGCCGGTCGGCGCGCTGCACGAGGTCGCGCGCCATCGCCTGCACCAGCAGCCGGGAGAGCCCTCCGCCGCGGTGCTCCGGGGCGACGTACACGCTGGCGAGCACGACCGCGTCCGGGGACGCCGGCGCCGTCGGCAGTCTCGCCGCGCCCGGCAGCCACGCCGGCGGCGCGTAGATCGCCAGCGCGGCGGGGCTCCCCTCGCGCAGCACGACCTGCCCGCAGGTCCCCCACTGCTCGCTCACCTCGCGCAGCCAGACGGCCTTGAGCGACGCCGGGTCCTCGCCGTTGATCGCGGCCGGAGAGCGCAGCTGCCAGGTCAGGCAGCCGCGGACATGGTCGAACGCCGCCAGGTGCGCGGGGTCGAGTGCCACGGTGCGCCGGAGTCCCGGTCGCGTCGGTCGGGCCACGCCGTCATCGTAGTCCCGCCCCGTCGCACCGGCGTGAGATCGGACAAGGTTGCGCCGCTCCCCCGCCGCGCCCTGACACAATCGCCCGGTGCGCGAGATCCGACAGAGCCGCAAGCTGCGAGGCGTCCGGTACGACGTACGCGGGCCGATCCTGACCGAGGCCCAGCGGCTGGAGGCCGAGGGGCACAAGGTGCTCAAGCTCAACATCGGCAACACCGCGCCCTTCGGCTTCGAGGCGCCGGAGTCGATCCTGGCCGACATGGTGCACAACCTGCCGCAGTCCCAGGGCTACAGCGACTCCCGCGGGATCTACTCCGCGCGCACCGCGGTCGCGCAGTATTACCAGTCCCGCGGCCTGCCCGAGACCTCGGTGGACGACGTCTTCATCGGCAACGGCGTCTCCGAGCTCATCTCGATGGTGCTGCAGGCCTTCCTCGACGACGGCAACGAGGTGCTGGTGCCGGCGCCGGACTACCCGCTGTGGACCGGGGCGGTCACCCTGTCGGGGGGTACGGCGGTGCACTACCGCTGCGATGAGGCCAACGGCTGGAACCCCGACCTGGCCGACCTCGAGTCGCGGATCACCGAGAACACCCAGGCGCTGGTGATCATCAACCCCAACAACCCGACCGGCGCGGTCTACAGCGAGGACACCGTGCGCGGGCTGGTCGACATCGCCCGGCGCCACCAGCTCGTGGTGATGGCCGATGAGATCTACGAGAAGATCCTGTTCGAGGAGGCGGTGCACCACCACGCCGCCTCCTTCGCCGGCGACGACGTTCTCTGCCTGACCTTCAGCGGCCTCTCCAAGGCCTACCGGGTGTGCGGCTACCGCGCCGGCTGGGTGATGATCTCCGGCCCCAAGGAGGTCGCCGCCGACTTCCTGGAGGGACTGACCCTCATCGCGAACATGCGGATGTGCGCCAACGTGCCCGCGCAGCACGCGATCCAGACCGCGCTGGGCGGCTACCAGTCGATCACCGAGCTGATCGGCCCCGGCGGGCGGTTCTATGAGCAGTCGATGCTGGCCGACCGGCTGCTCAACGAGATACCGGGGGTAACGAACGTGACACCCCGGGGTGCCTTGTACTGCTTCCCCCGCCTGGACCCGGAGGTCTACCCGATCACCGACGACCAGGAGTTCGTCCTGGATCTGCTGCGGGCCAAGAAGATCCTGGTCACCCACGGCACCGGGTTCAACTGGTTCCAGCCCGACCACTTCCGCCTGGTGACGCTCCCCGACGTCGAGGTGCTGGAGGAGGCGATCGGCCGGATCGCGGACTTCCTCGCGACCCGCCGTTGAGTCCAGACTGACCCCCCACCCTGTCGGCAGCGAGGAGACCTGCGTGCGCGACCTCACCTATCCCCCGATCATCGTCGCGGCGAAGACCGGCTTCCGGGTCCTCGGCCAGCGGATCGAGCTGACCGGCACCGAGAACGTGCCGCGCACCGGCGGCGTGCTGCTGGCCTACAACCACATCGGCTACGTGGACTTCGTCTACGGCGGCCTCGCGGCCAACCCGTCCGGGCGCCGGGTGCGGTTCATGGCCAAGCGGGAGCTCTTCGACCACCGGTACGTCGGCCCGCTGATGCGCTCGCTGCACCACATCGAGGTGGACCGGGGCGAGGGCGAGGCGTCCTTCCACACCGCGGTGGACTACCTGCGCCGGGGTGAGGCGGTCGGGATCTTCCCCGAGGCGACGATCTCGCGGGCGATGACGCTCAAGGACTTCAAGACCGGCGCGGTGCGGATCGCCGCCGCGGCCGGCGTCCCCCTGGTGCCGGTGATCCTGTGGGGGACCCAGCGGATGATGACCAAGGACCACCCCCGGAACTTCTCGCGCGGCCTGCCGATCTCGCTGCGGGTCGGCACACCGATGTATCCCCCGGGGGTCGACCCGGTCGCCGAGACCGCCGAGCTCAAGGCCCGGATGATGCACCTGTTGGACGAGTCGATCCGGGCCTATCCGGCCGACGACCCCGACGCCTGGTGGCGCCCCGCCTCGCACGGCGGCTCGGCGCCGTCGCTGGAGGAGGCCGCCCGGCTGGACGTGGCCGAGAAGCGCGAGCGGGCCCGGCGGCGGGCCGAGCGACGGCGGTGACACTGCCTCTCCGGTGACCGCGCCTCGTCTCCTCGTCGCTAGGTCACTTTGTCGACTTATCGACCAGTCGTCTTTCCGCAGAGATCGGCACTCCGGGCGCTTGGTCCTGACGTACGACCCCACAGTGGTTGGCGCCACCTACTGCTGTAGGTCCGCACGTCAAGACCAAGCGCGCGGGGGGGTCGTCCCTCAGATCGGGCGGTCGGTGCGGTTCCGGGGGTCGAGGACCTCGACGATCCGCTGCAGATCCTCCAGCGTCGCGAAGTCCACGGTGATCTTGCCCTTGCTCCGGCCCATGTCCACGCGGACCCGGGTCTCGAGGCGGTCGGAGAGCCGGTCGGCGATCTCCACCAGCTCGGGGTCGGTCTGCCGGGGCCGGGCGGCGCTGCGCGAGCGCCCGGTGTCGCCGACGGAGACGATCTCCTCCAGTCCGCGGACGCTGATCCCCTCCGCGACCGCGCGCTGGGCGAGCCGGTCCTGGAGCGCCGGGTCCTCGACCGCGAGCAGCGCGCGGGCGTGACCGGCCGACAGCACGCCAGCGGCGACCCGCCGCTGCACCGTGGGGGAGAGCTTGAGCAGCCGCAGGGTGTTGGTGATCTGCGGGCGGGAGCGTCCGATCCGGTCGGCCAGCTCCTCGTGGGTGCAGGAGAAGTCCTCCAGCAGCTGACCGTAGGCCGCCGCCTCCTCCAGGGGGTTCAGCTGGGAGCGGTGCAGGTTCTCCAGCAGCGCGTCGCGCAGCATGTCGGTGTCGTCGGTCTCGCGCACGATCGCGGGGATCGCCTCGAGGCCGGCCTCCTGGGCCGCGCGCCAGCGGCGCTCGCCCATGACCAGCTCGTAGGCGTCGTCCCCGGTTCGACGTACGACGACCGGCTGCAGCAGCCCCACCTCGCGGATGGAGTGCACCAGTTCGGCCATCGCCTCCTCGTCGAAGACCTGTCGCGGCTGCCGCTCGTTGGGGCGGATCTGCTGCGGGGGCAGCTCGGCGAACCGGGCGCCGGTCTCGACGAGGTCGGGCTGCTCGTCCGCGGTCTGTGAGGACGGTGCGGACTCCGCGGCTTGTGTGGCGTCCTGGCCCTGCGCGCCCGCCGCGGGCGCGGCCGGGGTGATCGGCGCCGCGGCCGTTGTCTCCTCGGGCGCGGCGGAACCTGCCTCGGTGTCTGGCCTGTCCGGCTCGGCGAGCGGCTCGCTCGGCGCGGTGGGGATCAACGAGCCCAGGCCGCGTCCCAGGCCTCGACGGGGCGGGGTGGCGTTCATGCGGAGGTTCCCTTCGTGAGCATCTCCCGGGCGGCTTCGAGGTAGCTGAGCGCGCCGGCCGAGGCGGGGTCGTAGGTCAGCACGGACTGGCCGTACGACGGCGCCTCGGAGACCCGCACCGAGCGGGGGATCGCCGTCTTGAGCACCTGGTCGCCGAAGTGGCCGCGCACCTCGTCCGCGACGCCGGCGGCGAGCCGAGTGCGGGCGTCGTACATGGTCAGCAGGATCGTGGAGACCCGCAGGTCGGGGTTGAGGTGCTGGCGCACCATCTCCACGGTCTCCAACAGCTGGCCCAGGCCCTCCAGCGCGTAGTACTCCGCCTGGATCGGGATGAGCATCTCCGCGCCGCCGACCAGGGCGTTGAGGGTGAGCAGCCCCAGCGAGGGTGGGCAGTCGACCAGGACGAAGTCGAGCCGGTCCTCACCGACCTCGTCCCTGCTGCCGACCAGCGGGTGCCCCGCGATCGCCTTGCGCAACCGGCTCTCCCGCGCCACGACGCTGACCAGCTCGATCTCGGCGCCGGCCAGGTCGATGGTCGCCGGGACGACCGACAGGTGGGGGACGTCGGGGCTCTCCGTGGCGATCTCGACCAGAGGCGTGCCGTCCACGAGAGCGTCGTAGGTGGAGGGGATGCCGCGGTGGTGCTCCACGTTGAGCGCGGTCGAGGCGTTCCCCTGGGGGTCCAGATCGACGACGAGCACCCGCTGTCCCAGCTGGGCCAGCGCGACGGCGAGGTTCACCGTGGTGGTGGTCTTGCCGACCCCGCCCTTCTGGTTCGCCACGACCATCACCCGGGTGCGTTCGGGGCGCGTCTCCGGCTCCCGCCGCTGGGCGGCCGCGCGCGCGAGCACCGAGGACTCCACGGCGCGAGCAAGGGGGGTGGTCTCGTCGCCGAGTCCGGAACGTTGCTCGGCGAGCTCTCCGGCCGTGGGGACCCGGAAGGGACTGCGGCCAGCCTCGTCTGTTTCACGTGAAACCAACGCCCGCTACTCCCTCTCTCCTGTGGATGACTGGTGGAAAATGTGGATAAACCGCGGTGACAGCGTGGCCGGGGCTACCCGCGGGGCGGGCGGCGCTTGCGGTGGCCAGATCGCTTCGAGCGACCGGTCGACGACCGTCCGGCCGAACCTACCTGTGCGGGGTCGGCCCACGAAACCCGCACCAGGGTGGCGGGGGAGCTTGCCGGCGACTCCGTGCCGACCTCGAGTCGCTCGGGCCGGGCCGCGCCCAGATTGTCCAGCACCCCGCTGGCGTCCTCGATCTCCTGACCCACCGAGGAGCCCTTCATCGCCACCAGCGCGCCGTGCGGCGCGACGAGCGGCATCGACCACTCCAGCAAGCGGGGCAGGGGAGCCACGGCCCGCGAGGTCACCACGTCGAACCGGCGCTGCCCGTGCAGCGCCTCCGCCCGGCCCCGGACCACCTCGACGTTGTCCAGACCCAGCTCCTCGACCACCTCGCTGAGGAAGGTGGTGCGCCGCAGCAGGGGCTCGACCAGGGTGATCCGAAGGTCGGGACGCACGATCGCGAGCACCAGGCCGGGGAGACCGGCGCCGGACCCGACATCGGCGACGGTGGCGTCCCGGGGCAGCACCTCGGCCATGGCGGCCGAGTTGAGCAGATGCCGCTCCCAGAGCCGCTCCACCTCCCGCGGCCCGATCAGCCCGCGCAGGGTGCCGTCGGTGGCCAGGAGCTCGGCGTACCTCTCTGCCAGGGGCAGTCGGTCAGGCGCAAACACCCCCCGCGCCGCGTCCGGCGTGGGGGGTGTTTCACGTGAAACGTCGCTCATCAGGCGGGGAGGATCACCACGAACCGCCGCGGCTCCGCACCCTCGGACTCCGAGGTCAGGCCGGCGGCGGTGACGGCGTCGTGCACCACCTTGCGCTCGAAGGACGTCATCGGGGCGAGGGAGACCGGCGACCCGTCGGCACGGACCTCGGCGATCTTCTGCTCGGCCAGCGTGACCAGCTCCTGGCGCTTGCGCTCGCGGTGACCGGAGACGTCCAGCATCAACCGGGACCGCTCACCGGTCTCGCGGTAGACAGCCAGACGCGTCAGCTCCTGCAGCGCGTCCAGCACCTCGCCGTTCTCACCCACCAGCTGGCTCAGCTCGGCGCCCACGATCGACACCATCGCCCGGTCGCCCTCGACGTCCATGTCCAGGTCACCGTCGAGGTCGGCGATGTCGAGCAGCTCCTCGAGGTAGTCGGCGGCGATGTCGCCCTCCTGCTCCAGCCGCTCCAGCCGCGATCCGCGGCGGCCCTCGCCCGACTCGGCGGCCGCGTCCTGCGCGGAGTCGTCCGTCTCGGGGGCGTCCACCGGCGCCTGGGCCGGCTCGTTCAGGTCGGTGGTGGTCTCGTCGCTCACGCGATGCTCCTTGGGGGTTCTGCGGGAAGGGGGCGCGTCCGTCACAGGGCGCGCGGGTCAGCGAGGCGAGGCGCCTACTGAGACTTGTGGGGCTGCTGGGGCGGCTGCTTCTTGCGCTGCGACCGCGTCTGCCGCTTCGGCTGCTGGCGCTGGGCAGGGCGCGAGCTTCCTCCCTGGTGCATCGGCGGCAGGGCGTCCTCGCCCGCGGTGTCGGCACCAGCGGTCGTCGTACCCGCCGCGCCAGCGACCGGCTCGCCGCGCTTGGCCGCCTTGGCCTTGTCCCGCTCCTCCTTGGCCTGGGCAGCCGGAGTGCCCGGGGCGGGGTTGTTGCGGATCACGTAGAACTGCTGGCACATCGTCCACAGGTTCGAGGTGGTCCAGTAGATCATCAGCGCGATCGGGAACGCGATGCCGCCGACGGCGAAGACGATCGGCAGGACGTAGAGGAGCAGCTTCTGCTGCTGGGCGTAGGGACCGGTCATCGCGTCCGGCGGCATGTTCTTGCTCATCAGCTGGCGCTGGGTGAGGAACGTGGTCGCGGTCATCGCGACGACCAGCGTGATCGCCATGACGATCACCCCGGCGTTGCCGTCGGACGTGAACAGCGTGCCGGAGATCGGCACCCCGAAGATCTCCGCGCTGCCGAACTGCTGGGCAAGCGTCGGGGTCAGGAACGCCCGCCCCTTGCCGTCGGCGGCGTGATCGATCAGCCGGAACAGCGCGAAGAAGATCGGCATCTGCACCAGGATCGGCAGGCACGAGGCGAACGGGTTGGTCCCCGTCTCCTTGTACAGCGCCATCGTCTCCTGGGTGAGCTTCTCCCGGTCGTGCGCGTACTTCTTCTGCAGCTCCTTGACCCGCGGCTGGATCAGCTGCATGTTCCGCGAGGACTTGATCTGCTTGACGAACAGCGGGATCAGCGCCGCTCGGATCACCACGGTCAGGCCGATGATCGAGAGCACCCAGGCAGCACCGCTGGCGTCGCCGAAGATCCGCCCGAACAGCGAGTGGAAGCCCACCATCACAAACGACACGACGTAGTAGAGCGGCGTCATGATGAAGCTGCCGATGGAGGTGAAGAAGTCGATCACTCAGGCTCCTGGTGTGGGTCCCGCCTCGGTGCGGGCGTTGGGTCGGTGTTCTGGTCGCCCCGCGCGGAGGTGCCCCGGAACCGGATCGTAGCCCCCGGCGGCCCAGGGGTGACACCGCGCCAGGCGGCGGATCGCCAGCCAGCTGCCGCGGATGCTGCCGTGCACCTGCACGGCCTCCAGCGCATAGGCCGAGCACGAGGGGTGGTAGCGGCAGACCTGGCCGTAGAGCGGGCTGATCAGCAGCCGGTAGGCCTTGAGCAGGCCGATGAGCAGGTACTTCACGCCGGCTCCGCCTCCTCGCTGGCCCCCAGCACTCGCCCCAGACAACGATCCAGGTCGCGGGCCAGTTCCGAGCTCGTCGCCTCCGCGGCCGCGGGCTGGGCGCGGACCACCAGGGTGCTGCCATCGGCGAGCCGGTCGACCCGGGCCCGCATCAGGTGGCGCAGCCGGCGCTTGACCCGGTTGCGGGTCACCGCCGTACCGACCGCCTTGCTGACCACGAAGCCGACCCGCGCGGGCCGGTCGGACTCACCGTGCGGCGAGGGCGCGGCCAGGTGCAGCACCAGGGTGCGGCTGCCGGCGCGGGCGCCACGGCGTACGGCGGTGCGGAAGGACGCACCGTCGGTGAGCCGATGGGCAGCGGGCAGCACCGCGGGCGACCCGGCTCAGACGGCCAGGTTCTTGCGCCCCTTGCGGCGGCGGGAGGACAGGATCGAGCGGCCGGCGCGCGTCCGCATCCGCAGGCGGAAGCCGTGCGTCTTGTGGCGGCGGCGGTTGTTCGGCTGGTAGGTGCGCTTGCTCACGAGCATCTCCGTAGGTCTCCCCCGCTCGGATCTGCGGAGGTTGCGTCTGAGGTGGTCTGCCGCGCCCGCGGTCAGCGGGTGCCACCGGTGGAGGATCGAGCGCCCGCAGGCGCGAGACAGCACCGGTCTGGCCAGGCAGACTGAGCAACGGTACGCGGAGCGCGGAAGCAGGGTCAAACCGAGGTCGGGGGCTGTGGATGAAGTCTTGTGCCGCTGTCAACCACCTTGTTAGG